>NZ_JBXANU010000002.1:0-494140 GCF_058802085.1 Pseudomonas sp. GW822-FHT02G04
CCCCCCCCCCCCCCCCCCCCCCCCCCCCCCCCCCCCCCCCCCCCCCCCCCCCCGCCTGGCTCCTACAGGGGCAATGTGTGGCTGAAAGCGCCTATAGAGTGTTGTTCACATTTGTTCATTGTCAATCGTTGAACTGTTCAATTGTTCATTCGTGGTTGTTCATTTCTGTTCAGCAACGAATGCGATTCTTGTTTTGTGTGAGGGGATTTCAAGCCAAATCAAGCGCTTGGAATTTCTGGCACGAATGTCGCTGTAGTGCTCCGGTCGCTTGACTCAAAAAATAAAAAAAGGCCGAGCCATGTCACTAATCCTGGAACACGTCAGCCGCACCATCGAAGGCCAGACCTGGATCGACGATGCGTGCCTTAATTTCGAACCCGGATCGTTCAACGTTTTGCTTGGTCGCACGCTGTCCGGCAAAACCAGCCTCATGCGCCTGATGGCCGGTCTGGACAAGCCCGACAGCGGTCGCATCCTGATGAACGGCGTCGACGTCACCCAACGCCCGGTGCGTTTGCGCAACGTGTCGATGGTCTATCAGCAGTTCATCAATTACCCGACCATGACGGTGTTCGAGAACATCGCCTCGCCGCTGCGTCAGGGCGGCGTTGCCAATGAACTGATCCAGAGCAAAGTGCTGGAAACCGCGAAGATGCTGCGCATCGAGAAATTCCTCCAGCGCCATCCACTGGAGCTCTCCGGCGGCCAGCAACAGCGCACGGCCATGGCCCGGGCGCTGGTCAAGGACGCCGAGCTGATTCTGTTCGACGAGCCGCTGGTCAACCTTGACTACAAGCTGCGCGAAGAGCTGCGCCAGGAAATGCGCGAGCTGTTCAAGGCGCGCAATACCATTGCGATTTACGCCACCACCGAACCCAACGAAGCCCTGGCGCTAGGCGGCACCACGACGATTCTTCACGAGGGTCGGGTGATTCAGAGCGGCAAGTCCTCCGAGGTGTATCACCAGCCGCAAACCGTGCTGGCGGCGGAGTTGTTCTCCGAGCCACCGATCAACCTGATGCCGGGGCGCATTGCCGGCAACGAAGTCAGTTTCGCCAATTTCGTGCACTTCCCGTTGAACGTCGATCTGCGTCCGGTGGGCGAGGGCGAGTTCCGTTTCGGCGTGCGTCCCAGCCATATCTCGCTGGTGCCGAGCAACGACGACGATCTGGAACTGGCGGTGACCGTCGAGGTGGCCGAGATCAGCGGTTCGGAAACTTTCCTGCACGTGCGCAACGAGTATTTCCTGTTGGTGCTGCACTTGCCGGGGGTGCACGAATACGACGTCGATGCGCCGATTCGCATCTATATCCCGACTCATAAACTGTTTGTGTTCGATATGCAGGGGCGGCTGGTCCAGGCGCCCGGTCGCCGTATTGCGAGGGTTGCCTGATGGCCGAAATCCGTTTGCAGAGCCTTGCCCACAGCTACACCCACACACCGACCGGCCCCGAGGATTACGCGATTCGCGAGATGGACCACGTCTGGGAGCAGGGCGGCGCCTATGCGCTGCTCGGGCCTTCGGGGTGCGGCAAGTCGACCTTGCTCAACATCATTTCCGGGTTGCTCAGCCCGTCCCAGGGCCAAGTGCTGTTCGACAGTAAAGTGGTCAACGAACTGACCCCGGAAAAGCGCAACATCGCCCAGGTTTTCCAGTTTCCGGTGGTCTACGACACCATGACGGTGTTCGACAACCTGGCCTTCCCGCTGCGCAATCAGGGCATGGTCGAAGCGAAGATTTACAGCAAGGTGCATGAAATCGCCGAAGTCCTCGACCTTCAGGCATTGCTGCACAAGAAGGCGCGCAACCTCACCGCCGATGAAAAACAGAAAGTCTCCATGGGCCGTGGATTGGTGCGTGATGACGTGTCGGCGATCCTCTTCGATGAACCGCTGACGGTGATCGACCCGCACCTGAAGTGGAAGCTGCGGCGCAAGCTCAAGCAGATCCACGAGCAGTTCAACATCACCATGGTCTACGTCACCCACGATCAGCTCGAAGCCTCGACCTTCGCCGACAAGATCGCGGTGATGTACGGCGGGCAGATCGTGCAGTTCGGTACGCCACGGGAATTGTTCGAACGGCCGAGCCACACCTTTGTCGGCTATTTCATCGGCAGCCCGGGGATGAACCTGATCGACGTCCAGCCTCAGGCCGGCGGTGTCGGTTTTGCCGGGACTCATTTGCCATTGTCCGACGCGATGCAGAAACGCATCGCCGACAGCGAATGGAAAACCCTGAAGGTCGGCATCCGTCCAGAGTTCGTCCATGTGTGGGAGGAGGCCTTTGATGACGCGTTGCAGGCCAAGGTCGTACACGTCGAGGACCTGGGCACCTACAAAATCATGACCCTGAACCTCGACGGCGTGCTGCTGAAAGTACGCCTGGCCGAAGACAAACCGGTGCCCGACGGCACGGCGTACATCAGTTTCCCGGGGCAATGGCTGATGGTTTATGCCGATGATTATTTGCTGGAAGCGAAAGCCATTAACGAGGTGCAGCCATGAACAAGGTGCAGAACAACAAGGCCTGGTGGCTGGTGCTGCCGGTGTTTCTGCTGGTGGCGTTCAGTGCGGTGATCCCGATGATGACCGTGGTCAATTACTCGGTGCAGGATATCTTCGACCAGTCCAGCCGCTATTTCGTCGGCGCCGACTGGTACAAGCAGGTGCTGCTCGACCCACGGTTGCATGACTCGCTGCTGCGTCAGTTCATCTATTCCGGCTGCGTGTTGTTGATCGAAATCCCGTTGGGCATCGCCATCGCCCTGACCATGCCGATCAAGGGCCGCTGGTCGTCGCTGGTGCTGATTATCCTGGCGATTCCGCTGTTGATCCCATGGAACGTGGTCGGCACCATCTGGCAGATTTTCGGTCGGGCCGACATCGGCTTGCTCGGCTCCAGCCTCAACGGCATGGGCATCAGCTACAACTACGCGGCCAACACCATGGACGCCTGGGTCACGGTGTTGGTAATGGACGTCTGGCACTGGACGTCGCTGGTGGCGCTGCTGTGTTTCTCCGGGCTGCGAGCGATTCCGGACGTGTATTACCAGGCGGCGCGGATCGATCGGGCGTCGGCCTGGGCGGTGTTCCGGCACATCCAGTTGCCCAAGCTCAAGAGCGTACTGCTGATCGCGGTGATGCTGCGGTTCATGGACAGTTTCATGATCTACACCGAGCCGTTTGTGTTGACCGGTGGTGGTCCGGGCAATGCCACGACCTTCTTGAGTCAGACCTTGACCCAAATGGCCGTAGGGCAATTCGATCTCGGCCCGGCGGCGGCATTCTCGCTGGTGTACTTCCTGATCATCCTGTTGGTGTCGTGGCTGTTCTACACCGCCATGACTCACTCTGACGCCAATCGGTGAGGCCCGCCATGAGCAAGAGAAAGCTGATTCCGCTGCTGGTCTACATCCTGTTCCTGCTGGTGCCGATCTACTGGCTGCTGAACATGTCCTTCAAGAGCAACACCGAAATCCTCGGCGGCCTGACCCTGTTTCCCCAGGATTTCACCTTCGCCAACTACAAGGTGATCTTCACCGACCCGAGCTGGTACACCGGCTACCTCAACTCGGCGTACTACGTCAGCATGAACACGATTATTTCCCTGACCGTGGCCTTGCCGGCGGCCTATGCGTTTTCGCGTTATCGCTTCCTCGGCGACAAGCACCTGTTCTTCTGGCTGCTGACCAACCGCATGGCACCGCCGGCGGTGTTCCTGCTGCCGTTTTTCCAGCTGTATTCCTCGATCGGCTTGTTCGATACGCACATCGCCGTGGCGTTGGCTCACTGTCTGTTTAACGTGCCGCTGGCGGTGTGGATTCTTGAGGGCTTCATGTCTGGCGTTCCCAAGGAAATCGACGAAACCGCCTACATCGATGGCTACAGCTTTCCCAAGTTCTTCGTGAAGATTTTCGTTCCGCTGATCGGCTCCGGGATCGGTGTCACGGCGTTTTTCTGCTTCATGTTTTCCTGGGTCGAACTGTTGCTGGCGCGAACCCTGACGTCGGTGAACGCCAAACCCATCGCCGCGGTGATGACCCGCACGGTCTCGGCCTCCGGCATCGACTGGGGCGTTCTGGCAGCGGCGGGGGTGTTGACCATCCTGCCGGGCATGCTGGTGATCTGGTTTGTTCGCAACCATGTGGCCAAGGGCTTTGCCCTGGGCCGGGTATGAGGAACTGATGATGGAATGGATGAGCTGGACCAGCCCGACGGCGGCGTTCTTCGGCGTCATTGCCTTGATCCTGGTGGGCATGACGACCTGGGAGTTGCGTTCGCCAAGCATTCTTCGAAAAGGTTTTCTGCCGATTACCACCACCCGTGGCGATCGGCTGTTTATCGGTCTTCTCGGCAGCGCCTACCTGCATTTGCTGGTAATCGGCGTCACCGACTGGAGCATCTGGGTGGCGTTCGCGTTGTCCCTGGTGTGGCTGTTGGCTGTGATGCGTTGGGGATAGGCTCTGTACGAGAACTGCCTGCTCCGAAACCCATAAAGGAGGTCTTATGTTCGATAAAAACAATAAGCTGCGACATAGCATTTCACTGGCAGCCATGCTGGCACTCAGCGGTTTGAGCGCATCGGCCTGGGCTGATGCCTACGAAGACGCTGCGAAAAAGTGGATCGGCGGCGAATTCAAACCGTCCACCCTGACGGCCGATCAGCAACTCGCGGAATTGAAGTGGTTCATCAAGGCGGCCGAGCCGTTTCGCGGGATGGACATCAAGGTTGTCTCGGAAACTCTGACCACCCATGAATACGAGTCCAAGGTGCTGGCCAAGGCCTTCACCGAGATCACCGGGATCAAGGTCACCCACGACCTGCTGCAAGAAGGCGATGTGGTGGAAAAGCTGCAGACCGTGATGCAGTCGGACAAGAGCATCTATGACGGCTGGGTCAACGACTCGGACCTGATCGGTACGCACTTTCGCTATGGCAAGACCGAGGCGATCACCGACCTGATGGCCAACGAAGGTAAAAACTTCACCTCGCCAACCCTCGACATCAAGGACTTCATCGGCACCTCCTTCACCACCGCGCCCGATGGCAAGCTCTATCAATTGCCCGATCAACAGTTCGCCAACCTCTACTGGTTCCGCGCCGACTGGTTCGAGCGCCCGGAGCTGAAAGCCAAGTTCAAGGAAAAGTATGGCTATGAACTGGGCGTGCCGGTGAACTGGTCTGCCTATGAAGACATCGCCAAATTCTTCAGCGAAGACGTCAAGGAAATCGACGGCAAGCGGGTCTACGGGCACATGGACTACGGCAAGAAAGACCCGTCTCTGGGCTGGCGTTTTACCGATGCCTGGTTCTCCATGGCCGGCGGCGGTGACAAGGGCTTGCCCAACGGTTTGCCGGTGGATGAGTGGGGCATTCGTGTCGAAGACTGCCATCCGGTCGGCTCCAGCGTGACCCGCGGAGGCGATACCAACGGCCCGGCAGCGGTTTTTGCCACCACCAAATACGTCGACTGGCTGAAGAAGTACGCGCCACCGGAAGCGGCGGGCATGACCTTCTCCGAATCCGGCCCGGTGCCGTCCCAGGGCAACATCGCCCAGCAGATTTTCTGGTACACCGCGTTCACCGCCGACATGACCAAACCGGGCCTGCCGGTGGTGAACGCCGACGGTACGCCGAAGTGGCGCATGGCGCCGTCGCCGAGAGGGCCGTACTGGGAAGAGGGGATGAAGCTTGGGTATCAGGACGTGGGTTCCTGGACATTCATGAAGTCCACGCCTGAGAAACAGAAGCTCGCGGCCTGGCTGTACGCGCAGTTCGTGACCTCGAAAACCGTGTCGCTGAAGAAAACCATCGTCGGCCTGACGCCGATCCGCGAGTCGGACATCAACTCTCAAGCCATGACCGACCTGGCGCCGAAGCTCGGTGGCCTGGTCGAGTTCTATCGCAGCCCGGCGCGGGTGCAATGGACGCCGACCGGCACCAACGTGCCGGACTATCCGCGTCTGGCGCAGTTGTGGTGGAGCCACATCGCCGAAGCTGCCAGCGGCGAGAAAACCCCGCAACAGGCGCTCGATGGTCTGGCCAAGGATCAGGACGCGATCATGACCCGTCTGGAACGCTCCAAGGCCCAGGCCACTTGCGCGCCGAAAATGAACCCGGAACGCGACGCGCAATACTGGTTCGACCAACCGGGCGCACCGAAGCCGAAACTGGCCAACGAGAAGCCCAAGGGTGAAACCGTGAGCTACAACGAACTGCTGAAATCGTGGGCAGATGCGCGTAAGTAAGCTTCTCTACTGAGAAAGAGGAACGGCACCGAAAGGTGCCGTTTTACTTTGTGCCTGTTCCTCCGCCAGGTATTGCGGTGACCTACATTGCATTTTCGTTTTTGGGGAAAACCAGTCTGAACACGGTCATCGTACCGGGCAGGCTTTCAACCTCGGCCACTCCCTGATGCAAACTCATGATCGAACGCACGATGGCCAGGCCCAGTCCGGTGCTGCCTTGCGAGCGGGAGCGACTGCTGTCGACCCGGTAAAAGCGGTCGAACAGGTGCGGCAGATGCTGCGCTTCGATGCCCGCGCCGGGGTTGCTGACCCGCAGCGAAATCTGAGTCGGCTCTTGCTCAATGTGCAGCGAAACCGTTTGCCCGGCCGGGCAGTGGCGCAGGGCGTTGGACAGCAGGTTCGAGATCGCCCGTTGAATCATCAGGCGGTCGCCCAGTACCCGTGCGCTGGCGCCGGTCACGCGCAGGCTGATGCGCTTGTCTTGCGCCGACAAGGAAAACAGGTCGGCCACTTTCTCGGCTTCTTCTTCCAGGGCGACCGGCTCGAAGGACGTGAGCGCTGCCGGGTTACTGGCCTGCGCCAGAAACAGCATGTCCGAGACAATCCGCGCGACACGCTCCAGCTCTTCGGTGCAGGACACCAAAACGTTTTTGTACGCCTCGGCCGTGCGTTCCCGGGACAGCGTCACCTGTGCCTTGCCCATCAAATTGTTGATCGGCGTGCGCAGTTCATGGGCCAGGTCATCGGAGAACTGCGACAACTGCTGCACACCATTGTCGAGGCGATCCAGCATGAAGTTGATCCCTTGGGCCAGTTCACTGAGTTCCTGGGGCATGTCGAGCACCGACAGCCGATGGCCGAGGTCTTGCGTCGAGACCATCGCCGCCACTTTGCGAAATTCGCGCAACGGCATCAGCCCCCGCTGTACGGCGGCCCAGGCACTGAGGCCGATGAAGATCAGCAGCAATGGCAAAGCAATCAGCGTCGAGCGCAGATAGGCGCTGAGCAACGCCTGATTGTGGGCATCGTCCATCGACAGCAGCACCGGGACGCGGGTGCCGTCCTTGATGCGGACCAACCGCGAGGCGGTCAGGTAGCGCTTGCCTTGATCGTCGGTACCGTCGGAGAACGCCAGTGGTTCGTCGGCGGCCAGTACTGCCTTGCGTTCAAGGCGAGGGTCGGCCATGCCGGAGCCGGATTTCAACAGTGGCGTGCGCAAGTTTCTGCGGTCATAAATCGTCAGGGTGAGGTTGTCATGGCCCATGACCTGATCGAGCAGAATGTGCGGCGCCGAACGAATTTCTGCGGGATCGGCGTACAGCGACAGGCTGTGTTCCACCTGTTCCATCTTCTGGGCCAGGCTGTCCCTGGATAACGCGTTCAGTTCATGGGTCAGGGCGAAATAAGCCAGGATCGCCAGAAACACTACCAGCAGCGCCCCGAGAATACTCACCGTCAGGCCGAGGCGCATCGACAGGCTGGCCGGCTTCATTCCCGCGCCTCCAGCACATAGCCGACACCGCGCAGGGTATGGATCAACTTGCTGTCGAACGGGTCGTCGATCTTCGCCCGCAGGCGGCGGATCGACACTTCGACCACGTTGGTGTCGCAGTCGAAATTCATGTCCCACACCAGCGAAATGATCTGGGTGCGGGTGAGCACTTCCCCGGACTGGCGCATCAGCAGGTGCAGCAGGGCGAATTCCTTGGTGGTCAGGTCGATGCGCTGCTCGCCGCGGAAGGCGCGGTGACGGCCCGGATCAAGTTCCAGGTCGGCGACTTTGAGCACCTGCGGCACCGGGATGTTTTCGCTGCGGCGCATCAGCGTGCGCACTCGCGCCAGCAATTCCGGAAACTCGAAAGGCTTGACCAGATAATCGTCGGCGCCCAGATCCAGACCACGAATCTTGTCGGCCAGACGCCCGCGCGCGGTGAGCATCATCACTCGGGTGGAATGGGTGCGACGCAATTGTTCCAGCACGCCCCAGCCATCGAGTTCCGGCAGGTTCACATCCAGAATCACCAGGTCATACGCCTGCTGTTGCGCCAGATGCAGTCCATCGGCGCCGGTGGCCGCATGGTCAACGATATAACCACTTTCCGTCAGTCCCTGATGCAAGTATTCGGCAGCTTTAAGCTCGTCCTCGACGACAAGGATTCGCATGATCTATCACCACTTTTATTTAATGGATATTTAATTAAGGTGGCCGGGAAAGTTGTTGTTTTTGTAGGGGCTTCCGGACGGATTTGAATAACGACTAGAGGTTGTGAGTTGCTGGTTTCCTACAGCGGTTTCCCTGTGTGATGGCGTGCAAGGTAAAGGCTGTAGTGGCTACAGGGTCAACTGAAATGGTGGGTCTTGAGCCCTTTAATAGCGATCTGCGACAGCCTGTCGCAGCAGGCAAGCCCGAATGCCCATACGCCGCATTCAGGCAAGTGCTGTTTGGCAGATAACTACCGCGTATTTGTTTCCATGTATTGCTATGTCGCCTTTCGCACTTCGCATCCTAAATCAAAACAACTTCTACATGCCGCGGATAACGGATTTGTAATGTTCCAGTCACCTTGCCGATAAGTTCAAAACCCTACCGTGGCGGCATCAAAGATTCTTGAATAAAGGAAGTCTTCCATTGCCCGGTTTAAAAGAACGGACGGCGCGATCACGCCTGAAAAAAACAGCGAGGAGAGTGACGGCCAGCGTTGTATTGCTGGCCGGCACGGGTCTTGTGCATGCATCGACCCTGACCCTCGATCAAGCCCTGCAAACAGCATTCGCCGGTAACCCGGATCTGGCGGCTGCGCAGTGGGAAATCGGCATCGCCGAGGGTGAGCGCAAACAGGCCGGTCTGATCCCCAACCCCGAAGTGTCATGGGAGGCTGAAGACACCCGGCGCGATTCGCGAACCACCACGGTGATGCTCAGCCAACCGATCGAACTGGGCGGCAAACGTGGCGCACGGATCGACGTCGCCAGCCGCGCGCAGGACGCCGCCGGGATCGAATGGGAGCGCAAGCGCAATGCCTTGCGCGCCGATGTGATTCAGGCGTTCAACAGCGCCCGGACCGCGCAACAACGCTTGCAGTTGTCGCGTCAGTCGCTGCAACTCGCCGAACACGGTTTGCGCGTCGCCCAAGGACGCATCGAGGCTGGTAAATCATCGCCGGTCGAAGGCACCCGGGCGCAAGTGCAACTTTCCGAAGTGCGCCTGGAGCTGAGCCGCGCCGAACGCGATCAGGCCAACGCCTACCAACAATTGGCGCAGGTCATGGGCGCACCGTTGCCAACCTCGACCACCGTGCAAGCGGCCACGCAAAGCATGCCCACCGTGCCGCCGGCGAGCCGATTGCTGGAGCGCCTGAACGAGACCGCCGAACTGCGTCTGGCCAAATTGCAGATCGATCAGCGCGAAGCCTCATTGGGTCTGGAAAAGTCGCAGCGCATTCCCGACCTGACTGTGAGCATCGGCAGTCAATACAGCGAAACCGAGCGCGAGCGGGTCAACGTGGTCGGGCTGTCGATGCCGATTCCGCTGTTCAACCGCAACCAGGGCAACGTGCTGGCGGCAGCCCGGCGCAGCGATCAGGCGCGGGATCTGCGCAGCGCCACCGAGCTGCGTTTGCGCACGGAAATCCAGACCACCCTTGAGCAATGGCAGACCGCCAACGGCGAAGTCGAAGCGTTCAATCAGACCATCCTGCCCGCTGCGCAAAGTGCAGTCGACAGCGCCACGCGCGGCTTCGAAATGGGCAAGTTCGGCTTCCTCGACGTGCTCGACGCCCAGCGCACCCTGATCAGCGCGCGCAGCCAATACATCCAGGCCGTCAGCGAGGCGACGGATGCGCGAGTACGCATCGAACGCATTTTCGGCGACCTCACCGTCAACCCTTGAATTTCATCTTTCAGATCACTGCGCGATGGCATGGCGCAGAGGAGTTTCCATGGAAAAAAAACTGATCGTGGTGGCTGCGGCGACGTTGGCGCTGGGCATTGGTATTGGCTCGATGTGGCCGGGCAATGCGTCCATCGACGCTCACGCCGATGAAGCGGCGGAACACGCCGGTCACACTGAGGAAGGCGCAGCAGCCGACGGTGAACATACGGAAGAAGGGCACCTGGAGTTGAGCGCCGAACAGATCACTGCGGCAGGCATTCAACTGGCCGAAGCGCGGGCACAGAACATTAGCCTCGGCTTGCCGTTCCCTGGCGAAGTGCGCTTTGACGAAGACCGTACCGCGCACGTGGTGCCTCGGGTGCCCGGCGTGGTCGAGTCGGTGTCGGTCAATCTTGGGCAGTCGGTGAAGAAGGGCCAGTTGCTGGCGGTGATCGCCAGTCAGCAGATCTCTGATCAGCGCAGCGAACAGGTTGCCGCACAGCGTCGCCTGAGCTTGGCGCGCACCACCTACGAACGCGAGAAAAAACTGTGGCAGGACAAGATCTCCGCCGAGCAGGATTTCCTTCAGGCACGCCAAGCCTTGGAAGAAGCCGAAATTGCCCTGACCAATGCGCGGCAAAAAATCAGCGTGCTCAGTGGCAGCGTGGTCGCCACCGGCGGCAATCGCTATGAACTGCGCGCGCCGTTCGACGGTGTGGTGGTGGAAAAACACCTGACGCCGGGGGAGGTGGTCGATGAAACCACGGCGGCGTTTACGCTCTCCGACCTGTCGCGGGTGTGGGTGACGTTCGGCGTTTCGCCCAAGGATCTGAACAAGGTGCGAGTGGGCAAACCGGTCACCGTCAGCGCTCCGGAACTCAATGCCGAAGTCGCCGGCACCGTAGCCTACATCGGCAGTTTGCTCGGTGAACAGACCCGCACTGCAACGGTCCGCGTGACCCTGGAAAATCCGCAAGGCTCGTGGCGCCCCGGCCTGTTCGTCACCGCGCTGGTGGCGACCGACAGTCGCCAAGCCAGGGTCGCCGTACCCGAGACCGCGATCCAGACCGTCGAGGACAAGCCCACGGTGTTCGTGCGCACCGATGACGGTTTCAAGGCGCAAGCGGTGGAGTTGGGCAGTCGCTCGGCCGGTCTGGTGGAAGTCACCCAAGGGCTGGAACCGGGCGTGCAAGTCGCCAGTGCCGGCAGCTTCGTCCTCAAATCGGAGTTGGGCAAAGCCTCGGCTGAGCATTCTCATTGAAGGCTCCCACTGATCCGTCAACCTCGACCGGAAGGTTCTCATGTTCGAACGCCTGATCCAGTTTGCCATCGAGCAGCGCATCATCGTGCTGCTCGCTGTTCTCCTCATGGCCGGCCTCGGCATCGCCAGTTATCAAAAGCTGCCGATCGACGCCGTGCCCGACATCACCAACGTCCAGGTGCAAATCAACACCGGCGCGGCCGGGTTCTCGCCGCTGGAAACCGAGCAGCGCATCACTTTCCCGATTGAAACCGCCATGGCCGGTTTGCCGGCGCTGGAGCAGACCCGCTCGCTGTCGCGTTCGGGGCTGTCGCAGGTCACGGTGATCTTCAAGGACGGCACCGATCTGTTCTTCGCCCGGCAATTGGTCAATGAGCGTTTGCAGATCGCCAGGGAGCAATTGCCCGAGGGTGCGCAAGCGCTGATGGGGCCGATTTCCACCGGGCTTGGCGAGATTTTCCTGTGGACGGTGGAGGCGCAGGAAGGTGCGCTCAAGGACGACGGAACCGCCTACTCGCCGACCGACCTGCGGGTGATTCAGGACTGGATCATCAAGCCGCAATTGCGCAACGTGCCCGGTGTGGCCGAGATCAACACCATCGGCGGATTCGCCAAGGAATACCAGATCGCCCCCGACCCGAAACGGCTGGCGGCGTACAAACTGACCCTCACCGATCTGGTCACGGCGCTGGAGCGCAACAACGCCAACGTTGGCGCCGGTTACATCGAGCGCAGCGGCGAGCAACTGCTGATTCGTGCGCCCGGGCAAGTGGCGAGTACAGACGACATCGCCAATATCGTGATGGCCAATGTCGACGGTACGCCGATCCGGATCAAGAACGTCGCAACCGTAGAGATCGGCCGCGAACTGCGTACCGGTGCCGCCACCGAAAACGGTCGCGAAGTGGTGCTGGGCACGGTGTTCATGCTGATCGGCGAAAACAGCCGGACCGTCTCCCAGGCAGTGGCTACCAGGCTTGAACAAATCAACCGCTCCCTGCCCAAAGGTGTGATCGCGGTGCCGGTGTATGACCGCACGCACCTGGTGGACAAGGCCATCGCCACGGTGAAGAAAAACCTCGTGGAAGGGGCGATTCTGGTCATCGCGATTTTGTTCCTGTTCCTGGGCAACATCCGCGCGGCGTTGATCACCGCCATGGTCATTCCGCTGTCGATGCTGTTCACCTTCACCGGCATGTTCACCAACAAAGTCAGCGCCAACCTGATGAGCCTCGGCGCCCTCGACTTCGGCATCATCGTCGACGGCGCGGTGGTGATCGTCGAAAACACCCTGCGACGGCTGGCCCATGCGCAGCAACATCACGGGCGTTTGCTGAGCCGTTCCGAGCGTTTCCATGAAGTATTCGCAGCGGCCAAAGAAGCGCGGCGGCCGCTGATTTTCGGCCAGTTGATCATCATGGTCGTGTACCTGCCGATCTTCGCCCTGAGCGGTGTCGAAGGGAAAATGTTCCACCCGATGGCCTTCACGGTGGTCATCGCGCTGCTCGGCGCCATGCTGTTGTCGGTGACCTTTGTGCCGGCGGCCATAGCGCTGTTTGTCACCGGTAAAGTCAAAGAAGAGGACGGCGTGGTCATGCGCGGCGCGCGTCGCGTTTATGCGCCGGCTCTGGCGTGGGTGATGTCCCATCGCGCAATGGCGGTGGGTGCGGCGTTGGCTGTGATTGTGCTCAGCGGCGTGCTCACCAGCCGCATGGGCAGCGAGTTTGTGCCGAGCCTCAGTGAGGGCGATTTTGCCCTGCAAGCCTTGCGCGTGCCGGGTACCAGCCTCACGCAATCGGTGGATATGCAGCAGCGTCTGGAGACCTTGATCCTCAACAAGGTGCCGGAAGTCGAGCGCGTGTTCGCCCGTACCGGCACCGCCGAAATCGCCTCCGACCCGATGCCGCCGAACATCTCCGACAGCTACGTGATGCTCAAGCCGAAGGAGCAGTGGCCGGATCCGGGCAAGTCCCGCGAGACCCTGATGGCCGAACTGCAACAAGCCGCCGCGACGCTGCCGGGCAGCAACTATGAACTGTCGCAGCCGATCCAGTTGCGCTTCAACGAACTGATCTCCGGTGTGCGCAGCGATGTGGCGGTCAAGGTGTTCGGGGATGACATGGACGTGCTCAACGCCACGGCGGCGAAGATCGCCACCGCCATGCAGAAGGTCAACGGCGCATCCGAGGTCAAGGTCGAGCAAACCACCGGCCTGCCGGTGCTGACCATCAACATCGACCGCGACAAGGCGGCGCGATACGGGCTCAACGTCGGCGATGTGCAAGACACCATTGCGGTGGCGGTTGGCGGGCGCCAGGCCGGGACACTGTATGAAGGCGATCGTCGTTTCGACATGGTGGTGCGTTTGTCCGATGCCATGCGCAAGGACATCGAAGGTTTGTCGGCACTGTTGATTCCGGTGCCAGCGCCCCTGAATGGCGCGGCCGATCAGATTGGCTTCATCGCCCTCAAGGACGTCGCCAGCCTTGATCTGGTGCTCGGGCCGAATCAGGTCAGCCGCGAAAACGGCAAGCGGTTGGTGATCGTCAGCGCCAACGTGCGTGGGCGGGATATTGGCTCCTTCGTTAAGGAGGCCGGTGAGGTGATCGAGCGCGATGTGCAGGTTCCAGCGGGTTACTGGACCCGTTGGGGCGGGCAGTTCGAGCAGTTGCAGTCGGCAGCCAAACGCTTGCAGATCGTGGTGCCGGTGGCCTTGCTGTTGGTGTTCGGGCTGCTGTTCATGATGTTCAACAACCTCAAAGACGGCTTGCTGGTGTTCACCGGGATTCCGTTTGCGTTGACGGGCGGCGCCATGGCCTTGTGGCTGCGGGACATTCCGCTGTCGATCTCGGCGGGCGTGGGGTTTATTGCGCTGTCGGGGGTGGCGGTGCTCAACGGCCTGGTGATGATCGCGTTCATCCGCAATTTGCGGGAGGAGGGGCGTTCGCTCGCTGATGCAATCAATGAGGGCGCGCTCACGCGACTGCGCCCGGTGTTGATGACGGCGCTTGTGGCGTCCCTGGGCTTCATTCCCATGGCTTTGGCGACCGGCACGGGTGCCGAGGTGCAACGTCCGTTGGCGACGGTAGTGATTGGCGGGATTCTGTCTTCGACCATCCTCACGCTGCTGATACTGCCCGCGCTGTATCAGCTCGCGCATCGTCGGGATGAGGAGGTGAGTCCTACCCCATAAGCCAATGTTTCAGACATATCCCCTGTGGCCACATAACGGATATGTAATTTGCGCGCCACCGTCATGAAAGGTTCGGATTGTTACCTTGACCTCGTTAGTTAATTAAACGAGGAATCAAGCATGAAACTTGTACAACTGAGTGCGTTTGCAGCGGCGTTGGTGATGTCTTCTGTTGTTTTGGCTGAAGGTGGCGGCGACAGAGTCTTTGAGAAAATGATGGCGGCCAATGACCGCTCGGTGGAGGCCTTTGTCGCCAAGGAACAGGCGCGTAACCCCGTCGTGTTGAATGAAAAGAAGGACGACAACAAGACCAAAGACTTGTAAGCGTGTCGCACCTGAACTAGCCCGTCATCGAAGGCCGATGGTGGGCTTTTTTTTGAGCCTCGATTTGAAGGTATTGGATATGAAAGTTTTTAAGTTGATGGCGTTCGTCGGTGTGATGGCGATGTCGTTGAATGCGCTGGCAGAAGGCGGCGGTGACCGGACGTTTGAGAGGGCGCTCAGTGCCAACATCAAAGCCATGGAGCAATACGCGGCCAACCGGGGCAAACCTGCGCCGGTGGTGAAAGACTACGAATACGGGATGAAACTGGATGTGGTGAAAGTGGTGAGCGTTGTGCGGCCGCAAGTTGCTTGTGCTGTTGTGCCTACTGCCATGACCTATGAAGATTCAAAGGGCCAACTCAACACCATCAAATACACCGTGGCAGGCGGTTGCCGCAATCGCGGCGGCTGACACAGCTTCCACCTGTCTGGCATCGAATCCCCCTACACATTGCGTATTTCAATTCGGGATGTTTAAAGGTTGTACTTGGAATACAGACGCTTCCCACAATATTTTCAGGTTGTCCGTCGGACGCCCGCTCTCTAGCCTGTGCACGTCGCTGCCAATTCAGCGACCGGGCCTGGAAACCCCGATCAGTAACAGTGGCGCCAACACGCCTTTCATAACGTATCCTTGCGCACCTTGAATGTGTGCACTCCGTTATGGCGGCTGTGCGTGGGAGACCTTCGGGTCGACCGGGTCGCCGCTGCCCGGGTTTCCAACCTGCGTACAGCTGCCACCTCTTCGTCCGGAAACCGAATGGGGCAGCTCCAACTTTTCAGTGGAGTTTCACCATGAAAAAACCAACACCAAACCCTCCCGAAGCAAGCACAGCTACGGACACCGACCCAACATCCCCCTACGCCACCATCGACTCCAAAAAACTCCACGAAGCTGCCGAACGTGCGCTCGATTACTACCTGAACCCTACCGCCCACGTCATGGCCACGCCCTACACCCCCAACCAGATGTATTTCGCCAATCCCAAAGCCGACACCGAATCCCTGCTGGCCAATGCCAGCGAATCATTGTCCTCGGCCACGGTCATGCTCGGTGACTTCGCTGCACTGCTGGAAGGCACCCATCGCAAGACTTTGCTGGGCATTGCGCAAGTGGTGATGTTGGGAGAGCTGGCGGTAAATCAGGCGTTGGATAACGTCGAGCCGGCTGAGTAACCCTCGCGCAACGCAACCCCCGTAGGAGCTGCCGAAGGCTGCGATCTTTTGACTTTAATTTTAAGGATCAAAAGATCGCAGACTTCGGCAGCTCCTACAGATTCTCAATCCACGGGCATAAAAAAGGCGCCCCGAAGGACGCCAAAAGATTCACCTCTTACCAAAGGAGCAAGGAGCTTCTAAAGGTGAATTTGCATAAACCGTGAAGTCAGAGAATCGCCAGCGGATACTCGACAATCACCCGCACTTCATCCAGATCCGACTCAAACGCCGTGGCGCGGGTTGTGGCCTGGCGCAGACGAAGAGACATGTCTTTCAGCGAGCCGCTCTGCACCACGTATTTGACTTCGATGTCGCGCTCCCAGCGCTTCTGGTCAGTCAGCGGGTTGCCGTCGGCATCGCGGCGCATGTACACGGCGTTGGCGTTGGAATAGTTGGCGTCGGTGCCACGGGCGTAACGGGTCATGAACGACAAACCCGGCACGCCATAGCTGTTCATGTCGAGGTCGTAACGAACCATCCAGGAACGCTCCTTGGGCGAGTTGAAGTCGCTGTACTGGATGGAGTTGTCGAGGAAGATCGAGTCGGACTGGCGCAGGTAATCGAAGTCGTCGTTGCCGTTGTTGCGCTGGTGCGATAACGCAACGGAGTGGGCGCCGAGTTTCACCCCGACACGGCCGCTCCAGATGTTGTTGTCGAATTCGCCGAGCAGTTGTTTGCCTTCGTCGACCGCCTTGTAATAGTTCAGGCCACCGAACAGCGACAGGTCGTCCGACAGCGGATAAGTCCATGCGGTGCCGGCGTAGTACTGATTCCAGGCATCCTTGAGGCGACTGGAATACAGGCTGAAACTGAGGTTTTTGTTCTGCGTGTAGTCGCCACCGAAATAGCCGACCCACGGCGAATTGACTGGACCGGCGTAGAAGGTCGCGAAGTTTTCGCGCATGTTGCTGGACACCGGTTGGCTCATCGCATGCAGGCGACCGCCCTGCACCGACAGACCTTCGATACTGGTGTTGGTGGCCGTGACACCCCGGAAGCTTTCGGGCAACAGTCGGGAGTCACCCGCCGCAACCACCGGGTTGGCCGGAAACACATCGCCGACCTTCACCACCGTATCGAAGGCGCGCACTTTGGCGGCGCCACCGACCTTGGTGTATTCATCCCGCGCTTGGCCATCACTGTCGACCGGCAGCACATCAAACGAACTACGGCCACCGTTTCGACCATCGCCGGTATCGAGCTTCAAGCCGATCATCGCAAATGCATCGACCCCGACCCCGACGGTGCCTTGGGTAAAGCCGGATTCGAACTTGCTGATGACCGCGTGAGACCAGGCCTCGGAATAACCATTGCCGGTGGGACTCGACTGGCCGTCACGGTGATCACGATTGAAGTACAAGTTGCGGTTGAGCACCGTCAGGCTGCTGCCCTCGATAAACCCCTCGGCTTTTTCTTCCGCCAACACCATGGACGGCCCGGAGCCGACAACCACCGCTAAAGCGGCTATCGACATTTTTGTATTGTTAACCATCAATCACTCCTTGGGTTCGGCAGAACGGGAACGTGCTTCGGCGTGGGTTTTATTGTTCGACGGGCAAGGGCCCGCCGGCATGGTCGCCGGGTGACATCGTTGCAAGCTGCGGATAACGCCAAGGTGATGGGGGAATTACAATTTCGTCATGTGGGTGGAATGACAACCCTGCACGTTCAGGTCAGCGCTGCGAGTTGTTCGATCGTCTGCGGAAAGCGTTCAACCAAGCGGATCAGTGTCGTGGCTTGGGCATTTGGTGTTGCCCGTCCTTGTTCCCAGTTCTCGAGGGTTCGGGTGTTGGTGCGTAGATACATGGCGAACACCGACCGGGAAAGATTGAGCTGTTGACGGATGGCCACCACTTCCTCGGCAGTGATGGGTACCAGTTTCGGCAGCGTGACCTTGTGGGTCCGCAGCGTGACCTTGCCTTGGCGCTCGTCGGCCAAGGCTTCGAGGCCTTCCATCAGTTCGGAAAAAATGTCACGTTTCATAGTGGGTTCTCGTGTTGATTTCTCTATCCAGCGTTTGTCTGAAAAGTTTTTTCTGGGACGGCGACAGGTCGTCTTGCTCGTTTTTGCTATACACGGTGAACAGCCAGAATTGATCGAAACCTGACCACCAGTAATAAATCACCCTAAGCCCGCTGCGCTTGCCTTTACCCCGACGTTGATCGAAAAAGCGGATTTTTCGCAGCCCGCCCGTGCCTTCAATGAGATCGCCAGCTTCGGGGTTTTTTAGCAGCTCCAACTGAAAGCTGCGGAACAGATCGTCATCCAGGTAAGCGTCTCGGTGTTTCTGAAACGCAGGTAATTCGATAAAAAGAGCATCCATGTTCTGTACGTCACCTGCGTATAGTGTTGTCTCGATAATCGAATAGGTCAAGGCATCGAAGCCATCCTTTTCGTTCCCCGTTTTCAAGGTAGACCCCGGTCGTAAAAACGCCTGTAGGACGAAGCGACCAGGCCGGTGAGAGTTTTCGAGTAATGCTGGGGAAAGGGGACTTCGCAATTGACTCATCGGATCATCCACAGCACTATCTGCCGATGAATGATCAACGCCGAATGAACATGATGTGTTCCTCTATGACCGCTTCCGGCGGGCCATAAGGTCATACGTGCTTGGCATTTGACGTGTTACCCAAAGCCCCGCCAGAGATGGACGGGGCTTTTTGATTCTCCGTCTCACATGGCTGATGGAGAGTGATATGTTCGAAATTAGAAAAGCCACCCAAAGCGACGCCCAGACTGCATTCGACATACGGCTGCTAGCCATCCGGCATCAATGCATCGGTGCCTATACCGAGAAGCAAATGCTGACCTGGACATCGGGGGCAGCTGAGGACGGTTACTGCGCGCTCATGGAAAAGTATTTCTATCTGGGGTGCATTCAGGGTGAGCCCGTGGCGACAGGCATGCTGGATCTGGAGAACCGCGAAATCGGTGCAATCTTTATACATCCTGACTTTATGCAACGAGGCTTGGGCAAGCGCGTCGTGGGCTTTCTCGAAGATCTGGCGCGGGATCTTGGCCTGTTGGAAGTCCGTCTGGATGCGACTTTGAATGCTGCCGATTTTTATCGACGCTGTGGTTACATTGGGGAGGAACCTGCGGTTTACCATTCCCCCTCCGGTCTTCAACTGGCCTGCGTTCCCATGGTGAAGAAACTGTGATGGCTTCATTTTTGAGTGCCTTGAAAAGCATCGAGCATGTCGTCCGGCAGTGAGGCGTCATAGTCTTCGTGAAGCACCAGTTTGCCTTTCATCGCACCGATCCGCTGGCCGTTGGATTTTCCCACCGGAACCAGACGCGCAAGAGCCCGACTATGTTTGGCAATCGTGATGAGCTGCCCGGCGGCTGCGTCATCGACGAGTTTGGACAGATTGTTTTTTGCTTTGGCCAACGGAATGACGATGTCACGGTTCATTGTTATTTCTCGCGTTGATTTATCGATCCAGCCAGTCATTCAAGATAGAGCCAAGTGCGCAGTGCTGGATGTAGGACGAAACGGACATTCCCGCGCGAGGTTTCGGGGATTGCAGAAGGAGGGGAGGGCAGCAGTAACAAATCCCACAAACGAAAAAACGGCACCCGAAGGTGCCGTTTCTGTTTTCTACCGAGTATCGCTACGCGATCAACCCGCCAACCCCGACTGTTGAACCAGGTTCAGCAGCGGTTGTGGGTACAGACCGAGGAAGAACGCCAGTACGGCAATCGCCAGCAGCATCACGCCGCCTGCACGTTGTTCCCAGTGCAGTTGCGCATCGTGGCGACGCAGGTTCGGTTCCATCAGGTACAGGGTGACCATCACACGCAGGTAGTAGAAGACGCCGATGGCGCTGCCCAGTACCAGGGAGCCGACCAGCCACCATTGGTGCGACTCGACGCCGGTGGCGATGATGTAGAACTTGCCGATGAAGCCCGCGGTCAGCGGGATACCGGCCAGGGACAGCATCATAACGGTCAGGACGGCGGTCAGGTACGGACGGCGCCAGAACAGGCCACGGTATTCGTACAAGGCATCCGCGTCACGGCCGCTGTACGGCGAGGACATCAGGGTGATCACACCGAACGCGCCGAGGCTGGTGATCACGTAGGTGACCAGGTACACGCCGATGGCTTCCACGGCCAGGCCCTTGCTCGCCACCAGGGCGATCAGCAGGTAACCGAAGTGTGCGATGGACGAGTAACCCAGCAGACGCTTGAGGTTGCTCTGGGTCAGTGCCAGCAGGTTACCGAACAGGATGGACGCGATGGCGATGATGGTCAGCACGTTGCTCAGTACGCCACTGCTCGCCGCTGGCGAGATCTGGAACAGACGCACCATCACCGCGAACACAGCCACTTTGGAGGCCGTGGCCAGGAACGCTGCCACCGGTGCCGGAGCCCCTTCGTAAACGTCCGGGGTCCAGAGGTGGAACGGTACCAGCGACAGTTTGAACGCCAGGCCGATCAGCATCATGCCCAGGCCCAGTTGCGCGATCGGGCTAGGCAGGCCGGTGGCCGCCAGGGCCTGACCGATGCCGTTGAAGCTCAGGCTGCCGGCTTCGGCGTAGAGCAGGGCCATACCGAACAACAGGAACGCGGAACCAGCGGCCGACAGCACCATGTACTTGATGCCGGCTTCCAGCGAACGCTTGTTGAAGAAGGCGTAAGCCACCAGACCGTAGACCGGTACCGAAAGCAGTTCCAGACCGACGAACAAACCGGCCAGGTGCTGCGCGCTGACCAACACCAGGCCACCGGCGGCGGACATCAGGATCAGCAGGTAAAGTTCTTCACGGTTGCCCGGGTAGCCCGTACCGCCATCGCCCAGGTAGGCGTGGGCGAGGGTTACACAGGCGAGGGTGGCGACCAGGATCAGCGCCATGTACAGGCAGGCGAAGGTGTCGATCTGCAGCAACGGAGTCACGGCCAGTGGCGCGACTTTCAGGGCTGGCAGGATCGACAGCAAGGCCAGGTTAAGACCTGCCACCGACAGCAGGAAGGTTTGCGAGTGGTTGCGGCGCCACGCGATAGCCAGCATCACCACGATGATCGTGGCGCTGGTGATCAACAACGGCGCAAGCGCGATAAAGTGTTGAGTCGTGAATTCCATAGCGCTCTTACCGGGCCGAAGCGAGTTGAGTGAAGGCGGTGCCGAGCCACTGCTGCACGCCATGCATCGTTGCGGCAGAGGTATCGAGGAACGGTTGCGGGTACACGCCGATGTAAAGCAGCAGTGCCGCAAGCCCAACCACCATGATCAGTTCGCGACCGTCCATGCCATGCAGCACCGCGTCGGATTTCGACGGGCCGAAGAAGGCACGGTGGACCATGATCAGCGAGTAGACCGAACCGAACACCAGGCCGGACGTAGCGATCACGGTGACCCATGGCGCGCTGGCGAAGGTGCCGATCAGGATCAGGAACTCACCGACAAAGTTACCGGTCGCAGGCAAGCCCAGCGATGCCGCCGCGAAGAACAGGCTGAGGGCTGGAAGGTAGGCAATCTTCGACCACAAGCCACCCATCTCGCGCATATCACGGGTGTGAGTGCGCTCGTACAGCTGACCGGAGAGGATAAAGAGTGCCGCGGCCGACAGACCGTGAGCCAGCATCTGCATTACCGCGCCCTGCAGCGCCAGTTGGCTGCCGGAGTAGATGCCGATCAGTACGAAGCCCATGTGGGAAACGGACGAGAAGGCAATCAGACGCTTGATGTCGGTTTGCGCGAAGGCCAGGAACGCACCGTAGAAGATCCCGATCAGACCCAGGGTCATGGCGAACGGCGCGAACTCGGCCGAGGCATTCGGGAACAGCGGCAGGGCGAAACGCAGCAGGCCATACGCAGCGGTCTTCAGCAAGATACCGGCCAGGTCCACGGAACCCGCAGTTGGTGCCTGGGCGTGAGCGTCAGGCAACCAGGAGTGGAACGGTACGACGGGCAGCTTGACCGCGAAGGCGATGAAGAAGCCGAGCATCAGGATGTACTCGGTGGTCTGCGACATCTTGGTTTTCAACAGATCGGCGTAGTTGAAGGTAATCACGCCGGTGTCGTTGAAGTTGACCAGTACCAGGCCCAGGATCGCCACCAACATGATCAGGCCGGAAGCCTGAGTGAAGATGAAGAACTTGGTCGCCGCGTAGATCCGGGTTTTCTTGCCGTCCGAAGAACTGTGACCCCAGAGCGCGATGAGGAAGTACATCGGCACCAGCATCATTTCCCAGAAGAAGAAGAACATGAACAGGTCGAGGGCGAGGAACACGCCGACGACACCGCCCAGGATCCACATCAGGTTCAGGTGGAAGAAGCCCACGTGACGCTGAATCTCTTTCCAGGAGCAGAGTACCGAGAGGACACCCAGCAGGCCGGTCAGCAGGATCATCAACAGCGACAGGCCGTCGAGGGCCAGGTGCACGTTGATGCCGAAGCGCTGGATCCAGACGTGTTTGAACTCAATCGCCCAGGTCGGATCGGCACCCGGTGCCGGAGCAAATGAATAGTCACCGTTGGCCCACAGCCAGAGGCCGAGGGAGAGCAGCAGGGACATGGTGATCAGCGCAATCCAGCGGGGGAGGGTGGCGCCGAAGCGCTCACCCATCCAGCACAGCAGGCCGCCGATGAAGGGGATCAGGATTAGCCATGGCAGAATCATGACGGGCTCGTTTCCTTTCGCAAGTTCGCAAGGTTCATAGTCAGACCGCTACCAGCACGACGGCGCCGATTACCAGCACGGCACCAGCAGCCATCGAGGCGGCATACCAACGCAGTTGACCGGTCTCGGTGCGGCTCAGGGCGGTGTGACCGCCTTTGGCCATACGCGGGATCAGACCGATGGTCTGGTCGAGCGGGTCTTTGCGCAGAATGTGGCTGATCGCAAGGTATGGCTTGACGAACAGTTTGTCGTAGATCCAGTCGAAGCCCCAGGCAGCGAACCACCAGGCCGAAAGGAAGCGGCCGATGCCGCTGTTGGCGATGGCCGTGACGAAGCGACGCTTGCCGAGGAACAGCAGCGCGGCCAGCAGGATACCGGACAGGGCGATGGCGCCCGAAGCGATTTCCAGGCTGTGCTTGGCTTCGCCGCCGGCATGGCCGACGCTTTCCGGCAGCACACCGTGCAGCGGTGGAACGATCATCGCGCCGACAAACGTCGACAGTACGATCAGCACCGACAGCGGCAGCCAGTGAGCAATGCCGTGACCGGCATGGGCTTCGGTCTTCGCTTCACCGTGGAACGTGATGAAGATCAGGCGGAAGGTGTACAGCGAGGTCATGAAGGCACCGACCAGACCGGCATAAAGCAGGCCTTCGTTACCGCTGGCGAACGCTTCCCAGAGGATTTCATCCTTGGAGTAGAAGCCCGCGGTCACCAGAGGCAAGGCCGCCAGGGCCGCGCCGCCGACGATGAAGCTGGCGTAGGCCAGTGGCAGTTTCTTCCACAGGCCGCCCATCTTGAAGATGTTCTGCTCGTGGTGGCAGGCAACGATCACCGCACCGGATGCAAGGAACAGCAGCGCCTTGAAGAAGGCGTGGGTCATCAGGTGGAAAATCGCACCATCCCATGCACCCACGCCCAGGGCCAGGAACATGTAGCCGATCTGGCTCATGGTCGAGTAGGCGAGGATACGTTTGATGTCGGTCTGAACCAGTGCGGCAAAACCTGCCAGCACCAGCGTCACGCCACCCACGACACCTACCAGGTGCAGGATATCCGGCGCCAGTGCGAACAGGCCGTGGGTACGGGCGATCAGGTAGACACCGGCGGTTACCATGGTCGCGGCGTGGATCAGTGCCGAAACCGGAGTAGGGCCGGCCATCGCATCCGCCAGCCAGGTTTGCAGCGGCAGTTGCGCGGATTTACCGACAGCGCCGCCCAGCAGCATCAGGGTCGCCAGAACGATCCAGAAGTCGCCGGCCTTGAAGTGCTCAGGCGCCTTGACCAGCAGTTCCTGGATATTCAGCGTGCCCAACTGTTGGAACAGGATGAACAGGCCGATGGCCATGAACACGTCGCCGACCCGGGTCACGATGAAGGCTTTGAGTGCCGCGTTACCGTTGTTGCGGTTGCTGTAGTAGAAACCGATCAACAGGTACGAGCACAGGCCCACGCCTTCCCAGCCGAAGTACACGAACAGCAGGTTATCGGCCAGGACCAGGAACAGCATGCTGGCGATAAACAGGTTGGTGTAGGCGAAGAAACGCGAGTAACCGGCTTCACCGCGCATGTACCAGGACGCGAACAGATGGATCAGGAAGCCCACGCCCACTACCACACCGAGCATGGTCACGGACAGGCCGTCCAGGTAGAGGGTGAAGGTCGGCGTAAAGCCTTCCACCGCCATCCATTGCCACAGCATCAGGCTGTAGTGACCATCTTGCGGTGGCGCAACGTTGAACTGCCAGATCACATAGGCCGCGACGATCGCCGACAGGCCGATGGAGCCGACGCCGATCAGCGCCGAGAGGTTTTCCGAGAGGCGTCCCCGGGAGAACGCCAGCAGCACAAAACCGATCAGGGGGAACAGGAAAGTCAGATAGAGAAGGTTCATCCGCGCATCTCGCTGGCAGCGTCGATATCGAGAGTGTGGAAGCGGCGATACAGCTGCAACAGAATCGCCAGGCCGATACTGGCCTCGGCGGCTGCCAGGCTGATCACCAGGATGAACATGATCTGTCCATCCGGCTGCGCCCAGCGGCTACCGGCAACGATGAACGCCAACGCGGAGGCATTCATCATGACCTCCAGGCTCATCAGCACGAAGAGAATGTTGCGCCGGACCATCAGGCCGACCAGACCGAGGCAGAACAGGATGCCGGCGACCGCCAGACCATGCTCCAAAGGGATAGCAGGCATCGTCATTGCTCCTTGGCTTCGTTGCGGCCCAAGTGGAACGCCGTGACGGCTGCGGCGAGCAGCAGCATCGAGGCGAGTTCGACCACCAGCAGATAAGGGCCGAACAGGCTGATGCCCACGGCCTTGGCGTCTACGGTGGTGTGGCCGAGGGCCTGACCGCTGGAGTGGCTGAACAGCACATACAGCAGTTCAGCCAGCAGCAGGGCGCCGAGTACGACCGGGCCCAGCCAGATACCGGGCTTGAGCCAGACGCGCTCTTGCTGAACCGAGGCCGGGCCCAGGTTCAGCATCATCACCACGAACACGAACAGCACCATGATGGCGCCGGCGTAGGCGATCACTTCCAGTACACCGGCAAACGGTGCGCCAAGGGCGAAGAACGTCATGGCCACGGCGATCAGCGAAATGATCAGGTAGAGCAGGGCGTGCACAGGGTTGGTGTTGGTGATCACGCGAAGCGTGGACACAACAGCGACACCCGATGCGAAATAGAAAGCGAATTCCATCGTTCTTCCTTAAGGCAGCAAGCTCTTCACGTTGATCGGCTCGGCTTCATTCTGCGCGGCGCCTTTTGGCTTACCGGCAATCGCCATACCTGCAACACGATAGAAGTTGTAATCAGGGTTTTTGCCGGGGCCGGAGATCAACAGATCTTCTTTCTCGTAAACCAGGTCCTGACGTTTGAACTCGGCCATCTCGAAATCCGGTGTCAGCTGGATCGCGGTGGTCGGGCAGGCTTCCTCGCAGAGGCCGCAGAAAATGCAGCGCGAGAAGTTGATACGGAAAAACTCCGGGTACCAGCGACCGTCATCGGTTTCAGCTTTCTGCAGCGAGATGCAACCCACCGGGCACGCCACGGCGCACAGGTTGCAGGCTACACAACGCTCTTCGCCGTCGGGGTCGCGGGTCAGGACGATACGGCCACGGAAACGCGGCGGCAGGTACACGGCTTCTTCCGGGTACTGCAGCGTGTCGCGCTTGCGGAAGGCGTGGCCGAAAATCATCACCAGGCTGCGAAGCTGGGTGAAGAAGCCATGCACGATGTCAAAAATGTACTTCATGATTCTCTATCCTCACTGAGCCGCGACGGCGGGCGTGTTGAGCAACACGATCGCAGCGGTCACCAGCATGTTGACGAGGGTCAGCGGCAGGCAGAACTTCCAGCTGAAGTCCATCACTTGGTCATACCGTGGGCGCGGAATCGAGGCGCGCAGCAGGATGAAGAACATGATGAAGAACGCGGTTTTCAGTGCGAACCAGATGAACGGGATCTGCGGCAGCAGGCCGAACGGGCCGTGCCAGCCACCGAAGAACAGCGTGACCAACAGCGCCGAAATCAACACGATGCCGATGTACTCACCAACGAAGAACATGCCCCATTTCATGCCGGCGTATTCAATGTGGTAACCGTCGGCCAGTTCCTGTTCCGCTTCCGGCTGGTCGAACGGGTGACGGTGAGTCACGGCGACACCAGCGATGAAGAAGGTCAGGAAACCGAAGATCTGCGGAATGATGAACCACATGTTCTGCGCTTGGTATTCAACGATGTCGCGCATGTTGAACGAGCCAACCTGGATCACGATGCCCATCAGCGACAGGCCCATGAACACTTCGTACGACACGGTTTGTGCCGAGGCCCGCAAGCTGCCCAACAGGGCGAACTTGTTGTTACTCGACCAGCCCGCGAACAGCACCGCGTAGACCGACAGACCCGCCATGGCGAAGAAGAACAGGATGCCGATGTTGATATCTGCCACGCCCCAGGTCGGGGTGATCGGGATGATCGCGAAGGCAATCAACAAGGCGCTCATGGCCACGACCGGTGCCAAGGTGAAGATCACTTTGTCGGCGAACGGCGGGGTCCAGTCTTCCTTGAAGAACATCTTGATCATGTCGGCCGCAATCTGGAACGCGCCGAACGGGCCGACACGGTTCGGACCGTAACGGTCCTGCCAGAGGGCGAGCAAACGACGCTCGACCCAGCTCAGCAGCGCGCCACAAACCACTACGGCGAGCAGAATCACGATGGCCTTGAGGACCGCGATGATTACGTCGATCACTTCAGGAGTGAACAAGGTCATAGCGCTGCCTCCTGCAGACCGTCAACGGATTTGCCAAAGATGGCTGGTGGAATGCCGGCGATACCTGCAGGCAATGCGACCAGACCGGCACCCAGCTCTTCGTTGATGCGCAGCGGCAGGCGCAAAGTCTGGCCAGCAACGTTCAAGCTCAGCAGGGCACCGTCATTGACACCCAGGCGATCGGCTTCGGACTTGGCCAGCGACACGTAGGCGGCCGGGATGCGTTCCTGCACCGGTGCGGCTTTGGAAGAGTTCTCTTCGCTGCCGAACAGATGGAAGAACGGCACGACCTGCCAGGTGCCTGGGGCCGGGTTGAACGCACGCGGAACACTGGCGAACCAGTTCAGCGAATCACCGGTGCTTTCGATCAGGCGAGTGCCCGGGTCGCCAGCGCGCAGGTGACCACCGACTTCGTCCTGGAACTTGTTCCAGGCTTGCGGCGAGTTCCAGCCCGGAGACCAGGCGAAAGGTACTTGCTGACGCGGTTCGGCAGAGCCCGAGTAACCTTCCATCGAGAACGAGAACGCGGTGTCGTTGTCCTGGGAGGTACGCGGTTCGTGCACGCTGATGTCAGCGCGCATGGCGGTACGACCGGAGTAACGCAGCGGTTCGCGCGCCAGTTTCAGGCCTTTGATCCGGAATGCGGCGGACGGTGCGGCATCGACGATACGCGCCAGTTGCGGCGTGCTTGCAGCAACGGCAGCGGTGACGTGGTCCAGTTGGGTCCAGTCGATCGGCTGATTCAGCAGGGTCGAACGCAGGGCATGCAGCCAGCGCCAGCCTTCGTGAACCAGGATGCTCGCGTCGAGGTAAGTCGGGTCGAAGACCTGGAAGAAACGCTGGGCGCGGCCTTCCTGGCTGACCAGCGTACCGTCGCCTTCAGCGAAGCTGGCCGCTGGCAGCACCAGGTGCGCGCGATCGCTGGTGGCGGTCTTCTGATGGTCCGCCACGATCACCACTTTCGCAGCGTTCAGGGCAGCATCGACCTTGGATTTGTCGGTACGGGTGTACAGATCGTTTTCCAGCACGACGATGGCGTCGGCCTTACCGTCGATCACGGCTTGCAGTGCTTCGTCGACCGAGTTGCCGCCGAGCATGGCCAGGCCGAGGCTGTTGGCCTCCGGCACGATCAGGCTGATGGAACCGTTCTTCTCGCGCAGCTTCAGGGCTTTGGCGATGTTCGCCGCGGCTTCGATCAGCGCCTTGGAACCCAGCGAGGTACCGGCAATGATCAGCGGACGCTTGGCCGCGAGCAGGGCGTCGGCAATGCGCTTGGCCAGCTCCAGCGCTTCGGCATCCAGGCCTTCTACGGCTGGAGCGCTGGCGTCGAGGGCGTGAGCCACGGCGAAACCGATGCGGGCCAGGTCGTCCGGTGCGGCGTGAACGCATTCTTCAGCGATGTCGTCGAGCTTGGTTTCAGCCAGGCTGGCGATGAACAGCGGGTTCAGCTCGTGCTGGCCGATGTTCTTCACCGCGGCGTCGAGCCATGGCTGAACGCGCATGGCGTCGGCCATGTCTTCGGCCTTGCCCTTGACCGATTGACGCAGGGCCAGGGCCATGCGCGCAGCGGTCTGGGTCAGGTCTTCGCCGAGGACGAAAATCGCATCGTGGTCTTCGATGTCGCGCATGTTCGGGATCGGCAGCGGGCTGTCTTTGAGCACCTGCATGATCAGACGAATGCGTTCCAGCTCCGAGGCTTCGATACCGGAGTAGAAGTGCTCGGCGCCGACCAGCTCGCGCAACGCGTAGTTGCTTTCGAGGCTGGCGCGCGGCGAACCGATACCGACGATGTTGCGACCGCGCAGCAGGTCGGCGGCTTTATCCAGTGCTTCGTCCAGGCTCAGTTTCGCGCCATTGGCCAGCAGTGGCTGACGTGGGCGATCCTTGCGGTTGACATAGCCATAGCCGAAACGGCCACGGTCGCACAGGAAGTACTGGTTCACCGAACCGTTGAAGCGGTTTTCAATGCGGCGCAGTTCGCCGTAACGCTCGCCCGGGGAGATGTTGCAACCGCTGGAGCAGCCATGGCAGATGCTCGGCGAGAACTGCATGTCCCACTTGCGGTTGTAGCGCTCGGAGTGAGTCTTGTCGGTGAACACACCGGTCGGGCAGACCTCGGTGAGGTTGCCGGAGAACTCGCTTTCCAGGGTGCCGTCTTCAACGCGACCGAAGTACACGTTGTCGTGGGCGCCAAACACACCGAGATCGGTGCCGCCAGCGTAGTCTTTATAGAAGCGCACGCAGCGGTAGCAGGCGATGCAGCGGTTCATTTCGTGGGAAATGAACGGGCCCAGTTGCTGGTTCTGGTGAGTACGCTTGGTGAAGCGATAACGGCGCTCGTTGTGGCCGGTCATCACGGTCATGTCTTGCAGGTGGCAGTGACCGCCTTCCTCACAGACCGGGCAGTCGTGAGGATGGTTGGTCATCAGCCATTCGACGACGCTTGCGCGGAATACTTTCGCTTCTTCGTCGTCGATGGAGATCCAGCTGCCGTCGGTGGCGGGGGTCATGCAGGACATGACGATCCGACCACGCTTGTCGTTCTCGTCGGTGTACTGCTTGACCGCGCACTGGCGGCAAGCGCCAACGCTGCCAAGGGCTGGGTGCCAGCAGAAATAAGGGATATCGAGGCCTAGCGACAGACATGCCTGTAACAGGTTGTCTGCCCCATCGACTTCGAGCTCTTTGCCGTCTACGTGGATAGTGGCCATGGTTCAAAGTTCTTCGTTGGCCCGGTGTCAGCGGGCGTGGCTAATGGAATCTTGTTATCCGTCCAAATCCAAACAGCCTCGAAAGGCGTCATCGGACGAAAGGCGAACGGCACGGACCGTTCGCCTTTTTTAAAGCGTTAAGCGCCGACTACGATCGGCTTTGCCAGAGGCGGGACGACGGCGCGGGTAGGCGCGATGCCGGCTTCGAACTCTGGACGGAAGTATTTGATGGCACTGCCCAACGGCTCCACGGCACCCGGTGCGTGAGCACAGAAGGTTTTGCCTGGGCCGAGGAAACCGACCAGACCCAGCAGGGTCTCGATATCGCCGGCTTGCCCTTCACCGTTCTCGATCGCGCGCAGCAGCTTGACGCTCCACGGCAGACCGTCACGGCACGGGGTGCAGAAACCGCACGATTCACGGGCGAAGAACTCTTCCATGTTGCGCAGCAGGGACACCATGTTGACGCTGTCGTCCACCGCCATGGCCAGGCCGGTACCCATACGGGTGCCCACTTTGGCGATGCCGCCGGCGTACATTTGTGCGTCCAGGTGTTCCGGCAACAGGAAGCCGGTACCGGCGCCGCCTGGCTGCCAGCACTTGAGCTTGTAACCGTCGCGCATGCCACCGGCGTAGTCTTCGAACAGCTCGCGACCGGTGACGCCGAACGGCAATTCCCACAGGCCCGGGTTCTTGACCTTGCCGGAGAAGCCCATGAGCTTGGTGCCCATGTCTTCACTGCCTTCGCGGGCCAACGATTTGTACCAGTCCACGCCGTCGGCAATGATCGCCGGCACGTTGCACAGGGTTTCGACGTTGTTCACGCAAGTCGGCTTGCCCCACACGCCCACGGCGGCAGGGAAGGGCGGCTTGGAGCGCGGGTTGGCGCGGCGGCCTTCGAGGGAGTTGATCAGTGCGGTTTCTTCACCGCAGATGTAACGCCCGGCACCGGTGTGGACGAACAGCTCGAAATCGAACCCGCTGCCCAGGATGTTCTTGCCCAGCAGACCTGCTGCCTTGGCTTCTTCCACGGCACGGTTCAGGTGCTTGGCGGCGGTGGTGTATTCGCCACGCAGGAAGATGTAGCCACGGTAGGTTTTCAGCGCGCGAGCACTGATCAGCATGCCTTCGATCAGCAGATGGGGCAGTTGCTCCATCAGCATGCGGTCTTTCCAGGTGTTCGGCTCCATTTCATCCGCGTTGCACAGCAGGTAGCGGATGTTGATGGATTCGTCCTTGGGCATCAGGCCCCACTTCACGCCAGTGGGGAAGCCTGCACCGCCGCGACCCTTGAGGCCGGAGTCTTTCACGGTCTGGACGATGTCGTCCTGGGCCATGTCGGCGAAGGCCTTGCGCGCAGCGGCGTAACCGTTCTTGGCCTGGTACTCGTCGAGCCATACGGCTTCGCCGTCGTCACGCAGACGCCAGGTGAGCGGGTGAGTCTCTGCGACACGCTTGATGCGGTTGGCAGGACCGAAGGAAGTCAGGGTCATACGTAGCCCTCGAGCAATTTGGCAACGCCGGCAGGCTGTACATCACCGAACGTGTCGTCGTCGATCATCAGCGCCGGTGCCTTGTCGCAGTTGCCGAGGCAGCAGACCGGCAGCAGGGTGAAGCGACCGTCGGCGGTGGTCTGGCCCAGGCCGATGCCCAGCTTGCTCTGGATTTCGCTGACTACCGATTCATGGCCGCCGATGTAGCAGACCATGCTGTCGCAGACGCGAATGATGTGACGGCCGACTGGCTGACGGAAGATCTGGCTATAGAAAGTGGCCACCCCTTCAACGTCGCTGGCCGGGATACCGAGGATTTCGCCGATGGCGTAGAGCGCGCCGTCAGGCACCCAACCACGTTCCTTCTGGACGATCTTCAGGGCTTCGATCGACGCCGCGCGCGGGTCTTCGTAGTGATGCAGCTCGTGCTCGATGGCCGAGCGCTCGGTTTCGCTCAGGGCGAAACGGTCTGTCTGGATAAGCGGGCTGTTCATGCTTAGCGGTCCACGTCGGCCATAACGAAATCGATACTACCCAGGTACGCGATCAAGTCCGCGACCATGCTGCCTTTGATCACCGAAGGGATCTGCTGCAGGTGCGGGAAGCTTGGGGTACGAATCCGGGTGCGGTAGCTCATGGTGCCGCCATCGCTCGTCAGGTAATAACTGTTGATGCCCTTGGTCGCTTCGATCATCTGGAAGGATTCGTTGGCCGGCATGACCGGGCCCCACGAAACTTGCAGGAAGTGCGTGATCAGGGTCTCGATGTGCTGCAGCGTGCGCTCTTTGGGTGGCGGCGTGGTCAGCGGGTGATCCGCTTTGTACGGGCCTTCCGGCATGTTGCGCATGCATTGCTCGATGATCTTGATGCTCTGGCGCATTTCTTCGACGCGAACGATACAACGGTCGTAGGCATCGCCATTGGCCGCCAGCGGGACTTCGAATTCGAAGTTTTCGTAGCCGGAGTAGGGGCGGGCCTTACGCAGGTCGAAATCGCAACCGGTCGAACGCAGGCCTGCACCGGTGACGCCCCATTCCAGGGCTTCCTTGGTGTTGTAGGCGGCGACGCCGATGGTCCGGCCACGCAGGATGCTGTTGTCCAGTGCGGCTTTCTGGTATTCGTCCAGACGCTTTGGCATCCAATCGACGAAATCCTTGACCAGTTTTTCCCAGCCGCGCGGCAGGTCGTGGGCGACACCACCGATGCGGTACCAGGCCGGGTGCAGGCGGAAACCGGTAATGGCTTCGATCACCGTGTACGCCTTCTGGCGGTCGGTGAAGGTGAAGAACACCGGAGTCATGGCGCCGACGTCCTGGATGTAAGTCCCCAGGAACAGCAGGTGGCTGGTGATCCGGAAGAACTCGGCCATCATGATGCGGATGACGTCGACCTTCTCGGGCACCTTGATGCCGGCCAGCTTCTCGACCGAGAGCACGTACGGCAGGTTGTTCATCACGCCGCCGAGGTAGTCGATACGGTCGGTGTACGGAATGAAGCTGTGCCAGGACTGACGCTCGGCCATCTTCTCGGCACCACGGTGGTGGTAGCCGACGTCCGGTACGCAGTCGACGATCTCTTCACCGTCCAGCTGCAGGATGATACGGAACGCACCGTGGGCCGAAGGGTGGTTCGGACCCAGGTTGAGGAACATGTAGTCCTCGTTCGGGCCGGAACGCTTCATGCCCCAGTCTTCAGGCTTGAAGCGCGCGGCTTCTTCCTCAAGCTGTTGCTTGGCCAGGGTCAGGCTGAACGGATCGAACTCGGTGGCACGGGCCGGGAAGTCCTTGCGCAGCGGGTGACCTTCCCAGGTCGGCGGCATCATGATGCGGCTCAGGTGCGGGTGGCCGGCAAAGTGAATGCCGTACATGTCCCACACTTCACGCTCGTACCAGTTGGCGTTCGGCCAGATGCTGGTGACGGTCGGTAGGTTGAGGTCGCTCTCGGACAAGGCGACCTTGATCATTACGTCACTATTACGTTCGATCGACATCAAGTGATAGAACACAGTGAAGTCGACGCCGTTTGGCAGCCCTTGACGCTTGGTGCGCAGACGCTCGTCCACGCCGTGCAGGTCATAGAGCATGACGTACGGCTTGGGCAGGTTGCGCAGGAAAGTCAGGACTTCGACGAGTTTGGCACGGGCAACCCAAAGCACCGGCATGCCGGTGCGGGTAGGCTGGGCGGTGAACGCCTCTGGGCCAAAGCGGTTGTTCAGTTCGACGACCACATCCTGGTCGTCTGCCTTATAAGGCGGGATGTACAGAGCACTGCCTGCAGTCATGGTTATTTATCGCTTTCGGTCAACGTAAAGAATGAAGCCAGTTTCTCGTTCTATAAAAGAAGCAGAGCTGGATCAGACTTCGTCGGGGCTGCGCAGGTTGGTTACCTGAATACGCTGTTCGCGGCGCTGTTCCTTTTGCGAAGGCATCTCGGCGCGGTAAACGCCTTGATCGCCAACGACCCAGGAAAGTGGGCGACGCTCCTGGCCAATCGACTCCTGCAACAGCATCAAGCCTTGCAGAAAAGCTTCAGGGCGGGGTGGGCAGCCAGGCACGTAGACGTCCACGGGCAGGAACTTGTCCACCCCTTGAACGACGGAGTAGATGTCGTACATGCCACCGGAGTTGGCGCACGAACCCATGGAAATGACCCATTTAGGTTCGAGCATCTGCTCGTAGAGACGCTGAATGATCGGCGCCATCTTGATGAAGCAGGTACCGGCGATAACCATGAAATCCGCCTGACGCGGCGATGCCCGGATTACCTCGGCGCCAAAGCGCGCGATGTCGTGGGGCGCCGTGAAGGCGGTGGTCATTTCCACGTAGCAGCACGAAAGACCGAAGTTATACGGCCACAGGGAGTTTTTGCGCCCCCAGTTGATCGTGCCGTTGAGCACGTCTTCGAGCTTGCCCATGAAAATGTTTTTGTGGACTTGATCTTCTAACGGATCGGAAACGGTTTCCCGTTGGCCAATCGGATACTGCTCGTTAGGAGCATCGGGGTCGATCCTGGTGAGATTGTATTGCATTGCCAAAGCCTCATTGTTTCAGCTTCGCTTGCCGCTTAAGACGAGCTGCCGGAGCCCAGTCAAGGGCGCCCACTCGAAATAGGTAGACAAGACCTGCCAACAGAATTGCTATGAAAACGAGAGCTTCGACGAATCCGGTCCAGCCGCTTTCGCGGACGGACACAGACCAGGCAAAGAGAAAGAGGGCTTCGATATCGAAGATCACGAAGAGCATCGCGACCAGATAGAATTTGGCTGAGAGCCGCAAGCGGGCGCCACCTGTAGGTAGCATGCCGGACTCGAACGGTTCGTTTTTGCTGCGGCCCCAGGCTTTTGACCCGAGGAGGCTGGAGACGCCGAGCATGAAGGCGCAAAGGCCGCCGACACCCAGAAGGAAAATGGCAAAGCCCCAGTTGTGGGCCATGAGTCCGGTCGCTTCGGGCATGCTGGTAATCCTTAACAGAGAGCAAAGGTCTCTGAGCTTGATAAAGAAATATGGCAGTGACGATATGTCGCAGCAATCAATCCCGCTGATTTTATGGCTAAACACCCTGCAAGTAAAATTCCTATAGCGAAATTATTTATTGGAATAAGGACATGGCGCACCTCCAAAGCCCTGTAGCCCATGCGGTCCGGGCATTAGCGGGGGTTTTGTCAAATATGTTTTGTAGGGAATGTAACGAACATAGCTGTCGCTAAATGATAATCAATATTATTTGGTGTGGTTTTCAAACTGTTTAGTGGGTAGCGGTTCGGGAAGTTGTCTTATATGCGCGTTACTGCAAGTAGCGCGCGGGGTGGTTTTACCTTGTTTTCCTGATCGTGAAACTGCTCTGGATCAAGGTTTTTCCCTGCACCCGATCCCGTAGGAGCGAGGCTTGCCCGCGAAGAGCGATGATGCGGTATGTCTGAAAGACCGCAGCGCATTCTTCGCGGGCAAGCCTCGCTCCTACGGAGGGGGAGGGAAATCGCAGGCAAAAAAACGCCCCGAACCAGTCGGGGCGTCAGATGAGCGGCTTTGCGGTTAGCTTTTTATTCGGTCCGCAAGGGCCGTTTGTTTAAGCGAAGCAGATCAGTGGAACTGTTCTTCTTCGGTCGAACCGGTCAGTGCGGTTACCGAAGACGTGCCACCCTGGATCACGGTGGTCATGTCGTCGAAGTAGCCGGTGCCCACTTCCTGCTGGTGAGCCACGAAGGTGTAGCCCTTGGCAGCGTCAGCGAACTCTTGCTCTTGCAGCTTCACGTAGGCAGTCATGTCGTTGCGGGCGTAGTCGTGCGCCAGGTTGAACATGCTGTGCCACATGTTGTGAATGCCGGCCAGGGTGATGAACTGGTGCTTGTAACCCATGGCGGACAGTTCGCGCTGGAACTTGGCGATGGTCGCGTCGTCCAGGTTTTTCTTCCAGTTGAAGGACGGCGAGCAGTTGTACGACAGCAGTTGGTCCGGGTATTCCTTTTTGATCGCTTCGGCGAAGCGACGAGCCTCGTCCAGATCCGGCTTGGCGGTTTCGCACCAGATCAGGTCGGCGTACGGCGCGTAGGCCAGGCCGCGAGCGATGGCCTGGTCGAGACCGGCACGCACTTTGTAGAAACCTTCCTGAGTGCGTTCGCCAGTCACGAACGGTTTGTCGTACGGGTCGCAATCGGAGGTCAGCAAATCAGCTGCGTTAGCGTCGGTACGGGCCAGGATGATGGTCGGTGTACCGGCAACGTCAGCCGCCAGACGGGCAGCGGTCAGCTTCTGTACAGCTTCCTGGGTCGGAACCAGTACCTTGCCGCCCATGTGGCCGCATTTCTTCACGGAAGCCAGTTGGTCTTCGAAGTGAACGCCGGCGGCGCCTGCTTCGATCATGCTCTTCATCAGCTCGTAGGCGTTCAGTACGCCACCGAAGCCGGCTTCAGCGTCAGCCACGATCGGTGCGAAATAGTCGATGTAGCCTTCGTCGCCCGGGTTCTTGCCGGCTTTCCACTGGATCTGGTCAGCACGACGGAACGAGTTGTTGATGCGCTTGACCACGGTTGGAACCGAATCCACCGGGTACAGCGACTGGTCCGGGTACATCGATTCGGCGGAGTTGTTGTCCGCGGCTACTTGCCAGCCCGACAGGTAGATCGCCTGGATGCCGGCCTTGACTTGTTGCACAGCCTGGCCGCCGGTCAGGGCGCCCATGCAGTTGACGAAATCTTTCTCAGGGCGGAAGGACGGCTTGGCACCTTGGGTGACCAGGTTCCAGAGCTTCTCGGCGCCCATTTTTGCAAAGGTGTGCTCAGGTTGAACCGAGCCACGCAGGCGGACGACGTCAGCAGCGGAGTAAGCGCGTGTCACGCCTTTCCAGCGTGGGTTTTCAGCCCAATCTTTTTCGAGGGCTGCAATTTGCTGTTCGCGTGTCAGTGCCATGGAGATAAACCTCGTCGCATAGGTCTGGGGTGGAAAATTCCTGCTCCTGCCCACTACGCAAATCAGGCGTAAGAGGCTGCTCGCTGACCAGAAGCTTAGGCGGTCAAGTCGGGTTCGGCGGGGATGGCGACGGGATGAACGATGGGCTCGAGGGGAAGTGAGCAGGTAAGGGCGAACTGGCGAGCGCATTCGGGCGTCGTGGGCCTTGGTGCGAACTTCAGTGTGGAGCCGGGTTACCTAATTACGCTTCCGTCCCTCGGGACAACTTCGTTCCAGTCGGCAACCTCGTCAAACACACCTTGTGGGCGGTACAGACACGAATCGGTTCGCGGGGTAGGGTGCGAACAGCGACTCGAAAGCCCTTGCCAGGGCCTCTGATTAGCGGGAGCGAGGCCATCATGCCTTTGCTTTTTTGGCTCGTCAAACGTTTTGTAGTGCTTTTTTTCGAGCACTACATCTTTGGTCTAATACGACTAATCAGTCAGTTTTTGGTGCTTTAGTCCAAGGTGTCGACTTTCACCCGCAAAGTCATGTCATCCCGGCCCTGAGTCGAGTAGCTGCGGGTCAGGCTCTGTTTGTCGGCCTGAGTCTGACGATTCACGCCGGCCAGGGTGATCCACTCGCCCAGTCGGCCGCTGACAGTTGTGTCGGTACTTTGCACGTTCACTACATCGGGACGTTCCTGGCTCATCCGGTCACGGTTGGTACTGATAGCCAGATGAACGATGTCGCCGGTGACGCTGGCGGTGACGTAGAAACCCTGGGTGACATTGCGGTATTCAGTCTGGCTGCGCAGGTCGCCATAGCCGTCGGTCTGGGTGCTGGTGAGCGGCACGCTTTGGCCGACCTGAATCAGCGCGGGGGCGCCTTCGCTGGCCTGAACCTGCTGGATGCCACCGTCACGGCTGTCGGTGCTGCGATTGATGATGCGGGTCTGATTCGGTGCGGTCCCGTTGACCGAGTAGCCCTGATCGCCCTGAAAGTTGTTTTCGTTGGTGTCGACGGTGATCAGCAGGCGTTTGGGGGCGGTATCGAGTTGCGCGAGGAAGGCCTTGAGTTCGTCGATCTTGCCGGGGTCGGCATTGACGATCAGCTGGTTGCCGTAGGCGCTGACCTTGCCGTCCTTGCCGATGAAATCCTGCGCCACTGGCAGCAAGTCGGCGCTGGTGCGGTAATTCAGGGGCACGATCTCGGTGGCGGCCATGACCGAAAAGCTGCAGGTCAGTAGCAGCGTGGTGAGCAGGGTGCGTAGGGACATATCCGTTATCTCCGCTTTCAAAGTCTTGATGATATTGCCAGTTTGTCGGCCTGGCGTGGTGCGAGTTGAATCACAGACAGCAAAACGCCCCGGCATCCGAGAATGGCGGGGCGTGATCGTTCCCACGCTCCGCGTGGGAATGCAGCCTGTGACGCTCCGCGTCACTGCCGCGAAGGGACGCGGAGCGTCCCGAGAGACATTCCCACGCAGAGCGTGGGAACGATCAGTTAGGCTTTTGTCAGGGTATCAAGCTGAGTGACGCACCATGTCTACATGGGGAATCCCGGCTTCCAGGAATTCCTCACTGACCATGCTGAAACCCAGGCGCTCATAGAACGCCGTGGCCTGCACTTGTGCGCTCAGCATTTGCTGTTTCAGCCCGCGCTTCTCGGCTTCACCGATCACCGCTTGCATCAGCGCATCGCCGACCTTCATGCCGCGCCAGTCTTTCAGTACCGACACCCGGCCGATGTGGCCATCGGGCAACAGGCGGGCGGTGCCGATCGGAAAGTCGCCTTCGAAGGCCAGGAAATGCACCGCTGTGGCGTCATCGGCATCCCATTCCAGTTCAGGCGGAACGGATTGCTCGACGACGAATACCGCTTCACGAATGCGCCGGATCTCGGCGTTATCCTTTTGCCAGTCTGCGACACGTACGTGAATCTTATTCATCGGCAAACCCCAGGCTGCCCTGCTTGACCAGTTCACACAGCAGGCCGCGGCCGTCTTCGTCGCTCAGCCATGGGCCGAGGTTGTCGACATGCAGGGCGTCGGCGGCGCAGATCATTTTCAGCAGTTCGCGCAGTTTGCCCGGCAGGTAACGGCTCTGGCCGCTGGCGAACAGCAGCAGGTCGTCGTCGACTTCCGACCAGGCCAGGCGCGCGCTCGGGTTGCGGATCAGCACGGCGCCTTCTTCGAGGGCGCTGAGGAAGTCTTGCTCTTCGACTTCTTCCGGGCCGACCACCAGTTCCGGGTAGCGCGGCTCGGTCATGAACTGGCCGAACCAGGTCAGCAGCAGGCGCTCGTCGCTCATGTGCTCGGCCAGCAGGCTTTTGAGGCGATCGAGGGCATCGTGCTGGATCTGATGGGGATCGACCGCCGGCAGGGCGTCGGCGTCGGTGTAGCGCTCTTCGTCCGTCAGGAACTGGCTGAGGAAGTCGGTGAAGTGGGTCAGCACTTCAGCGGCGCTCGGGGCGCGGAAACCGACCGAGTAGGTCATGCAATCATCGACAGCCACACCGCAGTGGGCCAGGCGCGGCGGCAGGTAGAGCATGTCGCCCGGTTCCAGCACCCACTCATCGGTGGCTTCGAAATCGGCGAGGATGCGCAGGTCCGCGTGCTGCAGCAGCGGGCTCTCGGAATCGCACATCTGGCCGATTTTCCAGTTGCGCTTGCCGTGGCCTTGCAGCAGGAATACGTCGTAGTTATCGAAGTGCGGACCGACGCTGCCACCCGGGGCGGCGAAGCTGATCATCACGTCGTCGACGCGCCAGCTCGGCAGAAAACGGAAGTTTTCCAGCAGCTCGGCGACTTCCGGCACGAATTGGTCGACCGCTTGCACCAGCAGGGTCCATTCGCGTTCCGGCAGTTTGCTGAATTCGTCTTCGGCGAACGGGCCGCGGCGCAATTCCCAAGGGCGCTCGCCGTGCTCGATCACCAGACGCGATTCGACTTCTTCTTCCAGCGCCAGGCCGGCCAGTTCGTCGGCGTCGATAGGGCTTTCGAAATCAGGAATTGCCTGACGGATCAGCAGGGGTTTTTTCTGCCAGTAGTCGCGCAGGAATTCCCGTGCCGTGATGCCGCCCAGAAGTTGAAGAGGAGTGTCAGGATTCATGTGTAACCTATTGAAAAAAAGCACTTTTCAGACGGGAATAAAAACGCCCGGCGCTGCCGGGCGTCTCAAACGGGTAGAGCGGTCGATCAGATGCGTTTGGCTTGTGCTACAGCGTTGCCGATGTAGTTGGCCGGGGTGAGCAGTTTCAGCTCAGCCTTGGCGGCGGCTGGCATGTCCAGGCCGTCGATGAAGGTTTGCAGTGCTTCAGGGCTGATGCCTTTGCCGCGAGTCAGCTCTTTGAGCTTCTCGTACGGGTTTTCGATGTTGTAGCGACGCATCACGGTCTGGATTGGCTCGGCCAATACTTCCCAGCAAGCGTCCAGGTCGGCGGCAATCTTTTGCTCGTTGAGCTCCAGTTTGCTGATGCCTTTGAGGCTGGCTTCGTACGCGATCACGCTGTGGGCGAAGCCGACACCGAGGTTGCGCAGTACGGTGGAGTCGGTCAGGTCGCGCTGCCAGCGGGAGATTGGCAGCTTGCTCGCCAGGTGCTGGAACAGTGCGTTTGCGATGCCCAGATTGCCTTCGGAGTTTTCGAAGTCGATCGGGTTGACCTTGTGCGGCATGGTCGACGAACCGATTTCGCCAGCGACGGTGCGCTGTTTGAAATAACCCAGGGAGATGTAGCCCCAGATGTCGCGGTCGAAGTCGATCAGGATGGTGTTGAAGCGCGCGATCGCGTCGAACAGCTCGGCGATGTAGTCGTGCGGTTCGATCTGCGTGGTGTACGGGTTGAAGCCCAGGCCCAGCTCGTCTTCGATGAAGGCGCGGGCGTTGGCTTCCCAGTCGATCTCAGGGTAGGCCGACAGGTGAGCGTTGTAGTTGCCGACGGCGCCGTTGATCTTGCCCAGCAGCGGAACGGCGGCGACTTGAGCGATTTGACGCTCCAGACGGTAAACCACGTTCGCCAGTTCTTTGCCCAGGGTGGTCGGCGATGCCGGTTGACCGTGGGTGCGCGACAGCATCGGCACGTCTGCGAAACGGATGGCCAGTTCGCGGATGGCGTTGGCGGTCTGGCGCATCAGCGGCAGCATCACGTCATCACGGCCTTCACGCAGCATCAGGGCGTGGGACAGGTTGTTGATGTCCTCGCTGGTGCAGGCAAAGTGGATGAACTCGCTGACCTTGGCCAGTTCCGGCAGCTTGGCCGCCTGCTCTTTAAGCAGGTATTCAATGGCTTTGACGTCATGGTTGGTGGTGCGCTCGATCTCTTTGACACGCTCGGCGTGCTCCAGAGAGAAGTTTTCCGCCAGGGTGTTCAACACAGCGTTGGCTTCGGCGGAGAACGCCGGCACTTCGCTGATGGCAGGGTGAGCGGCCAGGCGCTGGAGCCAGCGCACTTCAACCAGAACGCGAGCACGGATCAGACCGTATTCGCTGAAAATTGGGCGCAGGGCCTGGGTTTTGCCGGCGTAGCGGCCGTCAACAGGGGAAACCGCAGTGAGCGAAGAGAGCTGCATGGGGTGTTCTCGGACAGTCGGGCAACGAAATGGGGCGCGTATCATACATGAAAAAAATCCGCCGGTCCGTTGCCAACTGACCGGCGTATTACGCGTTACTGACTATAAAACGGTATTGCGGGCGCGGTTCAGCTGCTGCGCATCAGCGGGTAAAGCTCTTTAAGCAACTTGCGTCGGCTGATCACCAACTGCCAGCGATGACCGCCCAACTGCCGCCACAGGCGTGCCGAACGAATCCCGGCCAGCAACAGTGCGCGGATTTTCGAGGCATTGCTCGGTTGCTGCAGGTTGCGCATGTCGCCATGCACCTGAATTCGTTGGCGCAGGGTGCTCAGGGTGTCCTGGTACAGCGCACCGCAAGCGGCGATCACGTTTTCGTGGGCCGGGCCGAAGTGTTCGACCTGGGACTGAATCTGCGGCAGACGCTTGCCGATCACGTCCAGCATGTCATTGCGCTTGGCCAATTGGCGCTCCAGCCCCAGCATCGCCAGGGCGTAGCGCAGTGGTTCACGCTGAAGGGTGCTGGGGTCGCGTTCCAGGGCGCCGATCAATGCGCGATAGCCTTCGCGCAAATTGATGTCGTCGCCGCCGTACACTTCCAGAGTGTCCTTGGGGTCACGAATCAACAGGCTGCCGAGCATGCAAGTCAGGCCGGCTTCGTTGGTCTGGCCGGTCTTGGCGATCTTGTCGACCAGCACGGCGGCGAGAAACACACCGCCCAGGGCTGTCAGTTGCTCCTGAGTCGGGCTCATGAACGCTGACCCTTGCTGGTCCAGGGCTCGGCCACTTCGATCACGCCGCCACCGAGGCAGATTTCACCGTCGTAGAACACCACGGATTGGCCCGGAGTGACCGCGCGTTGCGGGTCATCAAAAGTGGCGCGGTAGCCGGTGGCGGTCTTTTCCAGCGTGCAAGGCTGGTCGCTCTGGCGATAACGCACCTTGGCGGTCAGCCTGCGCGGCTCGGTCAAATCGATCGGGTTGACCCAATAGATGTCCGAGGCGAGCAGGGCGCGGGAGAACAGCCACGGGTGGTCATTGCCCTGGCCAACGATCAACTCGTTGTGTTCCAGGTCCTTGATCAGCACGTACCACGGCTCTTCACCGGCGTCTTTCAGGCCGCCGATGCCCAGGCCCTGGCGTTGGCCGATGGTGTGGTACATCAAGCCATGGTGGCGGCCGATGACTTCACCTTCGGTGGTCTTGATCTCGCCGGGCTGGGCCGGCAGGTATTGCTTGAGGAAGTCGCTGAAGCGGCGTTCGCCGATAAAGCAGATTCCGGTGGAATCCTTTTTCTTCGCGGTGGCCAGGTCGTGTTTCTCGGCAATCGCGCGCACTTCGGGTTTTTCCAGCTCGCCGACCGGGAACAGCGTCTTGGCGATCTGTTCGCCGCCGACGGCGTGCAGGAAGTAGCTCTGGTCCTTGTTCGGATCCAGGCCCTTGAGCAATTCGGTGCGACCATCGATGTCGCGACGGCGCACGTAGTGGCCAGTGGCAATCAGGTCGGCGCCGAGCATCATGGCGTAATCGAGGAACGCCTTGAACTTGATTTCGCGGTTGCACAGGATGTCCGGGTTCGGCGTGCGGCCGGCCTTGTATTCGGCCAGGAAGTGCTCGAACACGTTGTCCCAGTACTCGGCGGCGAAGTTGGCGGTGTGCAGCTTGATGCCAATCTTGTCGCACACGGCCTGCGCGTCCGCCAGGTCATCCATGGCGGTGCAGTATTCCGTTCCATCGTCTTCTTCCCAGTTCTTCATGAACAGGCCTTCCACCTCATAACCCTGCTCTATCAGCAGGAGAGCGGAAACGGAAGAGTCCACGCCGCCGGACATACCGACAATGACGCGCTTCTTTTGTGTGGCAGAAGGGGCTGGATCACGCATAGGGATTTAATGAGTGTCTTGAAAAAGGACGCGATTCTAGCAGGCTCAAGCCTGCAAGGCTAAAGAGAAGGGCGGATCAGCTCGAGGCTGAAGTGTTTACCGTCCAGATAATCATCGATGCAGCGGATGATCAGCTCACTGCGCCAGTTTGCGCGCTGTTGCAGCAGTTCGTCACGCGTCAGCCATTTCGCGCCGACAATACCGTCGTCCAATTGATAATCGGGGTGGTGTTTCAGCGCTTTGGCGGTGAAGCAGACGCGTTGATAGGTCACTCCGTTGCTCGGCGCAGTGTAGAGGTAAATGCCTATTACACCGGTCGGCTCGACGTCCCAGCCGGTTTCTTCGAGGGTTTCGCGTACGGCAGCCTCGATCAGGGTTTCGTCCGGGTCCAGATGGCCGGCGGGTTGGTTGAGCACCGTTCGTCCGTGCTTGGATTCTTCGACCATCAGGAAGCGACCGTTGTCTTCGACGATGGTGGCAACGGTGATGTGGGGTAGCCAGGTCATCAATGGGTTCCGTAGGGGGGGGTGGTCAGAAACACAAACCCCGGCACATGGCCGGGGTTTGTGATGTTCCCTTACAACCTTAAACCAACGCAGCAATCGCGGCGTTGAAGGTTGCGCTCGGGCGCATGGCCTTGCTGATCAGCTCGGCATTGGCGTGGTAGTAACCGCCGATGTCCACTGGCTTGCCCTGAACGGCATTGAGCTCGGCAACGATGGTTGCTTCGTTCGCGGTCAGGGTTTTGGCCAGCTCGCCGAACTGCGCTTGCAGTGCAGCGTCTTCGGTCTGGGCGGTCAGGGCCTGAGCCCAGTACAGCGCCAGGTAGAAGTGGCTGCCGCGGTTGTCGATGTTGCCGACTTTGCGCGATGGCGACTTGTTGTTGTCGAGGAACTGGCCAGTGGCCTGATCCAGAGTCTTGGCCAGTACCAGCGCTTTAGGGTTGTTGTAAGTCACACCCAAATGCTCAAGGGAAGCGGCCAGGGCCAGGAACTCGCCCAGGGAATCCCAACGCAGGAAGTTTTCTTCCAGCAGTTGTTGAACGTGCTTCGGTGCCGAACCGCCAGCGCCGGTTTCGAACAGACCGCCGCCATTCATCAGCGGAACGATCGACAGCATCTTGGCGCTGGTGCCCAGTTCCATGATCGGGAACAGGTCGGTCAGGTAGTCGCGCAATACGTTGCCGGTCACCGAAATGGTGTCCTTGCCTTCGCGAGTACGTTCCAGGGTGAACTTCATCGCCTCGACTGGCGACATGATGCGGATGTCCAGGCCGGACGTGTCGTGATCCTTCAGGTAAGCCTGAACTTTCTCGATCACTACGCCGTCGTGGGCGCGCATTGGGTCCAGCCAGAAAATCGCTGGAGTGCTGCTTGCGCGAGCACGGTTGACGGCCAGTTTGACCCAGTCCTGGATCGGTGCGTCTTTGGTCTGGCACATGCGGAAGATGTCGCCGGCTTCAACCGACTGTTCCAGCAGCAGGGTGCCTTTGCTGTCGGTGACGCGAACAACGCCGTTGGCCTTGATCTGGAACGTCTTGTCGTGCGAGCCGTACTCTTCGGCTTTTTTCGCCATCAGGCCAACGTTTGGCACGCTGCCCATGGTGGTCGGATCGAAGGCGCCGTTTGCCTTGCAGTCTTCGATCACCGCCTGGTAGATGGTGGCGTAGCAGCGATCCGGGATTACTGCCTTGGTGTCGTGCAGCTGGCCGTCGGTGCCCCACATCTTGCCGGAGTCACGGATCATCGCCGGCATCGAGGCGTCGACAATGACGTCGCTCGGCACGTGCAGGTTGGTGATGCCTTTGTCGGAGTTGACCATGGCCAGCGAAGGGCGAACGGCGTAGACCGCCTGGATGTCCGCTTCGATCTGCGCTTGTTGATCGCCAGGCAAAGCCTTGATGCGAGCGTACAGGTCGCCGATGCCGTTGTTCAGGTTAAAGCCGATCTGCGCCAGCACGTCAGCGTGCTTGGCCAGTGCGTCTTTATAGAACTCGGCAACGATCTGGCCGAACATGATCGGGTCGGAGACCTTCATCATGGTGGCTTTCAGGTGAACCGACAGCAGCACGCCTTTTGCCTTGGCGTCTTCGATCTCGGCTGCGATGAAGCTGCGCAGCGCGTTTTTGCTCATGACTGCGCAATCGAGGATCTCACCGGCTTGTACGGTGGTTTTTTCTTTCAGGACGGTGGTGGTGCCGTCTTGAGCGATCAGTTCGATTTTGACAGCGTCAGCGGCGTCGATCAGGGCGGCTTTTTCGCTGCCGTAGAAATCGCCGGTGCTCATGTGAGCCACGTGGGATTTGGAGTCTTTGGCCCAGGCGCCCATTTTGTGCGGGTGCTTGCGTGCGTAGTTCTTGACCGACAGCGGTGCGCGACGATCGGAGTTGCCTTCGCGCAGAACCGGGTTTACGGCGCTGCCCTTGATCTTGTCGTAGCGGGCCTTGGCTTCTTTGTCGGCGTCGCTGGTCACGGTTTCCGGGTAGTCCGGCAGTGCGTAGCCCTGGGCTTGCAACTCTTTGATCGCAGCCTGCAGTTGCGGAACCGAAGCGCTGATGTTCGGCAGCTTGATGATGTTGGCTTCAGGTGTAACGGCCAGGTCGCCCAGTTCGGCGAGGTGGTCGGCTACCGCTTTGTCACCCAATTGCTCGGGGAAGCTGGCCAGAATGCGCCCTGCAAGAGAGATATCGCGGGTTTCAACGGCGATATCAGCGGAGGCGGTGAAGGCCTCTACGATAGGCAACAGTGAATAGGTGGCGAGGGCTGGGGCTTCGTCGGTGAAGGTATAGATGATCTTCGAGCGGGTGGGCATATTCGGATTAACTCTCTCTTCTTTGCTAAAGCGTGCACAGAAACTCGAGGGGCGCCGGGTAAGCGCGTTCGTTCAAAGTCATCCATGAGCCGAATGTCGAGGTTTCTTTGCTGTGATGTTGGGTGCATCGGTCGAGCGTCAAGCGGGTGGACTGCGGTAACAATCCTGCTTTTCGGGCCCGGGATCTCGGCTACATTTGCAGTGGCAGAGCGGTCGGCCGTCGTGACTCTGTGGTCAGCGGCGGCATTATACATAGGTAGCTGGCAATCTGCCGATGCTTCATAGGTAACGATTTTCGTCCATTGGTCTAAAGGTCGCAGGAAGGCGTGGGGCGTAGAGTCGTCCATCGTGCTTGAGTTTGGCGCTTTTCCCTTTGCTTTCAGGCTTGTACGTCACGAACTGTGCAGCTTCGCGGCAGATGGACGGAACATAGGGTTTGCGCGCCGATTTAACTGGGGTACGCTCGGACCAAGCCAGATGTTCAATCCAAACAATGGAGTTCAGCATGGGATACAAGAAGATTCAGGTTCCAGCCGTCGGCGAAAAAATCACCGTCAACGCGGACCATTCTCTCAATGTACCTAACAACCCGATCATTCCCTTCATCGAAGGCGATGGTATTGGCGTTGATATCAGCCCGGTCATGATCAAGGTTGTCGATGCTGCTGTTAAGAAGGCTTACGGCGGCGAGCGCAAAATTTCCTGGATGGAAGTCTACGCCGGGGAGAAAGCGACTCAGGTTTACGATCAGGACACCTGGCTGCCTCAGGAAACCCTGGATGCGGTCAAGGATTACGTGGTTTCCATCAAGGGCCCTCTGACCACGCCAGTCGGCGGTGGCATCCGTTCCCTGAACGTGGCGCTGCGCCAGCAACTCGACCTGTATGTGTGCCTGCGCCCTGTACGCTGGTTCGAAGGCGTGCCGAGCCCGGTCAAGAAGCCAGGCGACGTCGACATGACCATCTTCCGCGAAAACTCGGAAGACATTTATGCCGGTATCGAATGGAAGGCCGGTTCGCCGGAAGCGACCAAGGTCATCAAGTTCCTTAAAGAAGAAATGGGCGTCACCAAGATCCGTTTCGACGAAAACTGCGGTATCGGCGTCAAGCCGGTCTCCCTGGAAGGCACCAAGCGTCTGGCGCGCAAGGCCCTGCAGTATGTGGTCGACAATGACCGCGACTCGCTGACCATCGTGCACAAAGGCAACATCATGAAGTTCACCGAAGGTGCCTTCAAGGAGTGGGCCTACGAAGTGGCCGCCGAAGAATTCGGCGCGACCCTGCTCGACGGCGGCCCGTGGATGCAGTTCAAGAACCCGAAAACCGGCAAGAACGTCATCGTCAAGGATGCCATCGCCGACGCCATGCTCCAGCAGATCCTGCTGCGCCCGGCCGAGTACGATGTGATCGCGACCCTGAACCTCAATGGTGACTACCTCTCCGACGCCCTGGCGGCGGAAGTGGGCGGTATCGGCATTGCGCCGGGTGCCAACCTGTCCGACACCGTGGCCATGTTCGAAGCCACCCACGGTACTGCGCCGAAATACGCCGGCAAGGACCAGGTCAACCCGGGCTCGTTGATCCTGTCCGCCGAAATGATGCTGCGTCACATGGGTTGGACCGAAGCGGCCGATCTGATCATCAAAGGCACCAACGGCGCGATTTCCGCTAAAACCGTGACCTATGACTTCGAACGTCTGATGGATGGCGCGAAACTGCTGTCGTCTTCCGCGTTTGGCGATGCGCTGATCTCGCATATGTAAGCCGATCGGCACACAAAAAACCGCCTTCGGGCGGTTTTTTTATGACTGGATGACGGGGTGCGTCAGCTCGACACTGTTTCTTTATGGGTGGCAGGTGCGGTCTGTCCGTTCGGGGAGGTGGCTGACGCGATCTTTACTGCATGCAACCCTTTAGGGCCCTGAATGATCTCGAAGCTAACGATTTGCCCGGCCTTGAGGGTCTTGTAGCCATCCATTTCAATGGCCGAATAGTGTGCAAAGAAATCAATAAGATGACCGTCTTCGTCACGACCTTCTCTGGTGTCGGTATTAATGAAACCGAACCCCTTGGCATTGTTGAACCATTTCACCTTACCAACTGACATACCCATATCCCTCTGCAACAGACTCCATCACTGGAGTATCATCCAGTTAATCCGCAGTCTAATCTTGCAAACAGGATTGACTCCGCGGACCTTTTTTACCCACTGTGGGCTCTATTGGTTGTAACACCGTTTTCCCGATAGTCAAGGTGACCGGGTAGTCGGAGTTGAAATCGTCGATGGGCGCCCCCACCACTGTATTTGCACAACTGACGAACCTTTCTTTCCATGCATGCAATCAGCCAGATTCGACTAACATTCAATCAGGATCGCCCTGATTTACACGACGACGATTCCGCAGGCATTGCTGTTCAGGAGGCTAAGCCTGCTTTACAGGCGCCGCCTATGTACAAGGTGGTTTTGTTCAACGATGACTACACACCGATGGATTTCGTCGTCGAAGTGCTCGAGGTGTTTTTTAACCTGAATCGCGAGCTGGCGACCAAGGTCATGCTGGCCGTCCATACAGAAGGACGGGCAGTATGTGGAGTGTTTACCCGCGACATCGCCGAGACTAAGGCCATGCAGGTCAACCAGTACGCCAGGGAAAGCCAGCATCCGCTACTCTGTGAAATCGAGAAGGACGGTTAATCGCCGACCACTTGGGTATGAGGTGAAGCTATGTTAAACCGCGAGCTCGAAGTCACCCTCAATCTAGCCTTCAAGGAGGCTCGTTCGAAGCGTCATGAATTCATGACCGTCGAACACCTGCTGCTGGCCCTATTGGATAATGAGGCTGCCGCTACCGTTTTGCGTGCCTGCGGCGCAAACCTCGACAAACTCAAGCATGACCTGCAGGAGTTCATTGACTCCACCACGCCATTGATCCCCTTGCATGACGAGGATCGTGAAACCCAGCCAACCCTGGGCTTCCAGCGTGTACTGCAACGTGCTGTCTTTCATGTACAGAGCTCGGGCAAACGCGAAGTGACTGGCGCCAACGTGCTGGTCGCGATCTTCAGTGAGCAAGAGAGTCAGGCAGTGTTTCTGCTGAAACAGCAGAGCGTTGCGCGCATTGATGTCGTCAACTACATCGCCCATGGCATTTCCAAAGTACCAGGGCATGGCGATCACTCTGAAGGTGAACAAGATATGCAGGACGACGAGGGCGGTGAGTCTTCTTCTTCAGGCAATCCTCTGGATGCTTATGCCAGCAACCTCAACGAGCTCGCGCGCCAGGGTCGTATCGATCCATTGGTAGGCCGTGAACTCGAAGTCGAGCGCGTCGCGCAGATCCTGGCGCGTCGTCGCAAAAACAATCCGTTGCTGGTGGGCGAGGCGGGCGTGGGTAAAACCGCGATTGCCGAAGGCCTGGCCAAACGTATTGTCGACAATCAGGTGCCGGACCTGCTGGCCAACAGCGTGGTGTATTCCCTCGATCTGGGGGCTTTGCTGGCCGGAACCAAATACCGCGGCGATTTCGAGAAGCGCTTCAAGGCGTTGCTCAATGAACTGAAAAAACGTCCGCAGGCGATCCTGTTCATCGACGAGATCCACACCATCATCGGTGCGGGCGCTGCGTCCGGTGGCGTCATGGATGCCTCGAACCTGCTCAAGCCATTACTGTCGTCGGGCGATATCCGTTGCATCGGTTCGACCACGTTCCAGGAATTCCGCGGGATTTTCGAGAAGGACCGTGCTTTGGCCCGGCGCTTCCAGAAGGTCGATGTGTCGGAGCCTTCGGTGGAAGACACCATCGGTATCCTGCGTGGCCTGAAAGGGCGTTTCGAGCTCCATCACAACATTGAATACAGTGATGAAGCCCTGCGCGCCGCTGCCGAACTGGCGTCGCGTTACATCAATGACCGGCACATGCCAGACAAAGCCATCGACGTCATCGATGAGGCGGGCGCCTATCAGCGTCTGCAGCCGGTCGAGAAGCGCGTGAAACGCATCGAAGTGCCTCAGGTCGAGGACATCGTTGCGAAAATCGCGCGAATTCCGCCAAAACACGTCACCAGCTCCGACAAAGAGCTGCTGCGCAACCTTGAGCGTGACCTGAAACTCACGGTATTCGGCCAGGATGCGGCGATCGACTCACTGTCGACCGCGATCAAACTGTCTCGTGCAGGCCTCAAGTCGCCAGACAAGCCCGTCGGCTCGTTCCTGTTCGCAGGTCCGACCGGTGTCGGTAAAACCGAAGCTGCGCGGCAACTGGCCAAGGCGCTGGGAGTCGAACTGGTTCGCTTCGACATGTCCGAGTACATGGAGCGCCACACCGTATCGCGTCTGATCGGTGCGCCTCCAGGTTATGTCGGGTTCGATCAGGGTGGTCTGCTGACCGAAGCCATCACCAAGCAGCCTCACTGCGTGCTGTTGCTCGATGAAATCGAGAAGGCGCATCCGGAAGTCTTCAACCTGCTGTTGCAGGTCATGGACCACGGTACGCTGACCGATAACAACGGGCGCAAGGCGGACTTCCGTAACGTGATCGTCATCATGACGACCAACGCCGGTGCCGAGACTGCAGCGCGTGCTTCGATCGGTTTCACCTATCAGGACCACTCGTCTGATGCGATGGAAGTGATCAAGAAGAGCTTCACGCCGGAGTTCCGCAACCGTCTGGACACCATTATCCAGTTTGGTCGCCTCAGTCATGAGGTCATCAAAAGCGTGGTGGACAAGTTCCTTACCGAGCTTCAGGCGCAGCTGGAAGACAAGCGTGTGCTGCTGGAAGTCACCGACGCTGCTCGCAGCTGGCTGGCTGCCGGTGGTTACGACGTGACCATGGGGGCTCGACCAATGGCGCGCTTGATTCAAGACAAGATCAAGCGTCCGCTGGCGGAGGAGATTCTCTTTGGCGAACTGGCTGAGCATGGCGGTGTGGTGCACATCGACATCAAGGACGGCGAGCTGACCTTCGAGTACGAGACCACGGCTGAAATGGCCTGACGTTAACCGCAACAAAGCAAAAAGGCGCCGCAAGGCGCCTTTTTGCTGCCTTGAAGAAGCACGCAATGATCGTTCCCACGCTCCGCGTGGGAATGCAGCCCGGGACGCTCCGCGTCCCTTCAAAAGCCGAACGCAGAGCGTCCGTTGAGGCATTCCCACGCAGAGCGTGGGAACGATCCGCAAACAAAAACGCCCGGCATAGCCAGGCGTTTTGTATTGACTTGATTAGCGAGCGCGGTAGGTGATGCGCCCTTTGCTCAAGTCATAGGGCGTCAGCTCGACGCGCACTTTGTCGCCGGTAAGAATACGAATGTAGTTCTTGCGCATCTTGCCGGAGATATGCGCGGTTACGACGTGCCCATTTTCCAACTCCACACGAAACATGGTGTTGGGCAGGGTGTCGACGACAGTGCCTTCCATTTCGAAGCTGTCTTCTTTCGACATGCAGTAAAGCCCTCGGTGTCCAATGAATGGCCCGGTGCAACTGCGCCAGGCAAAAGCGGCGTGCATTGTGCCCGAAAAGTGGGGTTTAAGCCAAGGGGTTCTAGTTCAGGATGACCCAACGTTGATTAATCAGCAGTTCGATAGGGCGATATTGGGTCTTGTAGCTCATTTTTTTGCAGTTTTTGATCCAGTAGCCGAGATAGACCGCTTCCAGCCCCAGGCGCCGGGCCTCGGCAATCTGCCAGAGAATCGCGTAACGCCCCAGGCTACGACGTTCCTCGCCGGGCTCGTAGAAGGTGTAGACCGCTGACAGACCGTTGGGCAGCAAGTCGGTGACGGCCACCGCCACCAGTCGGCCTTCGAGACGAAATTCGTAGAAGCGGGAGAACGGCAGGTCACGCACCAGGAAGGTCGAGAACTGGTCGCGACTCGGCGGATACATATCGCCGTCGGCGTGGCGTTGTTCGATGTAGCGCTGATAGAGGTCGAAATACTCCTCGCTGAACTTGGGTCGAGCCGGGCGTACCTGCAAGTCGGCATTGCGTTTGAGAATGCGTTTCTGCTGACGGTTGGGGGTAAATTGCGCCACAGGAATGCGCGCCGGTACGCACGCATTGCAATTCTGGCAATGGGGCCGGTAGAGATGATCACCACTGCGACGAAAGCCCATTTCCGACAGATCTGCGTAGACATGCACATCCATGGGCTGACTAGGGTCGAGGAACAGCGTAGTGGCCTGCTCCTCGGGCAGATAACTGCAAGAGTGGGGCTGAGTGGCATAGAACTTCAAACGCGCCAACTCGGTCATGATCAACCCTCGGGATAAACTTTTGATAAGGGGGCGTTCTCAATTCGTTTCCCCAGCATTAAGTGTAAGCCACACGCGCCAATGTCGCTCAGCAAACCCAGGTGGCACGACTGGGTTGATCCAGGTGCCGCGCAAGGTAGCCGGCAAATTCGGTGCGGGGAACCGCTCGGGCGCCCAGGCTGTGCAGATGATCGGTAGGCATCTGGCAATCGATCAGCACAAAACCTGAGTCTTTCAGATGTCGCACCAAGGTGGCAAAGCCATATTTGGAGGCGTTGTCGGCGCGACTGAACATCGACTCACCGAAAAACAGCTGCCCCATGGCCAGGCCGTAGAGCCCGCCGACCAGCACGCCATCGTCCCAGACCTCCACCGAATGGGCGTAACCGCGCCTGTGCAGTTCGACGTAGGCGTCCTGCATCGCCTGGGTGATCCAGGTGCCGTCGGCGTACTCGCGCGGCGCGGCGCAGGCGCGGATGACCGCGGCAAAATCCCGGTCGAAAGTCACTTGATAGCGTTGTTGGCGCAGCAGTTTGTTCAGGCTGCGGGAGACATGCAGTTCGTCGGGAAACAGCACCGTGCGCGGATCCGGCGACCACCAGAGAATCGGTTGGCCTTCCGAGAACCACGGAAAGCAGCCATGGCGATAGGCCTGAATCAGGCGGTCGGCGGACAGATCGCCGCCCGCGGCCAGCAGTCCGTTGGGGTCGCGCATGGCTTTTTCCAGCGGCGGAAAAGTCAGGGTATTGCGTTGTAACCAAGTCAGCATGGCATCCGGGCTTGCAGAAGGGGAGGGCAGTGGCGGGCCGATAAGCCCGCCAGATAGAAGGTTAACCGTCAAACACCGGGAATGTCATCGAGATACTTCTCGGCATCCAGCGCAGCCATGCAGCCGGCCCCGGCGGATGTCACCGCCTGGCGGTAAACGTGGTCGGCCACGTCACCGGCGGCGAACACGCCCTGGATTTCGGTGGCGGTGGCGTCGCCTTCGCTGCCGCCCTTGACCAGCAGGTAGCCGTTGCGCATCTGCAGCTGGCCCTGGAACAGGTCGGTGTTGGGTTTGTGGCCGATGGCGATGAACACGCCGGCCAGCGACAGTTCGCGGGTTTCGTCGGTATGGCTGTGACGCAGGCGGGCGCCGGTCACGCCGCTGGCGTCACCGAGTATTTCGTCCAGGTTCTGGTTCCAGTGCAGGCGGATATTGCCGTTGGCGGCTTTTTCGAAGAGCTTGTCCTGCAGGATTTTCTCCGAACGCAGTTTGTCACGACGGTGAATCAGATGAACTTTCTTGGCGATGTTCGACAGGTACAGGGCTTCTTCCACTGCAGTGTTGCCGCCGCCGACCACCGCGACCACCTGGTTGCGATAGAAGAAACCATCGCAGGTGGCGCAGGCCGAAACCCCTTTGCCGGCAAAGGCTTCTTCTGATGGCAGCCCCAGGTATTGGGCCGAAGCGCCGGTGGCGATAATCAGCGCGTCGCAGGTGTAGGTGCCGCTGTCGCCGATGAGCTCGAACGGGCGCTGTTGCAACTTGGCGGTATGGATGTGGTCGTAAACGATCTCGGTGTCGAAGCGTTCGGCGTGTTTCTGCATGCGTTCCATCAGCACCGGGCCGGTCAGGCCTTCGACGTCGCCGGGCCAGTTGTCGACTTCGACGGTGGTGGTCAGCTGGCCACCGGCCTGTATGCCGGTAATGACAACGGGTTTGAGGTTGGCGCGAGCGGCATAAACGGCTGCGCTGTAACCGGCAGGGCCGGAACCCAGAATGATCAGGCGGGAATGCTTCGCTTCACTCATAAAAACACCTCATAAGCCTTTGTCACAAAAGAGAATGCATGCTCAAATTGGACGGCGCGTATTGTGCTGTTGGCTATGCTGGAGCCAAGGGTCTCAAGCATGGCATTGGGTGAACAAACCCGTACAATGCCCGCTTGTAACAGTGTTTGTATCAAAAAAGCGCTGCGTGCCGTATTTCGAAAAACCGGGGCACAGTGTTAAAAGTAGTCCCGGTTGGGACTGTTAACTTTTTTACCTGCCTGGATTGGGCAGTTTTTATAGTCATTCAACAGATGGACGCGCCATGGGCGCAGGAAAAGAAGCGTTTTGAAGAAATCCACCGCAGCACCTAAAACAGTCGTTCCGCTCTGGCGCCAGCAATTGCACTACCGGCTCAAGGAAGGTGCATTGATCGCCATCGGCGCCTTGTGCCTGTTCCTGATGATGGCCTTGTTGACCTATGGCAAGGACGATCCGGGCTGGAGCCATAACAGCAAGATCGACGATGTACAGAACTTCGGCGGGCCTGCCGGCTCTTACAGCGCCGACATCCTGTTCATGGTCCTGGGTTACTTCGCCTACATTTTCCCGCTATTGCTGGCGATCAAGGCCTATCAGATCTTCCGCCAGCGCCACGAGCCATGGCAATGGAGCGGCTGGCTGTTTTCCTGGCGCCTGATCGGCCTGGTGTTTCTGGTGCTGTCGGGCGCGGCGCTGGCCCATATCCATTTCCATGCGGCGACCGGTCTGCCGGCCGGCGCGGGCGGCGCTTTGGGTGAAAGCCTCGGCGATCTGGCGAAGAATGCACTGAACATCCAGGGCAGCACGTTGCTGTTCATCGCGCTGTTCCTGTTCGGCCTGACGGTGTTCACCGACCTGTCGTGGTTCAAGGTGATGGACGTCACCGGCAAGATCACCCTCGATTTGTTCGAATTGTTTCAGGGCGCGGCCAATCGCTGGTGGGCAGCCCGTACCGAACGCAAGCAACTGGTCGCCCAGCTGCGTGAAGTCGACGATCGCGTGCATGACGTGGTCGCACCGACGGTCACCGACAAGCGTGAGCAAGCCAAGGTCAAGGAACGCCTGATCGAACGCGAGCAGGCCCTGAGCAAGCACATGTCCGAGCGCGAAAAGCAGGTGCCGCCGGTGATTGCTCCCGCGCCGCCCAAACCGGCCGCTCCGAGCAAGCGTGTGGAAAAAGAGAAACAGGCGCCGTTGTTCGTCGACAGCGCCGTGGAAGGCACCTTGCCGCCGATCTCGATTCTCGACCCGGCGGAAAAGAAACAACTCAATTATTCGCCTGAATCCCTGGCGGCCGTCGGCCACTTGCTGGAAATCAAGCTCAAGGAATTCGGTGTCGAAGTCTCGGTGGATTCGATCCACCCGGGCCCGGTCATTACCCGTTACGAAATCCAGCCGGCCGCCGGGGTGAAAGTCAGCCGCATTGCCAACCTGGCGAAAGACCTGGCCCGTTCCCTGGCCGTGACCAGTGTGCGGGTGGTGGAAGTGATTCCGGGCAAGACCACGGTCGGTATCGAGATCCCTAACGAAGACCGGCAGATCGTGCGGTTCTCCGAGGTCTTGTCGACCCCCGAGTACGATAACTTCAAGTCGCCGGTCACCCTGGCCCTGGGTCATGATATCGGCGGCAAACCGGTCATCACCGACCTGGCGAAAATGCCGCACTTGCTGGTGGCCGGTACGACTGGTTCCGGTAAGTCGGTGGGTGTGAACGCGATGATCCTGTCGATTCTGTTCAAGTCTGGCCCTGAAGACGCCAAGCTGATCATGATCGACCCGAAAATGCTTGAACTGTCGATCTACGAAGGCATCCCGCACCTGCTGTGCCCGGTGGTCACCGACATGAAGGACGCCGCCAACGCCTTGCGCTGGAGCGTCGCCGAAATGGAACGGCGCTACAAACTGATGGCGAAGATGGGCGTGCGTAACCTGTCGGGCTTCAACGCCAAGGTCAAGGAAGCCCAGGACGCCGGCGAGCCGTTGAGCGATCCGCTGTACAAGCGCGAAAGCATCCACGACGAGGCACCGCTGCTGCAGAAGCTGCCGACCATTGTCGTGGTGGTCGACGAATTCGCCGACATGATGATGATCGTCGGCAAGAAGGTTGAAGAACTGATCGCCCGTATCGCCCAGAAGGCCCGTGCGGCGGGCATCCACTTGATTCTCGCAACTCAGCGTCCGTCGGTGGACGTGATCACCGGCCTGATCAAGGCGAACATCCCGACCCGTATGGCGTTCCAGGTGTCGAGCAAGATCGATTCGCGGACCATCATCGATCAGGGCGGCGCCGAACAACTGCTGGGCCACGGTGACATGCTTTACATGCCGCCGGGCACCAGCCTGCCGATTCGTGTTCACGGCGCGTTCGTGTCCGATGACGAGGTGCACCGGGTGGTTGAAGCCTGGAAACTGCGCGGCGCGCCGGAATACAACGATGACATCCTCGCCGGTGTCGAAGAGGCCGGTAGCGGCTTTGAAAACGGCGGCGGTGGCGGTGAAGATGATGCCGAAACCGACGCGCTCTACGACGAAGCGGTGCAGTTCGTCCTGGAAAGCCGTCGAGCGTCCATCTCCGCGGTTCAGCGCAAGCTGAAAATCGGCTACAACCGCGCAGCACGCATGATCGAAGCCATGGAAATGGCCGGGGTCGTAACGTCAATGAACACCAACGGTTCGCGTGAAGTCCTGGCCCCTGGCCCGGTGCGCGACTGATCCGGTCTTGAAAGGGGCGGCGTCTTGAGGCGCCGCCCGCACTCCCACGAATGTTTATGAGGACTCCCATGCGTCTTATCCGCATGCTGTTGCTGCCGGTACTGGCTCTGACCACGCTCTCGGCTCACGCCGATGACAAGGACGTGGCGCGTCTGACCCAACTGCTGGAAAAATCCCAGACCCTGACCGCGCGTTTCTCCCAGCTGACCCTCGATGGCAGCGGCACCCAGTTACAAGAAACAGCAGGGGAAATGTCCTTGCAGCGCCCAGGCCTGTTCTACTGGCACACCAACGCGCCGGCCGAGCAAACCATGGTATCGGACGGTAAGAAAGTGACCCTGTGGGACCCGGATCTGGAACAGGCCACCATCAAGACCCTCGACCAGCGCCTGACCCAGACCCCGGCGTTGCTGCTGTCCGGTGACGTGTCCAAGATCAGCCAGAGCTTCGACATCAGCGCCAAGGAAGCCGGCGGCGTGATCGACTTCACCCTGAAGCCGAAAACCAAGGACACCCTGTTCGACAGCCTGCGCCTGTCGTTCCGCAATGGTCTGGTCAATGATATGCAGATGATCGACAGCGTCGGTCAGCGCACAAATATCCTGTTCACCGGCGTGAAGGCCAACGAGCCGATCCCAGCCTCCAGATTCAAGTTCGACATTCCTAAAGGTGCGGACGTGATCCAGGAGTAAGACGCAGGACCACAGGGATTGTGGTGTTTAGTGCTTTGACTGATCGGCATCAGGACCCAGTGAGGTTTCATAAGTAGTGATGGACCTGTTTCGCAGCGCCCCGATTGCTCAGCCCCTGGCCGCCCGTTTGCGTGCGGCCAATCTGGACGAGTACGTCGGTCAGGAACACGTGCTCGCTCGCGGCAAGCCTTTGCGCGAAGCGCTGGAGCAGGGTGCCCTGCACTCGATGATTTTCTGGGGGCCACCGGGAGTGGGTAAAACCACCCTGGCGCGGCTGCTGGCGGAAGTCTCGGATGCGCACTTCGAAACGGTTTCGGCGGTGCTGGCCGGGGTCAAAGAGATTCGTCAGGCGGTGGAAGTCGCCAAGCAGCAGGCCGGGCAGTACGGTAAGCGCACCATCCTGTTCGTCGACGAAGTGCATCGCTTCAACAAGTCCCAGCAGGATGCGTTCCTGCCGTACGTTGAAGACGGCACGCTGATTTTTATCGGCGCGACCACGGAAAACCCCTCGTTCGAACTCAATAACGCGCTGCTGTCCCGGGCGCGCGTTTATGTGCTCAAAAGCCTCGACGAAGCCGCCCTGCGCAAGCTGGTGCATCGCGCGCTGACCGAAGAGCGCGGGCTGGGCAAGCGGCAACTGACCCTCAGCGACGAGGGCTTCCAGATGCTGCTGTCCGCCGCCGATGGCGACGGTCGGCGTCTGCTTAATCTGCTGGAAAACGCCTCTGACCTGGCCGAAGACCACAGCGAAATCGGCGTCGAGCTGCTGCAAAGCCTGCTCGGCGATACCCGTCGGCGTTTCGACAAGGGTGGCGAAGCCTTCTACGACCAGATCTCCGCGCTGCATAAATCGGTGCGCGGTTCCAACCCCGATGGCGCGTTGTATTGGTTCGCGCGAATGATCGACGGCGGCTGCGACCCGCTGTACCTGGCCCGGCGCGTAGTGCGCATGGCCAGCGAAGACATCGGCAATGCCGACCCCCGCGCCCTGAGCCTGTGCCTGGCGGCGTGGGAAGTGCAGGAGCGCCTCGGTAGCCCCGAAGGCGAATTGGCGGTGGCCCAGGCCATTACGTATCTGGCTTGCGCGCCAAAAAGCAACGCGGTGTACATGGGCTTCAAGGCCGCGATGCGCAGCGCTACCGAACACGGTTCGCTGGAAGTGCCGCTGCACCTGCGCAATGCGCCGACCAAGTTGATGAAGCAATTGGGCTATGGCGATGAATATCGTTACGCCCACGATGAACCGGATGCCTACGCCGCTGGCGAAGATTATTTCCCGGACGAGTTGGAGCCACAACGGTTCTATCAACCCGTGCCCCGCGGCCTGGAGCTGAAGATCGGCGAAAAGCTCAACCACCTAGCGCAGCTTGACCGTCTAAGCCCCCGACAGCGGAGAAAATAGTGATTCCCTTGATCGTTGCGGTTTCTGTCGGCGGTGTCGCCGGTACGCTGTTGCGCTTCGCCACCGGTAACTGGATCAACGCGAATTGGCCGCGGCACTTCTATACCGCGACGCTGGCCGTTAATATCGTGGGCTGTTTGCTGATCGGCGTTCTATACGGCCTGTTTTTGATTCGCCCGGAGGTATCGTTTGCGGTACGCGCCGGGTTGATCGTCGGCTTCCTCGGAGGGCTGACGACTTTTTCATCCTTTTCACTGGATACGGTGCGCCTGCTGGAAACCGGGCAAGTGCCGCTGGCCCTGGGCTATGCGGCCATCAGCGTATTCGGCGGGCTGCTCGCCACCTGGGCTGGCCTGTCCTTGACCAAACTTTGATAACGAGAAACCGACATGCTCGATTCCAAACTGTTACGTAGCAACCTTCAGGACGTAGCGGACCGCCTGGCATCCCGTGGCTTTGCCCTGGATGTTGCGCGCATCGAAGCGCTGGAAGAACAGCGCAAGACCGTCCAGACCCGCACCGAAGCTCTGCAGGCTGAACGTAACGCGCGCTCCAAATCCATCGGCCAGGCCAAGCAGCGCGGCGAAGACATCGCGCCGCTGATGGCAGACGTCGAGCGCATGGCGGGCGAGTTGAGCGCCGGTAAAGTCGAGCTGGACGCGATCCAGACCGAGCTGGATTCGATCCTGCTGGGCATTCCGAACCTGCCGCACGAATCGGTGCCGGTTGGCGATGACGAAGAAGGTAACGTTGAAGTGCGCCGTTGGGGCACGCCGAAGGCGTTCGACTTCCCGGTTCAGGACCACGTGGCCCTGGGCGAGAAGTTCGGCTGGCTGGACTTTGAAACCGCCGCCAAACTGTCCGGCGCCCGTTTCGCCCTGCTGCGCGGCCCGATTGCTCGTCTGCACCGTGCGCTGGCGCAGTTCATGATCAACCTGCACATCAACGAACACGGCTATGAAGAGGCTTACACGCCTTATCTGGTACAAGCGCCGGCCCTGCAAGGCACCGGTCAGTTGCCGAAATTCGAAGAAGACCTGTTCAAGATCAGCCGCGACGGCGAAGCCGATCTGTACCTGATCCCGACCGCTGAAGTATCACTGACCAACATTGTGGCCGGCGAAATCGTCGATTCGAAGTTGCTGCCGATCAAGTTCGTGGCGCACACGCCGTGCTTCCGCAGCGAGGCCGGTGCATCGGGTCGCGACACTCGCGGGATGATCCGTCAGCACCAGTTCGACAAAGTCGAGATGGTTCAGATCGTTGAGCCGTCGACTTCGATGGAAGCGCTGGAAGGCCTGACCGCCAACGCTGAAAAAGTCCTGCAACTGCTGGAACTGCCATACCGCACCCTGGCGCTGTGCACCGGCGACATGGGCTTCAGCGCGGTCAAGACCTACGACCTGGAAGTGTGGATTCCGAGCCAGGACAAGTACCGCGAGATTTCGTCGTGCTCCAACTGTGGCGACTTCCAGGCGCGCCGCATGCAAGCGCGTTTCCGCAACCCGGAAACCGGCAAGCCTGAGCTGGTGCATACCCTGAACGGTTCCGGCCTGGCGGTCGGTCGTACCCTGGTGGCGGTGCTCGAGAACTATCAGCAGGCCGACGGTTCGATCCGTGTGCCTGAAGTGCTCAAGCCGTACATGGGTGGCCTTGAGGTCATCGGCTAAATGGACTATCTGCCGCTGTTTCATAACCTTCGCGGCAGTCGTGTGTTGGTCGTCGGCGGGGGGGAGATTGCCTTGCGCAAATCCCGCCTGCTGGCCGAAGCCGGTGCGCTGCTGCGGGTGGTCGCACCTGAAATCGAACCGCAATTGCGTGAGCTGGTAGCCGGCAGCGGTGGCGAGTGCCTGGTGCGGGGCTACGTCGAGGCGGATCTGGACGGTTGCGGGCTGATCATCGCCGCTACCGACGACGAACCGCTGAACGCGCAAGTCTCCGCCGATGCCCATCGGCGTTGCGTGCCGGTCAACGTGGTGGACGCGCCGGCCCTGTGCAGCGTGATCTTCCCGGCGATCGTCGACCGTTCGCCGCTGATCATTGCCGTGTCCAGTGGTGGCGATGCGCCGGTGCTGGCGCGGTTGATTCGCGCCAAGCTGGAAACCTGGATTCCTTCCACCTACGGCCAACTGGCCGGTCTGGCGGCGCGTTTCCGCAATCAGGTCAAAGGCCTGTTTCCGGACGTGCAGCAGCGTCGGGCGTTCTGGGAGGATGTGTTCCAGGGACCAATTGCCGACCGGCAACTGGCCGGGCAGGGCGCCGAGGCCGAGCGCTTGATGCTGGCGAAAATCAATGGCGAGGCACCTGTAGCCACCGGCGAGGTTTATCTGGTGGGCGCCGGGCCGGGTGATCCCGACCTGTTGACCTTCCGCGCCTTGCGCCTGATGCAGCAAGCCGACGTGGTGCTGTATGACCGTCTGGTGGCGCCGGCGATTCTGGATTTGTGCCGTCGCGATGCCGAGCGGGTCTACGTCGGCAAACGCCGCGCCGATCACGCCGTGCCTCAGGAACAGATCAACCAGCATCTGGTGGATCTGGCCAAGGCTGGCAAGCGCGTGGTGCGCTTGAAAGGTGGCGATCCGTTCATTTTCGGGCGTGGCGGCGAAGAGATCGAAGAGCTGGCGGCCCATGGCATCCCGTTTCAGGTCGTGCCGGGCATTACTGCCGCCAGCGGTTGCGCGGCGTATGCCGGGATTCCGCTGACTCACCGCGATTACGCGCAGTCAGTGCGGTTTGTCACCGGGCACCTCAAGGACGGTTCCACCGATTTGCCGTGGGCCGACCTGGTCGCGCCGGCGCAAACCCTGGTGTTTTACATGGGGCTGGTGGGCTTGCCGATCATCTGCGAGCAGTTGATCAAGCACGGTCGCGCGGCCGATACCCCAGCGGCGTTGATCCAGCAGGGCACCACGATCAATCAGCGGGTGTTTACCGGCACCCTGGCCGACCTTCCACGGCTGGTGGCGGAGCATGAAGTGCATGCGCCGACACTGGTGATCGTCGGGGAAGTGGTGCAACTGCGTGAGAAACTGGCGTGGTTCGAAGGGGCTCAGGCGCAGGTCTGATTTCTGTGTTGTCTGTTGTGATCGTTCCCACGCTCCGCGTGGGAACGCCGCCAGGGACGCTCCGCGTTCCGTTTCGGATGTGACGCAGAGCGTCACGGGATACATTCCCACGCAGAGCGTGGGAACGATCAACCTCAGGCCTTGCGCCAAACCCCTTTCCCGCTCAACCGCTCCCGATCATGTGCCACGGTGAAATCCTGCGCCGGCCCTTTAGGCACAATCCCGGTCGGATTGATGGTCTTGTGGCTACCGTAGTAGTGATTCTTTATGTGCTCAAAACTCACCGTCTCGGCAATTCCCGGCCACTGATAAATTTCCCGTAGCCAGTTCGACAGGTTCGGATAATCGGCAATCCGCCGCAGATTGCATTTGAAGTGGCCGTGATACACCGCATCAAAACGAATCAGCGTGGTGAACAGGCGGATATCCGCTTCGGTCAGGTATTCGCCCGTCAGGTAACGATTGGCGCCCAGCAGCTGCTCCAGCCGATCCAGCTCAGCAAACAACTCATCGAACGCTTCTTCATAAGCCTGTTGCGAGGTGGCAAATCCGGCGCGATAGACGCCGTTGTTCACCGCCGGATAAATCCGTTCGTTCAGCGCATCAATCTCGCCCCGTAGCGGTGCCGGGTAGAAATCCAGGTCATTACCCGTCAAATCATTGAAGGCGCCATTGAACATGCGGATGATCTCCGCAGACTCATTGTTGACGATGCGATTCGTCTGCTTGTCCCAGAGCACCGGCACAGTGACGCGGCCGGTGTAGTCGGCGGTATCGGCGGTGTAGCGCTGGTGCATGAAATTGAAGTGATCTAGCTTGTCGCCGGTCGAGCCCAGGTGTTTATCGAAGGTCCAGCCGTTTTCCAGCATCAACCAGCTGACCACCGACACGTCGATCAGGCTTTCGAGGCCTTTGAGTTTGCGCAGGATCAGCGTGCGGTGGGCCCATGGGCAGGCAAGCGACACATAGAGGTGATAGCGACCGGCCTCGGCGGCAAAACCACCGACGCCGCTCGGGCCTGGCTTGCCATCGGCAGTCAGCCAGTTGCGACGCTGCGCCTGTTCACGCTGGAACGCGCCGTCCTTGCTGCTTTGGTACCACTGATCCTGCCAGCGACCTTCGACTAACAAACCCATGTGCCTGACTCCTCAACCTGTAAGCGTTGGAGAGGAGTCTATGCGCATAGGTTCGAACAAAAAGCGCAAAGGTTGGGCGGTTATGATCGATTAAATCGATCGATCCCGGGCGTCCCAGTACTGCTGGGCGGTTTCGAAGGCTTGTTCGCGGGGCTGGCCGAGGCCGCGCAAGGCCAGGGCCATGGTCGAGATCAGCGCCATTTGCGGGTAGCTGTCGACCACTTCGCCACGCCACACGGCTTTCAAGTGCTCCGGGTCCAGGCTCGCCGGTTTGACGTGGCGCTGGCTCGACAGCTGCGGCCATTCTTCATCCCAGCTTTCGCCGCCGGTGGTGCCATACAGGTGACTGTCGGCGTCCGGGTTGATCTCAATCTCGCCGCCATCGCCCTTGACGACGATTGCTGTGTCCCCGAGCAGACCGCTGGCATCGCGATGCACTGCCTGGTAGCCGGGGTGGAAAATGCTTTGCAGGCCACAACGGGCGCCCAATGGGTTGAGAATCCGCGCCAGGGAATGGATCGGCGAGCGCAGGCCCAGGGTGTTGCGCAGGTCGATCATTCGCTGAAGCTGGGGGGCCCAGTCCACCAATGGCATGAACGCCAGGCCGCCCTGATCGAGGGCCGCACCGGCCTGCTGCCAATTGCGGCACAGTGGAATGTTCAGTGTCTGGAGCAGTTGTTCGCTGTACAGCCGACCCGCCGTGTGTGCGCCACCGCCATGCATGAAGATGCGCACGCCGTTCTGCGCCAGGCACTTGGCTGCCAGCAGATACCACGGCAAATGCCGCTTCTTGCCTGCGTACGTCGGCCAGTCCAGATCGACCGCCAGTGCCGGTGGGTTCAGGCGTTCACGCAAGGCTTCGGTGAACCCGGCCATTTCCTCGGCGCTCTCTTCCTTGTGCCGCAACAGCATCAGGAACGCGCCGAGCTGGGTGTCCTCGACCTTGTCGTCGAGCACCATGCCCATGGCTTGGCGGGCTTCTTCGCGGGTCAAATCACGGGCGCCGCGTTTGCCTTTGCCAAGAATCCGCACGAACTGGGCGAACGGGTGCTCGGCGGGCGTTTCGAGGGTCAGCGCTGGATAGTCGGTCATAAGCAATTCGTCGGTTTGGGCAGGCCCGCCAGTTTCGCGGCGAGTTTGGCAGGGGTGCCTTTGAACAGTCGGTTCAGGTGCAGGCTGTTGCCCTTGTCGGGGCCGAGCTTCAATGCGGTGTACTTGATCAGCGGGCGAGTCGCCGGGGACAGCTGGAATTCGTCGTAGAAACTGCGCAGCAGTTCGAGGATTTCCCAATGTTCCTGGCTCAACTCGATGTCTTCGGCGGCGGCGAGGGCGGTGGCCACCTCGGTAGACCAGTCGCTCAGTTCGACCAGGAAACCGTCCTTGTCCAGTTCAATGGCGCGGGCGCCAACGGTCAGGGATTTCATAGCCAACTGTTGACCTTGTCGTAATGAATCGACAGCTCGACGAAGGCCGGGTAATCAATGGCCTTGGCCCAGTCCGGTACTTGCAGAGCCCGCGCCTGAGCATCTTCGGCCAATACGAACAGTTTCAGCTGGCGGGCGTGCAGCGCGCTGAACGGCGCGGTGCCTGGCTGCAAGGCATAGGCCGCGTCACCACTCAGCAGCAACGCATCGTTGGGGCCGATCACGCGCAGGCAACTGGTCAGGCGCTCGTCGCCGAAAGGGGAATGAGACAACACATACAAAGTCGACATCAGAGGGTGATCACCTGGTCGTAACGGTCAATAAGGGCGGTGATGTCCTGGGCGCTCAGCACCCGGGCTTCTTCGAGCGACAGACCGTTGGGGTCCAGACCTCGGGCAGCGGCGCTGTCAGCGCACACGAACAGGTCTTCGACGCCAAACATCGGCAAGGCTTGCAGGTTGGCGCTCAGGTCTTTCTGCTGCAACGCCTTGGCGTCCTGTTTTGCGGCGAGCTGGAACACGCCGTCATCGAGAAACAGCAGGCCGATTGGCAAATCGAAAGCACCGCCGGCCAGCACTATGTCCAGCGCTTCCCGCGCACTCGGCCCGGACCACGGCGCCTGACGGCTGATAATCAGCAAGGATTTAGCCATCTCACGCGCCTCCGAAACAGATCAGGCGGTCAGCGTCCTGCACCGCGTCATGCAACTGGCCAAGGCCGGACAATTCCCACGGCGCGCCCACGGCGACCGCTTCACGCTGATAGCGCTGGGCTTCTTCCTCGTTAAGCACTCCGCGACGCAGGGCGGCGGCGATGCAGACCACGCCATCGAGTTGATGCTCGGTGACAAAGGTGCGCCATTGCTTGGGCAAGTCTTGTTCGTCCTGAGGCGTAACCACACTGCCGGACGCGTTGTAGACGCCGTCCTGATAGAAAAACAGCCGGACAATCTCATGTCCGCCGGCCAGCGCGGCCTGGGCGAACAGCAAGGCACGACGCGAGGAGGGCGCATGGGCGGCGGAAAACAGCGCAATGGCGAATTTCATGACGGACTCGATCAGCAAAACTGCGGCCATGATAAAGCTTTATCGGCGGGGCGGCGAAGGGCGTTTACTCGCAGACCGAGTCGCTGCCATCGCGAGGATTATTTGGTCAGCCCATACAACTCGCAATACTCAAGCCAGTCCATGCCGGCCATTTCTGCAACTTCCTTGTGCACCTCCAGGCGTTGGGCGTGGTAATCCTCAGGCGTGGCGGCGGTCAATTGCAGTGTCAGCTCCCAGGCAAACAAACCCAGACGCTCCGCCTCGGCTTCGAACGCTTCATGCAAACGCTCGTCGCGGTACTGCGTCACTGTCTCGCCCTTGGCCTGGGCCAACAGTGGATTAAGGTTGTCCAGTTCGACGCGCAGCTCGGGGCGCTGATCGAGAAACTTCTTCAGCGCCTGCTCGTGTTGCTGTTCTGTTGCCGCCATGGTCACTCCTTGAGGGGGATTACGAAGACTGCTTTTTGTTCGCCTTGGCAGCTGCGGCCAGGCACTCGAGGGCAAACTGCTCGGTGTAGGTCATCTGGATCGGCGTGGTTTCGCCTTTGACGGTTCTTTCGCCGTCGAGAATGTAGCGAATCCGCTTGTCGGTGACGCCAATTCGCTTGGCGATCCAGGCCGGCGTCTGACCGATCTGGCTGATCAGTTTGTCGGCGTAGTCGGTGGACGGTTTGTAGAACTCGGCGTTGGGTGTCATGGCTTTCCTGAAAAATGGGCGATGCGACGATATCGGCGCGACAGGGTGCGCGAATCGTTGCGCGGTGTCGCGGTATAAATGAAGTAAAGCAGAACGATACGCCGCGCCACGGTGGTAAAGTCCGCTTTTTCCTGATGAGCGAACGCAATGCGAATTCTGATGGTGGCGCTGGCCGCAACCTTGCTGGCGGGCTGCGCCGGATCGGCGATGAACGACGCCCGCACCAAAACCCCGTACAAAACCCTGACCTCGGACAAACCGGAAAAAGTCGTTGCCCAGTGCGTGCAGTTTGCCTGGCAGGACGAGGCGGTGTTCGGCGTCGATGCCGGCGCGTATTTGCAGCCGGGCAAGAAGGGCGGCTCGACGGTCTACACCCGTTCGGCCGAGTCTTTCGTGGACGTGACCAGCGATGCTTCAGGTACGGCCTTGAGCTACTACGCCCAGCATGATGATTTTGTCGCCAAGCGCCGTTTGGCAGCGTTGGCGACCTGTTTGTAAGCAAGATCGAAGATCCAGAAAAGATCGCAGCCTCGTTTCACTCGACAGCTCCTACAGGGGAATACAAAACCCATGTAGGAGCTGTCGAGTGAAACGAGGCTGCGATCTTTTGAAGGCAACACAAAAATCGAAGCTTACAAATCCATCAAACGCTTCTGGAAAAAGAAGCGCTTGTGGCCCGGCGGGTAATCGGCAATGTGCCCCAGCTCGCTGTAGCCGTGTTTCTTGTAAAACTCCGGCGCCTGGAAATCGAAGGTGTCCAGCCAGATCCCGATGCACTCCTTCTCCCGCGCCAGGTCTTCGGCCATCTGCATCAGCTTCGAGCCCAGCCCTTGTCCCCGGGCCTGGTCCGGCACCGACAACAATTCAATGAAAAACCACCGGTAAAACACTCGGCCATAAAGCCCTCCGAGAATCTCGTCGTTGTCATCGCGTACCAGCAAGGCAATCTGCTCTGACACCGTGGGCCCGGCTTTTGAGGCGTTGTAGGCGCGCAGCGGTGTGAGGATCGCTTCGCGTTCTTCCTGGGTGGCGTTTTCCGACAGTTCAATTCGCAGGGTCATGGGGCTACATCCATATGGCAAAGAGAGAGCCTATCGCGATCGTAGTTTGTTTGGAACTCTCGGGCCGCTGACCTGAAGCACACAATCATTTGTTACTTTGGCGTGTAGTCCAATTGGATTTCTAGTAACACCAACCCTCTGAATCAACACGTTCTGAAGGATTGGACAAAGCGTTAAAAAAAGAGGCCCGGCAACCATGCCGGGCTTTTCTGTTTTCGCCTAACATGGACGCCCTCTGACGAAAATAAGGATGAATTGTCATGTCGAACACAGCCGAGCGGGTCAACATCATCGAGTCCCAGGTGTTGTCCCACAACTGGTATCTGCTGAAGAAAATCACGTTCGATTACCTGCGCAACAACGGCGACTGGCAGCGCCAGAGCCGCGAGGTCTACGACCGTGGCAACGGCGCGGCGATTCTGCTGTTCAACCGCGAGAAGAAAACCGTCGTGCTGACTCGCCAGTTCCGGTTGCCGGTGTTCGTCAACGGCCATGATGGTTTGTTGATTGAAGTGGCGGCGGGGCTGTTGGAAGGCGCTGCGCCTGAAGAGCGCATTCGCGCTGAAGCCGAAGAGGAAACCGGCTATCGCGTCCACCATGTGCAGAAGGTGTTCGAGTCCTACATGAGCCCCGGTTCGGTCACGGAGAAACTGCATTTCTTTATCGCCGAATACGACGCGTCTTCAAAGGTCAGCGAGGGCGGTGGGCTGGAAGAAGAAACCGAGGAACTGGAAGTGCTGGAGTGGAAGTTCGACGACGCCCTAGAGGCGTTTTATCGCGGGGAGATCTGCGATGCCAAGACCATCATGCTGCTGCAGTATGCGGCGATGAAGGATATTTTCGGACCGGTCTGAGTCGGCGGGGCTTACCTGGATCGAGAGAGCGTTCAGGCACAATGGTCGAGCGTTTCGGCACAGTAACCGCCCAGCGCTCTCTCTAGACTCGTGCTTCACGCCAAGACACCGATGAGGTCACGATGAACATCCGAATTATCCTATCCGCATTGTCCATGGGGGTCGTCCTCACTGGACACGCTGCCGACTTCTCGCTGAGCAGCCAGGATATTGCTGAAAATCGCCCGCTGACCAGTCGCGAGGTGTTCCAGGGCTTCGGTTGCGAAGGGGGTAATACGTCTCCGCAACTGTCCTGGTCCAACGCCCCGGCGGGCACTAAAAGTTACGCGATCACGGTCTATGACCCTGATGCGCCGACTGGCAGCGGCTGGTGGCATTGGACAGTGGCCAACTTACCGGCGTCCACCAGCAGTTTGCCAAGAGGAGTAGGTTCGAACCTGCCTGCCGGTGCAATACAAGGGCGAACCGATTACGGCCAACCGGGATATGGCGGGCCTTGCCCTCCGGTTGGGGAGAAGCCCCATCGCTATCAATTCACCGTATGGGCGTTGAAAGTCGACAAGTTGCCACTCGACAACCAGGCCAGCGGAGCCTTGGTGGGCTATATGCTCAATGCCAACGCCTTGGCCAAAGCGACCATCACTTCAACTTACGGACGTTAAGAACAATGCGCCCTTGTGACGGCATCCAGCACCGGGAAAACATTATCGATGCGTGTGTCATACGGGCGCGGCAGCCTCATACCTTGCAACGGGTGCCGATATTCGCAACCACCTTGTGTCGAGTGCGACAGGGGGAAAAGCTGCTGCAATGGGATGACCGGGAGATGCGCGCAGGGCCGCAACATCTGATCCTGATGCCGGCCGGGCGCGAGCTTGGCATCTCGAACTTCCCCGGCCTTCATGGTCACTACATCGCTGATGTCGTGACCTTTCCCGCTTCGACACTGCGCAACTTCAGCAGTCGATATGGCCGGCAGATCATGAGTGGTCACCGTGCCCCGAAGACAGATCTGTGTGTGCCTCTGGACAGGCATACGACGCAGGCATGGGAGCAGTTATTGGCCGCCATCAATGCGAACGCTCCGGATGCATTACGCACCCACTACGGGGAAGCTGTTCTGCTCAGCCTGAGCCTCAACGGCCAGGCCGGACCGCTGCTGACGGATCGCAATGATCCATTGTGCGAACGTGTGCAGCAGTTGCTGATGGGCAGCCCTGAGAGCGACTGGACGGTTGCGAGCGTTGCACAACATCTGAACCTTGGTGAATCGACGTTGCGGCGCCAACTGGCCAATGAGGGGAGCAGTTTCAGGAATATTCTGGAAAGTGTTCGACTTGCAACGGCGCTGCAATGGTTGCAAACCACTTCTCGGCCCATCGGTGAAATTGCCGGCGCCAGCGGCTACGCCTCAGCCTCACGTTTTGCCGTGCGCTTTCGCTCACACTATGGCCTGTCGCCACGGGAGTTGCGGGCGACGATTTAGGTATTCCTGTACTTGATTTGATCCGAATGAAAACGGCCTGTCGGCCGTTTTTTTGTACCTGGCGAAAACCTTAATCGCCGGCCCCTGTGGCGAGGGAGCTTGCTCCCGCTCGGCTGCGAAGCAGTCGCAAATACGGCGGATGCGGTGTGTCAGGAAAACTCCCTATACCGGTTTTGGGGCCGCTGCGCAGCCCAGCGGGAGCACGCTCCCTCGCCACAAAGTCACGGCATTTCCGGCAACTCCTGCGGCCGCAAATCAAACACCAGCACCTCGGCGTCCACGCCATTGCTCAAGGTCAGCACCTGTTCTTCGCGAACCCGTACGCCGTCGCCTTCGCGCAGCTGCATACCGTTCAATTCGACACTGCCTCGCGCCACATGCACATAAGCATAGCGATCGGCAGCCAGTTCCAGCGTGGCGCTTTCCTTGCCGTCGAACAGGCCGGCATACACTCGCGCATCCTGCCGGACTTTCAGCGAACCGTTGGCCCCGTCCGGGGAGATGATCAGCTGCAAGCGGCCGCGTTTTTTCTGGGTACTGAAATGCTCTTGCTGATAACGCGGTTTGGCGCCGCTGACGTCGGGCACGATCCAGATTTGCAGGAAGTGCACCGGGCGTGTCGATGAGTGGTTGTATTCACTGTGCGCCACGCCACTGCCGGCGCTCATCAATTGCACGTCGCCAGGGCGGATCACCGAACCGGTGCCCAGCGTGTCCTTGTGTTCCAGCGCGCCTTCGAGCACGTAGGAGAAAATCTCCATGTCGCGGTGAGGGTGCTGGCCAAAGCCTTTGCCGGCGGCCACGCGGTCGTCGTTGATCACCAACAAGTCTGAAAACCCCTGTTCCCGCGGGTTGCGGTAGTTGGCAAAGGAAAAGGTATGGAACGACTTCAACCAACCGTGATTGGCCGCGCCGCGATCCGAAGCTTTGCGAAGGGTCAGCATTATGAAATCTCCTGTCAGGACGTGAATTCGTCCGAGTGAGGAGAAGGTTAATGGTTACGCTTCAGTGCAATAAGTAGATGAAAATTGAAATACTGTCTCTTGCAGGTTGACAGTTATGTGGACGGGTTCATGTATGCTTGTTGTTACATGTGGCCATAATGCCGGGCGCCAGACCTGTGGGCGGCGCAGTGGTATTGAACAGTTATCTATTAGTGACTTTGAACCCATGAAAACCGTGGCAATGGTGTTGTTCCCAGACTTTCTCCTGCTCGACATGGCCGGTCCCATGGAAGTGTTTTCCATCGCCAATCGTTATCTGCAACCGGCGGACCGATACGAGCTGTTGACCATCGGCACCGAGCAGGGCGCATTGCGGGCCTCCAATGGCGTCAGCGTCCAGGCCGATCTGCACATCGATCAGGCGAACGGGCACTACGATGTGTTGCTGGTTCCGGGCGGGCCGGGGGCCTACAACGAAAAGCATCCGCCGCTGCTCAACTGGCTTCAGGGTGCCATCAGCCGTGCGAACCGATACGGGTCGATCTGCACCGGCGCGTTCGTGCTCGGGCATGCCGGGTTGCTGGACGGCTTTCGCGTGACCACTCACTGGCATTACACCGAACGACTGATCAAAGGCTTCCCCAAGGCCATCGTCGAGACCGATCAGATTTTCGTGCAGGACCGCAATCTCATCACTTCCGGCGGTGTCACCGCTGGCATCGACCTGGCGCTGGCGGTGGTTGCCCAGGACCACGGCAAGAAAGTCGCCCTGGACGTCGCCAAAGTGTTGTTGGTGGTGATGAAGCGCCAGGGCGGGCAGGCGCAGTTCAGTCCGCTGGTGATGGCAGTGTCCCCCCAGGAAACGTCGATCACCCGGGTGCAGAACCATGTGCTCGAACACCTCGACGAAGCGTTCAGCATCGAACGCATGGCCAGTCTGGTGAACATGAGTGCGCGGCACTTCGCCAGGATTTTCGCTCGGGAAGTGAACATGACGCCGATGGAGTTTCTGCAAAGCGCGCGCATCGATCACGCCAGGAATCTACTGGAAACCAGCGAACTGCCACTCAAGACCGTGGCCTATAAAAGTGGCTTCGGCAGCGTGCGCCATATGCGCTTTCTGTTTAGTGAAAAGCTCGGCCTGACCCCCACCCAGTACCGTGAGCAGTTCAGTTAGAGCCCTGTTGTCCGTCGTGCGCACCGCGATGGCCGTGATGCTCCTCCCGTGGCCGTTGTGCCGTCATCCATGCCTGCCAAGATACCCGTGAACTCTTTTTTTGGAGGTGCGGGAGCCTGGATGGGCGGGTGCGATGGAGCTTGAAGTTCCTTGAGCCGAGCCAGGTTTTCAGCGCATGAACGTGCATGAACAGCCTCAGAAACATAAACAGCGACACGGTGCTGCGGTTCGGGCCCTACGCGTTCCACCTGCACCAGCGGTTGATCCTGGACGGTGATCGGCCGCTGCGCATGGGCGGGCGGGCCCTGGAAATTTTGCAGGTGCTGGTCGAGCACGCCGGTGCGGTGGTCAGCAAAGAGGCGCTGATTGCCCACGTCTGGCCGACCTCGGTGGTCGAGGAAATCAACCTGCGCGTACATATTGCCGCTCTGCGCCGAGCGCTCGGCGATGGGCCGAACGGGCAACCCTACATCGTTAATATTCCCCAACGCGGTTATAGCTTCATCGCCCCGGTGCAGCACGACCGGACGGGCACGCCGGTGCTGGTCGAAGCCGTGCACAAGCCTCAACACAACTTGCCTGCGCGGCTCACGCCAGTGACCGGTCGCGACTCGATCGTCGGCAGCGTGGTCCGGCAGTTGCCGGTTCGACGCTTCATGACCCTGGTCGGCCCCGCCGGCATTGGCAAGACCACCGTGGCGTTGCGCGTGGCCGAGTTGCTGTTGCAGCACTATCGGGACGGTGTCTGGATGGTTGATCTGGCAGCCATCGATGACCCGTCGCAGCTTGTCGATCATCTGTCGCGCACTCTGGAACTGGACGTCGGCGCAAAGGCGTTGAGGCAACGGCATGCCTTGCTGGTGCTCGACAATTGCGAACACGTGCTCGAGCGTTGTCGGACAGTGGTGGACGATTTGCTGGCCTCGGCGCCTCGGTTGTCGATCCTCGCCACCAGTCGCGAACCGCTGCGAGCGGCAGGAGAAACGCTGCTGCGGTTGTCACCCCTGACGGTGCCACCCGCCTCGGCGATTTATAGCGTGGCCGAGGACATGGGTTATTCAGCGGTGCAGCTGTTGGTCAGCCGCGCCCGAACCCGTCAGCAAGGGTTTGCCTTGCGCCAACAGGATCTCAAGGCTGTGCGCGAAATCTGTCGGCGGCTGGATGGCTTGCCGCTGGCCATTGAGCTGGCGGCGGCGCAAATCGATGCGCTGGCATTGGTGGGGTTGCAAGCGCAACTCGGCAACTGTTTTCAGCTGTTGAGCCAAGGTCGACGTACCGCCGTGCCACGGCATCAGAATCTCAAAGCGGCGCTGGACTGGAGCTATGAACGGTTGAGTCCGTTGGAGCAGATCGTGTTGCAGCGGCTGGCGGTGTTCAAGATGGCGTTTACGCTGGACGCGGCGATTGGCGTGATCAGTGGCGCGATGTTGCTGCCCGCAAGCCTGGTCAACGTGGTGGAGAGTCTGGCGAATAAATCGCTGCTGTCGGTGGAGCAGGGCAACGGCGTGACCCGCTACCGTTTCCTCAATACCACGCGCACCTACGCTCTGGAGAAGCTCGAACACAGCGGTTACTTGCATGCCTTCGAACTGCGTTATGAGCGCTACATAAGTCGGGCCCACTGGACATCAGGCGGGCAGGTCGCGCTGCAACTCGTCGAGTAACCGCCGGACTTTTATCAGGTCCGGTGTGGCGAAACCTTCGGTGAAGCGCTGGTAAATCGGCGCCAGCAGCTCATGGGCTTGGCGGAAGTGACCCTGACGCTGCCACAACTGGGCCAGTGATGTGGCGCTGCGCAGTTCCCAGGCCAGCGCTCCCTGGGTTTTTGCCACGGCTAAAGCCTTGAGCAGCACTGCCTCGGCAGCGTCGCCGCTGCTTGGGCAATCCTCTGCCAGTAACGCGTCGGCCCGGGCCCGCAGAATCTCCGCCGTGCTCCAGCCCGCCGCGCCGTTTTTGGCCCGCTCCAGCGACGCGTCATCGATGAAACGGCTGTCCAGAGTGACCATTATTTCCTTGATCAACCCGGTGTTCGGTCGCGGCGACGAAAGTGCATCGGCACCGTCGATCACCTGCGCGTAATGTTTGGCCCATGTGTAGAACAGCAACACCGAGTGTTTCTTCGACTGCTCAAGCAGCAAGGCCAGGAGTTCGCGGGCGACCGGAGTGTCGCCGTTGTAGTGGGCGATCAGGCAACCGGACAGTGCCAGGGTGTAGCAGATGGACGTGCCATGATTGATCTCCATCGCGATGTCGAGCGCCTGTCGCGCGGTGTGCCAGGCTTTTTCCGGGAGCCCTTGCAACCAGAGAATGCGCGCCAGAATCGTCAGGGCCGCCACGCTCTGGTCGTACTGCACGCCAAAACCATGGGTGAAGCGGTTGAGGTGGCCGCTCTGGGCCAAGCGTTGAATGACCTGCTCGGCATTCTCCCGCGCCAGTGCCTGATCCCCGGCAAAATGCAGGGCCAGGACCCGCAAGCGGTGAGTGCTCAGGGATAACACCGCATCGCCGTGCAGTCCCAAACGGTCAAATTGCCGGCTCTGCTCCAGGGCCATTTGGTACTGGCCACAACTGAGGTTAACCGCCATGTGTCCCGAGATTGCCCTGAGCTGACCGGCCATATCGTTACAGTCTTCGGCCAGTCGTTTGGCGCTGACGAACGCTTCGATGGTTTCGGCGGTACCGCCCTGGGTGTGGTAGCAGGAGCTGCCGAGGGCGAGCTTCAGGGTCATTTTCAAACGCGGGCAGGGACGGTCTGTCGCCTTGAGCAACACCAAGGCCTTGCGCACATACACACCGTGCTCCTTGAGCAGCGACAGTTCCTGCCAGAGCGGTGTTGAGGTCGCGGCAAGGCGGATGGCCAACGCATGTGAACCTTGAGTATTCAAGGCCCAATCGAGCGCTGCACGAATGTCTTCCAGGTTGCGGGCGTAACGTTCGGTCCAGCGCTCGCTCTGGGTGTGTTCCCAATCGCTCTGTGCCTGCTGCATCAAGGCCAGACAGCATTCGGCGTGGCGCTCTCGGGTGTCCGCCAGCTCTTGGGCCTGGTCGAGTTTTTCCAGTGCATAGCCACGTGTGGTGTCGAGCAGACGGTAGAACACTTCTTCGTCGCCGACTTCCACGTTCAGCAATGACTTGGCCACCAATTGGGTAATCGAGCCAAACACCACGTCGGGCTCAACGTACTGGCCGACAATCACGGCGGCCGCCGATTCCAGGGTAAAACCGCCCCGGAATATCCCCAATCGGCGCAGGCAGGTTTGCTCGCAGGCATTGAGCAGTTCGAAGCTCCAGTCCAGTGTGGCACGCAGGGTCTGATGGCGGGCCAAGGTCGTCTGACAGCCTTGGGCAAGCAGACGAAAACTGTCTTGCAGTTGCGACAGCAAGCCACTCAAACCCAGGTTGCCGACTTGCGCCGCCGCCAGTTCGATCGCCAGCGGTATGCCGTCCAGGCGACGGCAGATTTCAATCGCCAGCGGCAGGTCGGCTTCGCTCAGTTCGAAGCTGTCGTGGCTGGCCATCGCCCGCTCGACAAACAATTGCAGCGCCGAAAACGTCAGGGCCTGAGCGCGGTCGAGCACGGCGATGGGCGGCGGGCAGTCCAGCGATTCCAGGCGCTGCACGCATTCGCCTTCGGCCCGCAGGCTTTCGCGGCTGGTGGCCAGAATGTGCACCTGGGGCGCCGCGCGCAGGATGCTTTCGCTGAGCAACGCAATGGCATCGATCAGGTGTTCGCAGTTGTCGATGACCAGCAGCATCTGCCGTTCGCGCAAGCATGTGGCGAGCCCGTTTATGGGGTCGGCGTCATGCAACGACAAGCCCAGCACTGTTGCCAAGTGCGCGCCGATCATCAAAGGGCAGTTGATCGGTGCCAGGTCCACCAGGCGAATGCCGTCTCGATAGCGACCGATCAGTTGCTCGGCGACACGCAGCGCCACGGTCGTCTTGCCGATCCCGCCGGGGCCCACGAGGGTGATGAAACGCTGCTGCGAGAGTTGCGCCAACAGGCTGTCGACCAGGGCCTGACGGCCGATCATGCGGGTGCGGCGGACCGGCAGGTTATGGCCGCCTGGTTCACTGATGTCGTTTTGGGGGCGTTGTTCGATGGATTCCAGGGAAAACGGCGCAACAAAACTGTAGCCGCGCTGGGCGACGGTGATGATGTAGCGCTGGCCGGCCTGACCGTCACCGAGGGCTTTGCGCAGTGCCGCCATGTGCACGCGCAGGTTGATGTCTTCCACCACGCTTTTCGGCCAGACCCGGGCAATCAGGTGCTGCTTGCTCACCACCTGGCCTGCGTTCTCCAGCAGGATCAACAGAATGTCCATGGCCCGCCGGCCCAGGCGCAGGGGCTGGTCGGCCTCCATCACCAGGCGTTGTCCGGGGTAGATCCGGTAGGGGCCGAAATGGATGGCCTGTTCGGGGGAAAGGGTCAACGGGTCACTCCTGCTTGCATCTGTCATCACGCGCTATTCGGGCATGTTCCTCAAGTTTTTTCGGCAACGCAACGCAGCGTCAGGTGCGCAGTTGAAAATTAACAACGTTTAACTCGTGTTGTGTCCGGTCTACGCTCAAAAATCCATTTATTCAATTAGCCGAAGGTATCGGCCTTTTAAGCAACAACAAGCGTGCCGCAAAAAGGACGAACACTTCTGGAGGAGCCGGAATGAGCAACGTGGTGGTGGTCTATCACAGTAGTTACGGGCACACCCGGGTCATGGCCGAAGCCGTGGGGCTGGGGGTGGAGCGGCACCTGGGCAGCACCTGTCGGCTGATTCCGGTGGAGGAAGTGGACGACCACTGGGAGCGCTTGCACCGTGCCGATGCAATCATCTTCGGCGCCCCTACCTACATGGGCAGTGCTTCGGCGGCGTTCAAGGGCTTCATGGAGGCCACCGCGTCGTTCTACCTGGCCCAGCCCTGGCGCGACAAACTCGCTGCCGGGTTTACCAACTCCGGTTGCCTGTGCGGCGACAAGCTCAACACCTTGCTGCAGATGGCGGTGTTCGCCGCCCAGCACTCGATGATCTGGGTCGGCCTCGATCTGCTGCCCGCGCGCAGCAGCCTCGGCGTGTTCGACGGGCAGTTGAACCGACTCGGCAGTTCGCTGGGGGCGATGGCCCAATCGAACGTCGAACAATCCCCCGAATGTGCACCTCCCCTGGAAGACCGCCGTACCGCCGCACATTTGGGCGAGCGGGTGGCGCGCCTGGCCGAACGAATGGCTCATACCTCTTATTAACCGTCGTAAACCCCATGCATCAGGAGAATCATAATGAGCACCTTCACCACCCGAGACGGCACCGAGATTTACTACAAGGACTGGGGCACCGGTCAGCCGATCGTCTTCAGCCACGGCTGGCCGTTGAACGCCGACAGTTGGGAGTCGCAGATGATCTTCCTGGCCTCCAAAGGCTACCGGGTCATCGCCCATGACCGCCGCGGTCACGGTCGTTCGAGCCAGCCATGGTTCGGCAACGAAATGGACACCTACGCTGATGACCTGGCGCAGTTGATCGAGCACCTGAATCTGCAAAACGCGGTGCTGTTCGGCTTCTCCACCGGCGGTGGAGAAGTGGCACGCTATATCGGCCGCCACGGCACCGGTCGTGTGGCCAAGGCCGGGCTGATTTCTGCGGTGCCGCCGCTGATGCTCAAGACCGAGGCCAACCCGGGTGGTCTGCCATTGGAAGTGTTCGACGGTATTCGTCAGGCATCGTTGGTCGACCGTTCGCAACTGTACAAGGATCTGGCCAGCGGTCCGTTCTTCGGCTTCAACCGGCCGGGCGCCAAACCCTCGCAAGGCATGATCGACTGGTTCTGGCTGCAGGGCATGGCTTCCGGCCACAAGAACGCGTACGACTGCATCAAGGCGTTCTCTGAAACCGACTTCACCGAAGACCTGAAGAAGTTCGACGTGCCGACTCTCGTGGTGCATGGCGACGACGATCAGGTGGTGCCGATCGAAGCCGCGGGCATCGCCTCGGCAAAACTGGTCAAGGGCTCCACATTGAAGGTCTACCCGGGAGCCCCACACGGCCTGACCGATACCCACAAGGATCAACTCAACGAAGACCTGCTGGCGTTCATCAAGGGCTGATCAAAATCAAAAGATCGCAGGCTGCGCCGGCGCCTACAGGGATATGTGAACACCTGTAGGAGCTGCCGAAGGCTGCGATCTTTTGATCTTGAGAGAGGGAAGAACACGCACGGCCCGGCAACGCCAGGCAAACGGTGTGATGCCTTCGCTGCGGGTAAAAATATGAGAGAAATGTGCCTGGTCGCAGAAGCCACATTCCAGGCTGATTTGCGTCAGGGTCATGTCCGTGTTCTGGATCAACTGTTTGGCCCGGGCGATGCGTTGCTGTCGGATCCAGTCCTGCGGTGAAACACCGGTGCTGCACTTGAACGCACGGGAAAAATGACTGCGCGACAGGGCACAGGCCCGTGCCAGTTCGGTCACTTCCAGGGTGTCGTCGAGGTGGTCGAGGATCAGTTGCTTGACCAGGGTTTCACGCCAGGGGCTAAGGCCGCCCGTGGGTTTTTTTTGCGTTTCAATGGCACACGCCTTGATCGCGTTTTGCTGAATGAGAGCCATGGCCAATGTCCGTGTCGATGGGCGCGCGGTTGCACTGCACGGTGGGTCAGCACGTTTCTTTTTCTAAAAACTCTAAAAAAAGAGCTCTGCGCAGAAGGCTTCATTCTTGGTCGCGGGGGCTTTGGCTTGCGAGTTAAACGTTGTTAATTCCACAGTCAGGCTTAAGGGTGAAAATGCGTCACTGAGCACATCGCTGCAATTCGTGCTGATGCACGGTCATGCAAGATTGACGACGTGTAGCGGCTTGGGCAGGGCCGCTTTTTTTTAGTAAAGTCCGACACACTTGCGCCTGACTGAACACAAAGGGGAACCGTGCCCATGAACCGTAACGATCTGCGCCGCGTCGACATGAACCTGCTGGTGATTTTCGAAGCCCTGATGTTCGAAAAGAACCTGACCCGAGTCGCCGAAAAACTGTTCATGGGCCAACCGGCGGTGAGCGCCGCGCTGGGCCGGTTACGTGATTTGTTCGACGATCCGTTGTTGCTGCGCAACGGTCGCGGCATGGAGCCGACGGCGCGGGCGCTGGCGATTCTCAAGGAGCTGCAACCGGCGATGGACACCATCTCGGGGGCGGTCAGCCGGGCCAAGGAATTCGACCCGGCCAGCAGCTGCGATGTGTTTCGCATCGGGCTGTCGGACGACGCCGAGTTCGGGCTGTTTCCGCCGTTGCTGCGACAATTGCAGGAAGAGGCACCGGGGATCGTGGTCGTGGTGCGCCGCGCCAACTATCTGTTGATGCCGGCGTTGCTGGCGTCGGGGGAAATCTCGGTGGGGGTGAGTTACACCACGGATCTGCCGGCCAATGCCAAACGCAAGAAGCTGCGGGACATCCCCTGCAAAGTCCTGCGCGGCGATGACCGCCCAGGGCCGCTGACACTGGACGAGTATTGTGCGCGGCCCCATGCAATGGTGTCGTTCTCCGGTGACCTGAGCGGCAACATCGACCTCGACCTGGCCAAGGTCGGCCGTACCCGCCGCGTGGTGCTCGGCGTACCGCAATTCAGTGGTCTGCGCGCGTTGCTCGCTGGCACCGAGATGATCGCCACCGTGCCGGATTACGCCGCGTGTGCGTTGGTGGAGGGGTGTGGGTTGCGCGCGGAAGATCCACCGTTTCCCATCGACGCGGCGCAGCTGTCGATGGCCTGGAGCGGGGTGCATGACAACGATCCAGCGGAGCGCTGGTTGAGATCGCGGATCAGTCAGTTCATGTCGGCGCCGCTGGATATTGCGGCGGTGTAAACAGGCAGAACACGTGCTGCGAGCAAGCGCTTTTGCTCTTACCGTTCATCCGTTTTTTTCCTGACCTGTAATTTCTGATAGTAGCGCGATGTCGCCAACCGGTGTGTGATGAGTCAGTGCCCATGGGGCGACCTCAATCATGCACAGGGAGCGAATGATGAATAGCCCAGTTGCCGCAGCGCTCATCAACTCTCCGCCAGCCCCTGAACTCGAGCAAAACCCGGGTAACCCGCCACTTGACCCAGCGTTGGTCCGTAATAACCTGACGGTTGTCATCAACTACCCCATGCAGCCTGGGGAGAGCTTGCAAGTGATCTGGAAGGCTGCGCCGGGAGCGCCGAGCGAGGCCTCATTCACGACCGTCTTCTTTCCGGTCGGCGGCACTGCGCCATGGAAAGTTCCGCTGCCCAACTGGATAGTGGCCTATAGCTTGAATAGCGTGGTGACGGTGACTTATGTCGTCATGAACGGCACCACACCGATCACGACCTCCTTGCCGCTGACGGTCACCATTGTGCCGCTTGCGCAGAGCGCTCTGCCCATCCCGCTGATCACCCAAGCGGCCAACAATGGCATCGGCAGCGTGTTGGACGTGGCGTTCTTGACCCATTTCACCCTACGCATCAATGGCTGGCCGCTGATAACGGACGGGCAGTATTTCTGGATGAGCCTGAGTGGCATCAACGACGACGGCAGCGCTTTTTACATTGAATACTGGATAGCGCCCAACAGCGTGGTCACCCAGGCATTTCTGCAGTCCGGTTTTTATGCCGAGACGTTTTCGGCGTTGCCGCTCAAGAGACTCAAGCATGGCAGCACGTTGACACTGGATTTCAGGGCCGCGCTGGATAAAGAACTGAACAAGAATGCAGCACTGAAGTTTGCGCCGCGTCACTACACCATCAATAACGATGCCCAAACGCGACTGTTGGCTCCCTCTATCGTGGAAGCCAAAGGTAACCCCCATCTGGACCCGCTGGCGGCCCGATACACCCTCACGACTCGTCTCTCCTTTCCCGTAATAACGGGCGCCAGGGTCCGTGTGCGCTGGATAGGTGCGCCGGGCACTTCGCCAGAGGCTTCAGTTGTCACCGCTTATGTCGATGCCGGTGCAACCGGTACTAAAGACGTGTCGCTGCCCAATTCGGTGGTCGCCTTTAACCTGGGCCAAACGGTGACGGTGATCTTTGACCTGATGGTCGGCAACGCTCCCGCCGTGAGTTCGCTGCCGCTGATGTTGAACGTGCTGCCTCTTGCGCAGAACGCATTGCCCCAGCCGATCATCAAGGAAGCATTGGGCAATGGCCATGGCAACGAGCTGGACGTGAGCTCTATCTCGGCGTTCACCCTGTTCATAGAGGGTTGGCCGCTGATCGCCGTCGGTCAGTACTTCTGGGTAAGCCTGATTGGAACATTGGCCGATGGCGGCGTTTTCAATGTCGAGTACGTGATTGCCCCCCACCCCCCTGTCGACCAGTCGTTTGTCACCCACGACTTCTTTTCGCAAATCTTTTCAACCACCCCGCTAAACCTGCTCATGGATGGCAGCACACTGACAGTGGAACTCAGGGTGGCACTGGATAAAAGCCTGAGCAAAAGTTCAGCAGTGAAGTTTCCAGCGAAACAGTACACCGTCAAAACGGGCGGACCGATACCGCCGGATCCGATGATCCTGGCGGTGAAAGACTCTGCCGGCAATGACATAACCAATGGCGGGACCACCAACGCCACCCAGGTGACGATCAGCGGCAGCGCGAGGGCAGACGAACAACTGGAGATACTTGACGGGCCAACCCCCATACGCACGATCCCGGTAGTTTCCGGCATCTGGGAGCTTACGGTCTCTGCGTTGACTGATGGCCCGCACGTATTCACCGCCCGGCCCTTGAATGGCAGTGGGGTATCCAACTCATGGACGATCAACGTTAAGGTAAGCCGGGAAGTGACGATCAAGGAAGCGCCAGATAACGCCAATTTGAACCCGGTTGACGCAATCACACATTTTACCGCTGTCTTGAATTATGCGAGTCAGTCTGACGACCTGGTCAGTGTGACCTGTACTGCCGAGCCAGGCACACCGGCAGCGGGTTCGCTCACCACAACCCTTGTCCCGGTGGGCGCCATGCCCATGGAAATATCGTTGCGCACTTCATTGGTGCCTTTCAGCATCGGTAAGGTGGCGGATATCTCGTTCACCTATACGCGTGGTTCATCGGCTCCAGTCACATCATTGCCCTGGCCGTTCAATGTTCTGCCTATCCCGAAGGACTCGCTCATTTCCCCGGTGATTGCCGAAGCGAAGGGTACAACCGAGCTTGATCTGAAGGATGTCATTGCCGGAGCGACCCTGCAGTTTGGCAACTGGCCACATATCGCAACCGGACAACGAGTATCGTTGATGTTGAGGGGCCGCAATACCAGCGGCGCCGAGCATAACCTCACTCTATGGACAGACACGCGCAACGCGGTTCATCGAGCATGGGTTACGTCTGGTAGTTACAGCACGATCATCCAATCTGGCTATCTGCTGGCGCTCATGCCCGGGAGCATATTGTCTATAGTGTTCTCGGTATGCACGGATCAGGTGCCTGGTTCGGCGGCCAGGACGGATTTCAATGAGCAGGAATACACTGTCAAGGACACTCGTTGACCAGAGAAAGGGTTAGAGATTTTTGGTATTCGACGTGGAGTGTTTAATGGCGTTTAGCGTTACTTCCTGAAAGCTACAGATCCTTGCGCCGTTGCCTACGACTGCGCCAGAATCCGCCGGCTTGTGTGCCTTGAACCAGATCTCTATCGTTTCCAGGTCGCTGACGAATCAGCGATCGGGTTTAGCAGCTCGGTGAATATCAAGGCACGTCAGTGCCGCCTCTGATCAACCGACACCGTTTTAGTCAGTTGCTCTTCGTTATGGCGGCTTTGCGTGGGGCACTTCGGTGCGCCGGGTTCCTTGATCCCTGGTCTGCTAACCCGCGTACAGCCGCCACCTTTTTCGTTTAGCAGCGATGGGCGACGGCTCCAATGATCAAGGAGTTTCACCATGTTCAAACCAACACCGAACCCGCCACAAACCGACGACGTTTCCCCCTACGACCCCCTCGATCCCAAAAAACTCAACGAAGCCGCCGAGCGCGCCCTCGATCACTACCTCAAACCGTCCGCCCCCAAGCCCCCACGCAAACCGAGCACGATTTACACCGTCGCCCCGGACATCGACATCGAAGAGTTGCTGGCCAATGCCTGCGAGTCCTTTGCCTCGGCCAAGGTGATTGCCAGTGACTGTGCCGGGTTTCTGCAGGGGCCGCAGCGCAATACGATACTGGGTGTCGCGCAACTCATCATGTTCGGTGAGCTGGCAGTGAATCGGGCGCTGGATAGTCTGGAGCTGAAGGCCGACCCGGCCCTGTAACCTGAGGTCAAACGCTGATCCCTGTGGCGAGGGAGCTTGCTCCCGCTCGGCTGCGCAGCAGTCGTAAACCCTGTACACGCGGTCTACCTGATGCAATTGGGTTGAATGGTTTTGGGGCCGCTTCGCAGCCCAGCGGGAGCAAGCTCCCTCGCCACAGGGGTTGCGTTGTCTGTGTACTGCATTCCAGCCGTACAAAGAGAGCACGTACATTCAATTTTTCCCTACCCCTTGGCGGCACTATTCAATCCAGTGATTGAACAGGGGTGAGCCATGAACGCTTCGCAACGGGATGAACAGGCGCGGGATGTCGGGCTGCTGTTTCTGCGGGTCAGCGGTGGTCTGTTTCTGCTGTGGGTTCACGGCTTGCCCAAGCTGCTGGACTTCAGTGCGCAACTGCAACTGATCGAAGACCCGTTCCACCTCGGTGCCCACCTCACCCTGAGCCTGGCGATTTTCGCCGAAGTGCTGTGCCCGCTGCTGATTGTCGCCGGTGTTCTGGCGCGGCTGGCGTGCTTGCCTATTCTGTTTGTGCTGCTGGTGGCGCTGCTGGTCGTGCACCCGCAATGGAGTGTGGCCGAAGGGCAGTTCGGCTGGCTGTTGTTGATCATCTTCACCTCTGTGTGTATCGCCGGGCCGGGTCGGCTGGCGCTCAATATTCGTTTGCCCGGAGTGCTCCGTTATGTCTGAAGCCCAAACTCAAAAAGCGCCGGGGTCCGATGAGATCGTGACGCTGATCGTCAAGCACCGGGTCAAGGCCGGTTACGAAGCGGCCTATGAAGCCTGGCTGCGCAACATCGTCAGCGTAGCGGGGCGCACCGAAGGACATCTGGGCGTGGACGTGATCCGCGGCAAGAACGCTGGCCTGGACATGTTCACCTGCGTGCTGCGCTTTTGCTCCACCGAGGCCATGCAGCGCTGGCTCGATTCGCCGCAACGTCAGGCGTTGATCGATGAAGCCGTGCCGATGCTGGCCGACGGCGACCAGACCGAGGTCAACCCGGTCAACGAATTCTGGTTCGCGCCGCTGGCCGACGCCGCCTCGCCACCGCCGCGCTGGAAGCAGGCCGTGGTGTCGTTGCTGGTGATTCTGCCGCACACCTTGCTGGTGCCGCTGCTCTGGGGGCCGCTGCTCAAACTCAACGCTTTTCTCTCCAACTACTTGGTCGCCACGTTCCTGATCACCCTGACCATCGTGGTGTCGGTGGTGTACGTGTGCATGCCGGCTGCGACTCGCTTGTTTGCGCCGTGGCTTGCGGCCAGTCAGCCACGGGAACACCTCTAATCCAACGCAAATTCGCCGCGCTGAGCGGGCGCTTTTTTGCTTCATTTCACTGATGACGAAGGAACTGCGATGAACGCCGATCTGATTCTGTTCAATGGCCAATTTCATACCGTAGACCGCAAAAAACCCCTCGCCAGCGCCGTGGCAATCAAGGGCGGCCGCTTCGTCGCGGTCGGCACCGACGCCGAAGCCATGGCCCTGCGCGGCTCGGGCACCCAGGCCATCGATCTCAAGGGCCGTTGCGTCATCCCCGGCCTCAACGACTCGCACCTGCACCTGATCCGTGGCGGTTTGAACTACAACCTCGAACTGCGCTGGGAAGGCGTGCCGTCCCTGGCTGATGCCTTGCGCATGCTCAAGGAGCAAGCCGACCGCACACCGACGCCGCAATGGGTACGGGTGGTCGGTGGCTGGAACGAATTCCAGTTTGCCGAGAAGCGCATGCCGACCCTGGAAGAGCTCAACCAGGCGGCGCCAGACACCCCGGTGTTCGTGCTGCATTTGTACGACCGCGCCTTGCTCAACCGCGCTGCATTGCGGGTTGCCGGTTACACCCGCGACACGCCGAACCCGCCGGGTGGCGAAATCGTGCGTGATGCCAACGGCAACCCGACCGGCATGCTGGTCGCGCGGCCCAATGCGATGATTCTGTACTCGACCCTGGCCAAGGGGCCGAAGCTGCCGCTGGAATATCAGGTCAACTCGACCCGCCAGTTCATGCGTGAGCTCAACCGCCTCGGTCTGACCAGCGCGATCGATGCCGGCGGTGGTTTCCAGAACTACCCAGACGATTACCAGGTGATCGAGCAGTTGGCCAAAGACGAGCAACTGACCATCCGCATCGCCTACAACCTGTTCACCCAGAAGCCGAAGGAAGAGCTGACCGATTTCCAGAACTGGACTGGCAGCGTCAAGTTGCATCAGGGCGACGACTTCCTGCGGCACAACGGCGCCGGCGAGATGCTGGTGTTCTCGGCGGCGGATTTCGAAGACTTCCTCGAACCGCGTCCGGACCTGCCGCAGACCATGGAGCAGGAGCTGGAACCGGTGGTCCGCCATCTGGTGGAGCAGCGCTGGCCGTTCCGTTTGCACGCTACTTACAACGAATCGATCAGCCGCATGCTCGACGTGTTCGAGAAGGTCAACCGCGATATTCCGTTCAACGGCCTGCCTTGGTTCTTCGATCACGCCGAAACCATCACCCCACAAAACATCGAGCGGGTGAGGGCGCTGGGCGGTGGTATTGCGATCCAGGATCGCATGGCGTTCCAGGGTGAATATTTTGTCGACCGCTACGGCAAGCAGGCCGCCGAATCTACGCCGCCGATCAAGCGCATGCTGGCCGAGGGTGTACCGGTCGGCGCCGGCACCGATGCCACGCGAGTGTCCAGCTACAATCCATGGACCTCGCTGTACTGGATGGTCAGCGGGCGCACCGTCGGTGGTCTGGCGCTTTACGAGGAAGGCTTGCCACGGCAGACCGCGCTGGAACTGTTCACTCATGGCAGTGCCTGGTTTTCGTCCGAGCAGGGCAAGAAGGGCCAGATCAAGGTCGGACAATTGGCGGATCTGGCGGCGTTGAGCGCTGACTTCTTCAGCGTCGAGGAAGAAGCGATCAAGTGGATCGAGTCGGTATTGACCGTGGTCGGCGGCAAGGTGGTGTACGCCGCCGGCGACTTCGAAAAACTCGGGCCTGTCAGCCTGCCGGTGCTGCCGGACTGGTCGCCGGTGGCGAAGGTTCCGGGACACTGGCGGCCGAACGCGCCGATGCAGGCGCAGGTGCACCAGTGCAGCGGCCCGTGCGCCGTGCATACCCACAGCCATGAGAAGGCCCGTATGTCGAACGTGCCGGTGAGTGACTTCGCCGGTTTCTGGGGCGCCTTCGGCTGTTCCTGCTTCGCGTTCTGAGTCTTGCAACACAGCGTCGGCCATCGTGGTCGACGCCTCACCTCACCACCATCCGAGGAGTTTCACATGAGCAACGTTCCTTACAAACGTCTGAACAAAGATGACGCCGTTGTGCTGCTGGTCGATCACCAGACCGGCCTGATCTCTCTGGTGCAGGATTTCTCGCCCAACGAATTCAAGAACAACGTGCTGGCCCTGGGCGACATCGCCAAGTTCTTCAACCTGCCGACCATCCTCACCACCAGTTTCGACGCGGGCCCGAACGGCCCGATCGTGCCTGAACTGCGCGAGCAATTCCCGGACGCGCCGTTCATTCAGCGTCCAGGCCAGATCAACGCCTGGGACAACGAAGACTTCGTCAAGGCAATCAAGGCTACCGGCCGCAAGCAACTGATCATCGCGGGTGTGGTGACCGATGTGTGCGTGGCGTTCCCGACCCTGTCGGCCATTGCCGAAGGTTTTGAAGTGTTCGTGGTAACCGATTCTTCCGGCACCTTCAACACCACCGTGCAGCAAGCAGCGTGGGCGCGGATGTCGGCGGCGGGTGCACACCTGCTGAACTGGTTCGCCGTGGCCTGCGAGCTGCAAGGCGACTGGCGCAACGACATGGAAGGCCTGGCCAACCTGTTGTCCCAGCGTTTGCCGAACTACCGCAACCTGATCAACAGCTACACCAAGTTCACTGCCAAGTAAGAAGATCAAAAGATCGCAGCCTGCGGCAGCGCCTACAATTGGAATGCGTTCCTCCTGTAGGGGTTGCCGCAGGCTGCGATCTTTTGCTTTTAGCGTTTTTGCAACCATCCCAAAAAACCACCTTTCCTGATCGGTGCCGGTTTGGCCATCAACGCCAGCCGACTGTTCTGCTGCCGCACCGCCTGCAACTTGTTCAACGCCCGGCCCACTTCGCTACGTTGCTCCATGCACTGGCGGGTCAGGTTCTTGTCGAGACGGTAGATGATCGAGGACGTCAGCGCGGTAAACGTCGCCTGCGACGGCGTATCGGCCAGGATGCTCTGTTCGCCCATGACTTCGCTCGGCCCCATGCGACCGGCCTCGGTGAAACCATCGCCGTCCGGCACGCTGGCGCTGACGACGCCGGTGGCGATCACGAACAGGCTGTCCGGCACTTCATCCAGATCCAGCACCACCTGGCCTGCGGCGTATTGTTGCGCGACCATCGATTCGGCGAGGCGGTCACGTTCCTCATGGCTCAGCGAGCGGAAAATCTTCACTTCATCGAGCAGCGCGCGGGCGCGGGTCGAGGGTTCGATCACGCCGTCGGGGTGTCGCGAGATGCCGGCCGCTTCCAGATGGCGATGGGCGAGGTCGAACAGTTGATTACGCACGTCGCTTTTCTTGCCCAGCTCGGCGATGAAACCGCTGGCCACGTATTCGGACATCTCTTCGCCAGCCTCTTTCAACACCGCTTTGGGTGCCGGGTTCAGCAACAGGTTGCTGCTGCCTTGCAGCGTGCGCTCGAGGGCGTCGAGCACCCGGTGTGGGCGGATGTGGTTCGCCACCTTGATGCTGATCGACACCCCGTGCAGGTTGTTCGGGCGGCTGAGGTTGACGATCTTGGCCTTGGCCGCCACCGAGTTTGGCACCACGGCCATCGTACCGGCGCTGCTCAACAGGTGCGTGGCGCGCCAGTTGATGTCCAGCACTTTACCCTCGACGCCATCGATAACCACAAAGTCGTCCACCTGATAGGGTTTGGTGGTATTCAGCACAATGCCGGAGAACACGTCGGCCAACGTGCTCTGCAGCGCCAGACCGACCACGATGGCGAACACGCCGGACGTCGCGAGCAGGCCTTTGACCGGCAGATCCAGCACATAACCGGCAGCCGCGACGATGGAGGCCAGAAACACCAGCGCACCGATAACGTCCTGCAACAAACGGCCGCTGTGACCTATGCGGCGCATCAGCACCAGACCGAACACCTCGGTGAGCACCCGTGCGGCATACAGCCACCAGATAATCCCCAGCGCCGTCGCACCGAGCTGCGCCACCGGGTCATCGGCAAACAGCGGCGCCTGCAACGGGCTGACGCCGGCGTTGATGACCAGCGCACTGAACGCCAGAAACAACACCAGACGCACGCCGACCCGCGGCGCGCGATGCTTGAACGGGACGAGGTGCCAGAGCAGAGCGTCGAGCACCAGCAGCAGGGCGCTCCAAGACAACAGGTGGGCAGAGAAAAGGCTCATGGATTGCACTCCAACGGGCACAAAAAAACTCGCCACACCCTGGGGTGTGGCGAGAGGTTGGACTTAGTTCAAATGCGTCTTGAGTTCGGCTGCGGCCTGACGTACCGCCGCTTTGACTTCCGGAATCTGATTCAGCGGGTTGAGCAGGCCAAAGTCATGAATCATCCCGTTGTAGCGCACCGAGGTCACCGGCACACCGGCCGCATCGAGGTGGCGGGCGTAGCCTTCGCCTTCGTCACGCAGCACGTCGAATTCGGCGGTCTGCACCAGTGCGGCAGGCAGGCCCTTGAGTTGTTCGGCGCTGGCGTTGAGCGGCGAGGCATGAATCTGCGCACGCTCGGCCGGGTTGGTGGTGTAGTTGTCCCAGAACCACTGCATCATCCCTTTGGTGAGGAAGTGCCCCTCGGCGAATTGCTGGTACGAGCCGTCGTCGAACTGTGCGTTGGTCACCGGCCACATCAACAGCTGGAAGCGCAGGGCAGGGGTGTTCTGCTCCTTGGCCATCAGCGCCACGACCGCCGCCATGTTGCCGCCGACGCTGTTGCCGGCCACCGCCAGTCGCTTGCCATCGACACCGATCTCTTTGCCATTCTCGGCCACCCATTTCGTCGCGGTGTAGGCCTGGTTGATGGCGGTCGGGTAGTGCGCTTCCGGCGACGGCGTGTAGTCGACGTATACCGCGACTGCGCCGGAGCCCACTACCAGGTCACGGATCAGGCGCTGGTGAGTCGGGAAGTCGCCCAATACCCAGCCGCCACCGTGGAAAAACATGAACACTGGCAACTCACCCTTGACCTTCGCCGGACGCACCACTTTCAGGTTGATGGTCTGGCCGTCGACCTTGATCGCCTTATCGCTGACTTCAACGCCCGACAGATCAACCTTCACCGAAGCCTGGGCGTCGGTCAGCACGGCGCGGGCGTCTTTCGGGCTCAGTTGTTCCAGCGGTTTGCCACCGCCGACGGCGAGGGCATCGAGGAAGGCCTGGGTGTTGTGTTCGACACCGGGGCTGCCGGCGGCGAATGCGTTGCCGATGGACAGGGCGAGAACGGAAGCGGCGAGGGTTTTCTTGATGTTCATGTGCAAATCCTTTTTAAATCGTTTGAGTTTTTATGCCTTGGGATCGGGCTGCTGTGGCGCTGGGGTTCAGGCCTCAGCAACACCGTGAGCACAGATTAATGAGATGCCGGAAAGTGAAAAAGCGGCTATAAAGCGATTAACTGTCAACCAGAGAGTGACAATGAACCCGTTCGAAGACATGCGTATTTTTTGCCAGGTCATGGACTCCGGCAGCTTCACCGCGGCGGCCGATCAGTTGGGCCTGTCCAAGCAGTTCGTCAGCCGCCGCCTGATGCAACTCGAAGAGCGCCTTGGCGTGCGCCTGCTCAATCGCTCCACCCGGCGGCTGGACGTCACCCCACTGGGGCAGAGCTATTACGAATCGGCCCTGCGCCTGCTCAGTGAAGTCGAGCATGTGGAGCAGGGCATCGCCGGCCAGACCATCGAGCCTCGCGGCACCATTCGTCTGAGTGCGCCGTTGTCGTTTGCCGTGGCGCATTTGGGCTGTTTGCTGCCGGTGTTTTTGCAGCGTTATCGCGATGTCACCGTGGAGGTTGATCTGAGCGATCGGCCGGTGGACTTGCTCGGCGAGGGGTACGATTTGGCATTGCGCATCGGCGTGCTGGAAGACTCGACCCTGATCGCCCGCCGCATCGCCGTCATCGAGCGGGTGTACTGCGCCAGCCCGGCGTATCTGGCCGAGCGTGGCACGCCGCTCAAACCCGAGGATTTGCACACCCACGATTGCCTGCCCTACGGCCACGGTCGCCAGGTGCAATGGCGGTTCGAAGGGCGGGGCAAACCGCTGACCGTCAACGTCACCGGGCGGATGCGGGTCAACAACGGTGAACTGCTCAAGGACGCGGCCATCGCCGGCATGGGCATCACGTACTTGCCGAGCTTCATCGTCGGTTCGGCCCTGGAGGACGGCCGGCTGGTGCCGGTGCTGGATGATTTCCGCCCCGAGCCGCTGACCTTGTCGGCGGTCTACCCGCAGCACCGTCAGGCCTCGCGGCCGGTGCAGGCGCTGATCGAGTTCTTGCGTGAGCGGCTGAATCAACAATAAGAGGGCTCATGTCATCGTTGATTACAAGATTGCAACAAACCCCTGATGTGGTTTTTCCTGACGCTGATCTAGACTCGTGCCGGTCAATCGAAGACCCGTGTTCTGGAGCGCGCAATGGAAATGCCGACAAAAGAAAAAGCCATCGCCAGCAATCGCGATGCATGGAATGACTCCGCCCAACACCACAAAGACACCCCCGAATGGCGGGCCCGTTTGAGTGCCGTGGGCCATAGCGATTTTTCCTGCCTGGATGACACCCTCACCGGGTTGCTCCAACAGGTCGGTGTCGACGGCAAGGATGTGGTGCAACTGGGCTGCAACAATGGCCGGGAAAGCCTTTCGCTGTTTGCACTGGGTGCCCGCAGCGTGGTGGGCGTCGACCAGTCCGGGGCCTTTCTCGATCAGGCCCGGGAGCTGGCATCCCGTTCGCCTCATCAGCCCGAGTTCATCGAGGCTGACATCCATCACCTGCCGACTGAGCTTCACCAGCGCTTCGACGTGGCGCTGATCACCATCGGCGTATTGAACTGGATGCCGGACATCGGCGAGTTTTTGCGCCATGTCGCGCAAACCCTCAAGCCCGGCGGCAGCCTGGTGACTTACGAAACCCACCCGTTCCTGGAAATGTTCGACCCCGAGTCAGCCGACCCCTATCGTCCGGACAGCTCGTATTTTCGCAGTGAGCCTTTCGTCCAGGACCAACCGATCGTCTACGAAGGCAAAGTCGAGCAGCAGGCCTCGGCGTCCTACTGGTTCGTCCACACCCTGGGCGCGATCTTCACCGGTGCCGTCGAGGCGGGGTTGCAGATCAGCCACTTCAAGGAGTACCCGCATTCCAATCGCGAAGAACTCTACGACAAGTATCAGCAGCAAAAAGCGCAGTTGCCGTTGTGTTACACGTTGGTGGCGGTGAAGCGAGCAACGTAGTGCCAGGGATATTCTCAGAGCGTTGAGTGATTTGCCGCGTGTCCTGGTTGCGCGCAGAGATCAATGCCCAAGGCATGAATGACCTTTAGAACCGTATCAAAACGTGGTTTCGCCCCGGGTGCGAAGGCCTTGTACAGGCTTTCGCGCCCCATTCCGGAATCTTTGGCAATTTGTGTCATGCCGCGAGCCTTTACCACGTAGCCGATAGCACGAAGAAATTCTTCGTTGTCGCCGTCCGCCAATACCTGAGAGAGGTATTCGCTGATGGCTTCGTCACTGTCGAGCAGTGCCGCCATGTCGAAGTTTGTTAGTTTTTGATTCATGCTTCTGGCTCCTCATTCCTGTGCGAATGTATCTGTTAGCGCAGGCATGAGGAGTCAGTTGGTTCTTTTGTGATGGGTGTATTTTTCCCTGAACTGTGTAGGCAACTGACGCCATCGCGGGCAAGCCACGCTCCCACAGGTTCAGCGCAGTTCAATGTGGGAGCGAGTCGGCCGTAAAAAAGTGGCTGATTGAGATCGATGTGGAAGCCAATCACGCCTGCGCCGCCGTCACCGGCTGCTGTTCCGGTTTGCGCAGTGCCGTCAGCCGTGAGCCGGTGTAGTAGGTTTCGCGGAAGAAGCGCCAGCGGCCGAACAGGTCGTAGACGTGGGTGATGCGCCCTTGCTCCTGGTAGTCCATGCGGATGTGCATTTTCATCGCCTGGATGTTGCGGGTGTCGCAGACGTCGACGATCTTGTTGCAGCCTTTGGCCCGCATCGCGTCCCAGAGCTTGAACTGGGCGTCCATCGACAGGCTGGTGCCAAAGTAGAGCGGGATCATTTCACCGCCGAACTCGAAAAACTCACCGGGGTTGATCCGGAACCAGCAGCCGTAATAGTGCCGGTCGAAGTAGTCCCTGGCGCTGCCCCAGATGAATCCGATGGCATCACCTTCCTCGTTCACGTACATGTGCCCGGTGTGACCCTCGGCGGCGATTTCGGCCATGGCTTTGACGCGGTTGCCGTAATACTTGGTGAACGCCGTGGCGTTTTCCGGGGTGATGTTCACCAGGCGCAGGCCCGAATAGGGCCGCAGATTTTGCGGCGCCACCGGGGTCACCAGATCGCGCCCCAGCCACAGCAGCTCCCGATGGAAGTACACATAACGCTTCCAGAGCGTCTGGAGTGTGTAGAGCAGGCCTTTTTGTTTGATGCGTTCGCTAAGTTTGTCGATGACGCTCATGAAGTCCTCCGAGGCTGGAGCCAGGGTGTGGTGGGTAACGTTTTCGATGGCGAAAAATCAGGATTTCAACGGGTGCAGTTCGGTAGAGTATTGCGGCTCCTCTTTGGACGCCTTCGGCACAACGGCATAGGACACCCTTGGAACACCCGCAAGACGCTGATCCAGCACAAGGCTCAGCGACTCGCCCGGGTCCAGATAGGCATCGCCAAAATCGGCGCCGATATGGATCGGATGGACGACGATTTCCAGCAGGCCGTCGATTGGCATCGCCACGGTGCGTAGGTCGACCGGGGTGCAGACGTTCTGGGCGGTCGCCCCGGACAGGCTGTTCAAGCGATGGTTGAGCAACGTTTTGAACACTCGTTTGGGCACACTCAAATTACTGCCTAGATCGCGCGCCAGTCGCACGGGCACCCCTTGACGGGCGGCAAACCGCGCGACGATTTCACCGATGGGCCAGATGTTGTGCACGTGCTGATGGGAATCGAGGTGGCTGGGGTGCAGGCCGTTGTCCAGGCAGCGTTGCCATTGGGCTTCGAGTTCCTCCAGCACCGCGTCGCGATCCAGGCGGTTGAGCCAGAGGCTGTGGCGGGGCAGGCTGAGGTCGAACTCACCCTGGCTGTCGCAAAACGTCGAACGTGTGAGAATCGACAGGCTCAACGGCCGGCCATACGTGAGGTTGAAGTGCAGCCCGATCCGCCCCTTGAGCAATGGCTGCCTGGCCAGGACGCAGGCCGCTTCGAAGGCCGGCATGTTGGCCATGGCGGTCGCGGAGCTGATGACCCCGGCGTGGAAGGCCCCCAGTATCACCGCGTTTTCGCTCGGGCTGAGGCCGAAATCGTCAGCGTTGACTATGACTTGGCGAGGCATGGCTGCCCTCTCTTCCTTGTTCGGTGGGTGCAGCGTCTTTCGCGACGGGAACCTGCATAGGTGTAAGCGTAGGAGCAACCAGCGCCGCTGCACGCCTGGCCTGCCATTTTTTTAACCAGGGTTTGATTCGGTGCCAGAGTCGCAGCGCCAGCCCCAGGGTGAGGCCGCTGGGGCGCCAGGAGTAGAAACTCCAGCGCCAGTGCTCCAGTTGTCCGGTCATGCGCTCCAGGAGTTGATGACTGGAGTTTTCCAGGCTGATCCGCGAGGCATCGATCCAGTGCCAGTTGTCGTCCAGCCCCCAGCGGATCCACTCTTCGAGCAGCACGCGCCCGCTGCCCAGGCCGGCGTATTGCGGCAAGAACGCCAGGTTGTAATCGTACAACCGGTCCTGTTCCAGCAAGCCGATGCGGTAGCTGATGCAGCGTCCGTCCAGTTCCAGCACCACCACCCGCACCAGTCCCAGTTCGGCAAGGGCGGTGAAGGCTTGCTCGATCCATTGCCGGTAGCGGTCATTGGTGAAAATTCCCACGCCTTGAAGGCCTTTCCAGCTCAGCGCTTCGACTTTGCCGAGGGTCCGCAACAGTGGCCTGATAGTGGCGGCGTCGGGGATTATCCGCCGGACCTCGGCACCGCAGGCCGCGATGCGTTTACGCGCCCGGCGCAGTTTGTAGCGCGGGTCGCCGGATACCTCCTGGTGGTCGGCGTCGCTGATCAGGTGCACCGGCACCCGACAACTGAGGCGGCGTTCGCCGGTCGAGCTGTGGGCCATCCAGGTGGTCAGCGCACTTTCCTCGCCGATGGGTTCGGACAATTCATTGAGTTGCAGCATCGCATGGGGCACGCGACGGCGGATGATCACCAGCGCCTTGCGCATGCTCTCGGCATCGAGGCAACTGAGCAGGGCCAAGCGATCGGTGAGGGGATAACCGAGGTGATGCAGGACTCGAAACGGTAGCCCGCCAAAGCGCTCCACGGACACCACCAACGGCAGGCACAAGGCCAATTCATCGCCGTGCCAGCCGAGCAGAACGTGCAAACGCTCCCCGGCCACCAGTGCCTGTTCCGATGCGCGCAGCCAGGCGAGGGTGTTGAACGGCGTGTGGTCCGTCATGCGCCAGCGCAACCCCTCATAAGCGGCTGTTGGAAAGTCCGGAGCGCACAGCGACGTGCGCCATTCAAATCGAGCCATCATAGGTTCAGACCGCCGCATAACTCATGGACGTTCATGAGGCGCTCCAGCTCAGGGCGAACAGGGTTTGCCCTGGCAGGTCGAAGCTGACACGACCGTCCTGACAGTTGAATTTGCCTTCGCGACTGCGGCTGTCGGCACCGAAATACACCAGCGCTCCCTTGGTGAGCGGGCATGTCGCCCCGGCCAGATCGACACGCTGCAAGCGCGCGCCCTTATTGACGCCCAACAGGCTGCGTTGGCGCTCGGTGGCCATCGCCAGCACGTCGACTTCGAAGGCGTCGTTGTCCAGGCGCATGACGTTTTTCAGCCAGTGCTGCCGGATGAATTGTTGGGCCAGGCCCACCGGTTTGAGCTCGAAACGATCGCCGCCCAGCACCCGCACCATGCCTTTGGGGTAGTTCGGTTCGTCGGCGGCCTGGAACCAGTTGAGCATGTCCAGCAAGCCGTCCTGCGCCGAGTTGATGACCACCGAGGCCCACCACAGCGAAGCGAAGTGGGTTTCCTGATCGTAGGGGCTCAGGCTTGAGCCGCTGGACAGGTTGGTCTGGTCCAGCAGCAAGGCCTTGCGTGGCCGGCCCTTGGCATCGAGGCCCACCAGCTCGGCGGCGCGGCGCACGCTGTCGCGGTAGACCCGGGTCGCCAGCAGGTCGCGAACCATCCATTCATGCCAGGCGAGGGCGTCGATCTGCTCGCCGGATTCGGCCAGCAGGCGCCGTGCCCAGTCGATACCGCGCTTGTCGGCAGCATCGTCGGTGAACGGGCCGTTGACGAAGCGCGAACTGGCGGGCATGGCAATGCGAATGCCGGCCTTGGCGTTGGCCGGATCGCTGCGCACTTGCCGGGCCATGCTGTTGAAGATCGCCTGGTAGTTGGCGTAGCTCGAGTAGTTGAGATTCGGCTCGTCGGCGAACGCGATGTAGTGAGTGCCGCTGCCACCGAGGGCGCGGGTGGCGGCGAGCCAGGCGTCGAGGCCGGCGTTGCTCATGGTGTCGGCGCGCAGATCGGCCTGACGCTGGCTGCCGGCCAACAGCGTGATGTCCTGCGTGATACCGAAGCGGTTCTGATAGAGCTGGCGGAACGCATCTTCGTGGTGCGGATTTTGCGCAGTGACGTCGACGAAACTGTAATAGGAACCCGCCTGAGGCTTGAGGGCGTCGAGCGCCGCGAAACTGGATTGCGGTGGCAGCACGTAGGGCAAGTAAATGCCCAGGTTCGGGGTCGGGCCGAGCGTCTCTTTATGCAGGGTCAGCCGGGTCTGGCCATCGTCCTCGCGCAGCGGCTTGAGTTGCTGCGGGTTCTGGGCGAACAGGTTCGTCGTGCCATCGAGCCAGAACGCGACCTTGCCGCTGCCTTGCAGGCGCAGGCGCCAGACTTGTTCGTCCTGGGTGACGGGCAGTTCAAGCTGATCGAATTGCCAATAGGCGCGATAGGGTTTCAGCGCCAGCGTCACTTGTTTGTTATCGCCCACACGTTGGGCCAGCAGAGCGCTGACGCCACCGTGAAACTTGCCGGCCAGCACGGCGTGTTCCCCCGGTGCGACTTTGAAATACAGCTCATCGCCGCCACGGGTTTCGGCGCTGAAATGCACCTTGGCCGGGGCGAACAATGCCACGGTGCGTTCGTCGTGTTCGACGGTGTAGCGGCGGAAGCTGTAGCCCGGAATTTCCAGTCGATAACTGGCGGCACCCGGCGCCAGCGGCCAGCTCTGCTTGCCGCGTGTTTCACTGGCGGCGATTAGGCGATCACCCTTCAGGTTGCCGTTGCCGTCGAGCAGGTACAGGTGTTCTTCGTTGGCATCGGCCTGCCACGCCGGGACCCACTGGATGGTCAACGTGTCGGGGCGATCCGCTTGCAGGTACAGGCTGCCGTCGCGAATGTCGGCCCAGCGCATGGGTGCCGCCTGAGCGCTCAAACCGAGACCCAGGCTCAACAGCAGCACCAGGCGTTTCATGCCGATTTCCGTTGCAGCATCTGCAGCATCGGTGCCACATCGCTGGGCAGGATGATCAGGGTTTGCCAGGCCGGTACGCCGCTCAACCGGCAGTACATCACCAGTAGTGCGACGGTCACCGCCAGGTAGGCGATGGACGAAGCCGCCGCGGCGCCGACGATGCCATACATCGGGATCAGCAACAGGTTCAGGGCCAGGTTCAGCAGCGCGCCGAGGCCCACCAACAGCGAAACCGTGCCGGGGCGATTTTTGCCCAGCAAGTCCAGGCGCAGGATGCTCGCATAGCAAAGGCCGAGCAGCCCCGGCAGCAGCGCCAGTAAGGCTGGGTAGGCCGGTTGATAAGCAATGCCGAACAGCGTGACGATCAGCCATTGCCCGATCACGGCCATGGTCAGGCAGGCACCGAGCATCACCGTGGCGGTCAGGCGCAGGGCCAACGGTGTCAGGCGATCCATGCCTTCGTCTTGTTGCAGCAGGCGTTTCATCAGCGGCGTGGTCACCGCTTCCGGGACGATCAGCAGCAACTCGGCGGCAGCGCTGGCCATGGCGTAATGACCCAACGCCGTGCTGCCGAGCAAGGCACCGATGAACAGGTAATCGGAGCGCAGAATGACTTGCTGGAACAATAAGTCGGGATGGCTACGGGCGCTGTAGCGCAACAGTTCTTTCTGGCTGGCGCGGTCCCATTGCAACGTCAAGGGTTGCGCACGGTTGAGCCAGAACCAACCGGCCAGCACCACCAGGCTGATGCCGGCCAGCCAACTGATCAGCGCCGCCTCCAGCGCGGCGTCTTTCCACATCCAGAACAAGGCGATAAACAGCAGCAGTGGCGCCAGCGATTCCACCAGCCGCAAGGCATTGAACGCCACCACTCCGCCCGACGCGTTGTGCAAGGTCAGCAGACCGCTCTTGAGCACGGTCAGCGGCACCGCCAGCAGCAACAGCCAGGCAAGCAATCCCAGTTGCGTGGTGATGTCGAGTTCGCTGCCGAACTCGCGCACCAGCGCCACCACCAGCAACGTCAGCAAACCCGCCAGCAGGCAACCGAACACCAGCACCTGGCTCAGCAGCAAACCCATCGGCCGTTGCTTGGCCGCCTGATAACCCACCGCCGAATTCAGCCCGCCGCTGGTGGCGGCACTGATCAAATCGGGCAGGGTACTGAGCAGCGCAAACAGGCCGCGCTCGCTGGGCCCCAGAATCCGCGCCAGCAATACGTTGCGCAGCAGCCGCAAGCCGATCATCGCCAGTTTGGTGCCCATGCTCAGGGCCAGGTGTTTGAGGTAGTGGCTGCGACTCATGGCCGGGCTCCGCGGTAGATACGCCACGACAGCAATTCCGGATTGCGTGCCGTGCGCTGGCTGATGCCGATCCGCGGCAAGGCCAATGGATCGCCGACACCACGGTAAATCCCGCTGGCGGTGCCCAGGGCAAACGGAAAGTCGTGGTCGGCCACGTGTTCGCGCACCCGCGCATCATGGTCGCCATTGGGGTAGCAGTAGACCGGCAGCGGCCGGTTGCAGCCGTTCAACAGTGCATTGCGGCTGCGGCTCAGTTCTTCATCCAGGTGTTGATCGTCAAGGGCGGTGAAGATCGTGTGGCTGGCGCCGTGAGGGCCGAAGCGGATCAACCCGCTGGCTTCCAGCGCGCGCACTTGATGCCAGTCCAGGGCCTGGGGCAACGACTCTTCAGGGCATTGGTCGGTGAGCCGGCTCAGTTCGCCCGGCGGCAGGTTTTTCAGGCTTTGCAGAAAATGCAAAAGCGCCAGGCTACGGCGCTGCACATCCAGATCATCGAGCAGCACCGGTAACGGTCGCCCGATCTGTCGCAGGCATTCAATCAAGTGCGTCCGGGCTTTTTCACCGTGGCTGTGCCACAGGGTTTCCCCCAGGCTTTCCCACCAGAAGCGTTGCCGGCTGCCGATGAAATCGGTGGAGAGAAAAATGCTCGCCGGCATCTGATGCCTTTTCAGCAACGGGAAGGCATTCAGCGCGTTGTCGCGCCAGCCATCGTCGAAGGTCAGCGCGACTTTGGGGCGCTCCGACATGGCGGTGCCGGGTTGCAGAATTTCCATCAGCGGCACGCAATCGAAGTGTTTTTTCAACCAGAGCAGCAGGTGAGCAAAGCCTTTCGGTCCGACGCACAGTTCATTGCGATGGGGCAGGTCGGCGGCGCGGTCATTGGGCAGCACCCGGTGCAGCATCAGGATCACCCCGGCACCGTGCAGTTGGTGACGGCCTACCGGCGAGTTGAGATAGAGCCAGCCACTGGTGCGTTTTAGTAATTGTCTGATCGCCATGGCGCGGTCCTTTCAACGATTTTGCTCGGGGTTCCACTGCGCGTACCGCTGTCCACGCAGGAACTGCCACAGGCCGATACTCATCCCGGCAAGGGTCACCAGAAAGAAGCCGGCGAGGCGAAAGGGTTTGGGCAAACGGTGTTGCACATCCAGCAGGCCGGCGATGGCTACCGCATAACCGAGTAGTTGCGCGATCAGGCTCAGGCGATAGAAGCCATGGACGTCCCACAACCAGAAGTTGCTCAGCAACAACGGCAGCAACAGGATCGGTGCCAGGCGTCGAATCAGTTTGTGGCTGATCAGCGCAATCGCATACAAGCCATGGCGCCAGGGGTTCAACAGTTCCCGACGCTGGGCCAGGCTCTGCAGGCCGCCGACGGTGACGCGCAGACGACGGCGCCATTGTTTGTCGATCTCATCGACGCCCTGGTCGATCACCCGGGCTGTGGGCACATAGACAATGCGTTTGAGCGCCACCGGCGCGCAGGTGCTGATAAAGAAATCATCGTTGACCTCCGCCGGCACGTTCTGGAACAACTCGCGGCGCAGGGCAAGCAGGGCGCCGTCGGCGGAGACCATGCAGCCGGTGCGGTTTTCCACCAGGCGCAGCCAGCCTTCGTAGTGCCGATAAAGGCTGTCGCCCAGGCTCAGGCCCTGGCCCGTCACCGGGATCAACATGTGCCCGGCGCAGGCCCCGACCTGTGGATCGGCCAGGGGCGCGAGCAATTGGCCGAGGGTGTCGGTCGACCATTGGTTGTCGGCATCGGTGAACACCAGAATTTCGCCCGTGCTCAGGGTGACGGCGGCATTCAAGGTGGCCGCCTTGCCCTGACGGGGCAGGTCGAGCACGCTGATGCGCGGGTCGATGACCTTGTGGGCGCAGGCCACGGTGTCGTCGGTGGAGCCGTCGCTGGCCAGAATGATCTGTAGCGAGCGCGCCTGATAATCCTGGGCGAGCAGGATGCGCAGCTTCTCTTCGATGTACTGGGCCTCGTTGTGCGCGGCAATGACGATGCTCACGTTCATCGGTTGCGCTGGCTCATGACGGGGCGCCGCAAACAACGGCGAGAGCAGCGTCAGCAGCAGCGGGTAGCCGAGCCAGGCATACACCGGCAATAACAGGCACCACCAGAACACGAATTCAGCCACGGGCGGGTCTCCTGGCATTCCAGCGACAAAGGCTCAGGATGAGCGCGGCACCGGCCAGGTGCAGACGCACCCAATGCAGGCCCCAGAGTTGCAGCATCAGGCGCAGGTCGCGGTGTTTCAGGCTTTGCCGCAGACTTTGGGCGAGCGCTGGCAGGCTGGTGACGAACAGCATGAATAGCGCCAGTCGGGGGGAACCGTTGAACAGGGCGGATAGCGCCATGAAATCCAACACCCAGGCGATGATCGACAGCATCGGGAAACGCAGTAAACGCAGACTCATGCCGTGGCTGCGCAGTAATTGCAGGTGACTGCCCTGACGCCAGAACTCCTTGCCCATCCATTCGCGCCAACTGCTCTCGTAACCCCAATGCAGGGCAACGCTCTGGTTGACGGACAGCAGGCGTGCGCCAGAGTGGGAAAGGCGCATGGTGAAATCTTTGTCTTCGCCAGTGCGCAGGTTTTCGTTGAAGCCGCCGACTTTGTCGAACCATGGACGACGCATCAACAGATTGGAACTGGGCAGCCATCGCACTGTTTTCAGCGTTTCATCGTTCGGGCGCAACGTGCGGCGTTGCCAGGCATTGGCATACCACGGGGCTTCGGTCGGGGTGTGCAGGTCCAGTCCCAGGACGTCGACCTGAACCGCGTGTTGGATGCTCAACAACAGCGTGAGCCAGTCCTCGGGCATCTCGATATCGGCATCGATGAAGCCCAGCCATTCGCCTGTCGCCATTGCCGCTCCGCGATTGCGCAGGGCGCCGATCAGCAGCCCGGGCAGCACCAGCACCTGCGCCCCGAGCTGGCGAGCGATGTGCGGGCCCTGATCGTCGGAGCCGTTATCGACCACAATCAGCTCGCATTCCATCCCGGCAGCCTGCGCGGCTTTTTTCGCGGCAAGCAAGGTGCGGCCGATGTGCCTGGCCTCGTTGTACATCGGGATGGCAATGCTGATGCGGTTCATGCCACGGGCTCCGTCAGCGGACGTTCTTGCGCCTTGAGGCGCAACACCCAGGTCAGGGCGAGCATGATCCACAGGTACTTGTGGTTCGGTGCGCTGAGGAACATCAAAAACAGTGTCAACGACAGATAACTTATGCCCAGGTGGGTGATCAGGTCGGCCTGCTCCCAATCCCGTCGCAGCATCCAGGCTTGACGGGCGCGGACCAGGTTATACATCCCAAGGCCCAGCATGCCGACGAACAGCAGCCCGGCGGGAATCCCCAGTTCACTGAAGATTTCCATGTACGTGTTGTGAGCGCGACGGTACAAGTCGCCGGGCTTGCGGTTGGCTGAAAACACCTTGGCGTAACCGGAGGTGGCGTAGTGCAGCGGGAAGGTGCCGGGGCCGGAACCGAGTAACGGATGCTCACGAATGATCTGGCTGCCGACCACAAGGTATGACGCGCGGCGGCCGAGGGATTCGTCCTGGCTTTTGGAGCCTTCTTTCAAGACGCTCAAGGACTGGATGCGCTTGAGGTAACCAGCCGGCATCGAATAAGTCGCCACCGGGATCACGATCGCAAGGCCGAGCATGGCAAAACCCAAGTGGCGCGGCCGGATGCGTGGCAACTGCGCGCGGTAGTGCCAGGCGCCGATCATCAAGCTCAGGAACAGGACCACCAGTCCGGAACGGGAATCGGTTTTGGTCATGCCGCCCAGCAGCAAAATGCAGCAGCCGCCCCAGAACAATCGGTGCAACAGGTTCGGGCCGCGGATCACCAGCAGCAGGGCCAACGGTACGGCGAAGGCGATCAGCAGGGCAAACGAGTTCGCGTCTTCCAGCAGCCCGGCGGCGCGGCCCTGGTCCTGATACTTGGTGGAGAACATCGCCAGCACAGAGGTCGCGGCAACGCTGAGGGTCACCAGCCGGGCGAACAGATCGAGGTTCAACTCACGGCCGATCAGCAAGGTGATCACAAACAGCACCATGCCGACACTCATGTCCCGCAGATGACTCTGGGACATGTCCATGTTGTCGGTATTGATCATACTCAACCCGTACAACACCATGAATCCGATCAGATAGCGCCAGATGTTGCTGCGCAGGCGCTCGGACGGAATCTGGTGAATGGCCAGTTGCAACATCAGGACCAGTGCCAGTGACGCACCGATGAATTTGGTGCCTGACAGCGCGTTGCCCTTGAAGAAACCTTCGAACGGCACCAGCGCCGCGATGCCCAACAACCCCCAGGCGGGTTTTCGGTAGAGCACACCGACAGCGACCATGCCCAGCACCGCGCCTGGCGCCAGATAGGGGTAAGGGCTGGCCAGCAAACCGAGGCAGACCAGGGCGAGCAGACTGACGATCGAGAGCGGAAAGATCACGTGCGTGCCTCCCGTGCAGTACGGATATAAAGCTGCGACCAGCGTTCGGCCAAGGCCTTCAGGTCGTAACGGTCCTGTTGCGTACGTTTTGCGTTGTCGATCAGTTCGCCAGCCAGTGCCGGCTCACTCAGCAGCGTGTCGAGCTGCCGGGCGAGGGCGACGCTGTCGGTGGGGGGCGCCAGCAGGCCGTTGTGCCGGTCCTCCAGCACATCGGGAATTCCGCCGACGCTGAACGCTACTACCGGCACTCCGGCCTGCATCGCTTCGAGCAAAATCATCGGCGTGCCCTCGGTGCGCGAGCTGATCACCAGCGCATCGAGTTGCGGCCACCAGCGGTTCATGTCGGTCTGGTAACCCGGCAGGGTGATGCGGTTGTGCAAGCCGGCAGCGGCAATTCGCGCCAGCAGGGTTTCCCGTTCCGGACCGTCGCCGAGCATCACCGCGTCCAGTTGCGGATGTCGCTGACACAGCGCAATCAGCGCATCGAGAAACAGGTCCGGGCCTTTTTCATGGGTCAGCCGACCGACGTAGCCCGCCAGCCAGCGCGGGTGTCTGGCGTTGTGGGGCAGCAGGCCGTTGGCGGTTGGCAGACCATTGGGAATCACTTGCAGCTTCTCCTTCCGAACACTGGCTTTGCGGTGCAGCACCGCGATGCTTTCGGCCACGCACACCACCCGATCCACCGACGCCGTGCGGCACAGTTGCAGGCTCAGCCAGCCGTAGAAGCGTTGCTTGCGACTGCGCGGGGTGAAACCGTGCTGGGTAATCACCAACGGCAAGTCAAACAATGTCGCGCCGACCCAGCCAAACACCAGACCTTTGAAATTGTGCGTATTGATCAGCGGATGTTCAGCCCGCCGATAACGTAAATGACCCAGCAATTGCCCAATTCCCGCGAAAGCGCGGCAGTCGATCCCGGCCTCGCGGAACCGGTCGATCAGGGCCGGCGGCGCATCCAGAAACAGCACCTGGTGGTGTCCCGGCGTCGCCAGGCAATGGTCCAGCAACATCCGCTCAGCGCCATAAAAGCCGCCGCTGCTGATCAAATGCATGATCGGCAGCGCGCTGGCGCTGAGCGGCCCGTTCAATGGCGCACCCAATACATGAGGCTAGGCACGGTCCAGTTCTTGTGCGGGTTGTTCGGCAAGGCGTCCTGATCGTTGATCACCAACAGCACCGGCAAGCCCAGTTCATGGGTGATTTGCGCTGGATGTTTGAAGCTGTGATCGAAGAACTCACGCACGTAGACGAAGGCAATCGCCAGCAGCAGGCCGGTCAGCATCCCGAACGGAATGATCAGCAGCGGTTTGGGAAACGCCACCTCGGTCGGTTCGAACGGCGGGCTGAGCACCCGGGCGTTGGACAAATCGCTGTCCAGCGCGCGGGCGGTGCTGCTTTCGGCAAAGCGCTGGGCGTAGGTGGAGAACGCCGCGTGCAAGGCATTGATCTCGGTATCCATCTGCTGCAGCTTGCTCTGCGCCACTTGCAACTGGTGGATGCGGTTCTTGAACTCGGCGATGCGCGCGGTTTTCTGGTTGATCACTGAGGTGACAATCGCCAGGTCGCTGGTGCGCTCCTGAATCCGGTTGCTGACGATTTTCAGGAACTGCTGGCGGGTGCGGGTAATTTGCTCACGGGCCAGCAGCATCGGTTCACTGCCCGGCTGGAACACCGCCAGGTCGTTCATGTAGCGGCTGACTTGAGTCGTCAGTTGCTCACCGATCTGCCGGATCTCCCGGTCTTCGAAGGCAATGTTGTCCACCGTGGTGGTGAAGGTGAAGGGGAAGGTGTAGTCGTTGAGCCGAGTGGTATTGTTGGCTGCCGCCAGCGCGGTTTTCAGGTAGTCGAGCCAGCGCTGGCTTTGCAACAGGCGATCCTGATACTGGTTCAGGTTCTCTTCCTCGGTGTTGATGGCGTTGAGGCGGAAGGTGATTTCTTCCTTCGGATCGGACGCGCCGATCTTCTCGAGCAACGCCAGTCGAGTGCCTTCCAGGCCATCGAGCCGCCCCTGATACTGCTTCTTCTTGGTTTCGTAGAAGCTCTGTGGCAGGTCGATCGATTGCAGTTCCTGACGGCTGGCCAGGTAGTTTTGCAACATCGTTGCGACAAACCGGGTGCCTTGGGCCGGATCGCTTGAGCTGTAGATAATGGAGATCACGTTGGAGCCGGGCAGGGTGTCGATCTTCAGGTTATCGATGGCCTCCTGGGTGAAAGTATCCAGGCTGGTGTCCCGCACCGGATCGATTGCAAGCCCGAGCGCGCCGCGCACCGGGTTGATCACGTATTCACGCAAGGGGTTGGTCACGAAACTCTGGATCGGTACGGTCACCAGTTTGTTGAAGGCCCCGGGGTTGGGCGTGTACTCGCCTTTGGCCTGCAGGTCGCTGATGGTCTGACGGATCAGGGCCGGCGAGCGCAGGATATTGCTCTCTGTTTCCATATCCGCCAGTGACGGCGGAATGAAAGAGGCATCCCCCTGGGTCAGGGATGTGGTGGCGTCTCCCTGAGAGAGTTTTTTGGACTGCACGAGCACCTGCGCGGTGATATCGAAGCTCTGTTTGAGCACCAGCGGCAGGAGCAGGGCGATCACTGCAAAGATCAGGAAGATTCGCTTCACCAACCGCTTGTTGGCGAAGAAAATCCTGAAGAACTCATGCAGGTAGTTTTCCTTTGGGTTCATGATCGGTCTCCTGAGCTTTAGTTGTTACTGCCTTTGTTGTCGACGCGGTAGCCGAAGCTGAAGCCGACCCCCTGGAACAACACCACGTCCGCCAGTTGCCGCGCGAGTTCACCGGCGCTGGCCAGTTTGGTCTTGGGCACGTAGAGCATGTCGTCCGGTTGCAGGTAAGCAATCTGCGACGCATCACCGGACAAGGCTTTCTCCACGTCGTAGCGCACGGCCTGCACTTGGTTGCCGTTGCGGCGCATGATCACCACCGAATCGAGGCGCGCCTTGACGCTGGTGCCACGGGCCAGGGTCAACGCTTCGAGCACCGAGACCGGGCGGCGAATCGGGTAGGAGCCCGGCTGCCCGACTTCACCCAGCACATAGATTTCGTTGCCCGATGTGGACTTGAGCATGACGTCGACTGTCATCCGTCCCGGCAATTGCGCGTAACGTTGATTGAGGAACGTTTCGAGCTGGTTGACGGTCATGCCTTGCAGCGGCACGGAGCCGATCTCCGGAAAACTCGCATAGCCGTCGTTACCCACGGTGATCTCCCGGCTCATGCCGGTAGCAGGGTGGTTAAGGGCGCTCTTGAGGTTTTGCTCGTTGCTCAGCGGGCTGGTGACCAGCACGGTCAACTGGTTGCGATTGGGCTGGAACAGGGCTTTGCGGTTATAGGCGCGCTGGATTTCCTCCCGGGCCTGGACCGAGGTCATCCCGCCGATTTTCACCGAAGTGTTGGCCCCTGGCAGTTCGATGGTGCCGTCGGGCAGCACCAGTTGCGTGCCGTTGAGCTGGCTGGCCGCCGTGAAGTTCAGCGCGACCTGGTCACCGGGCTGAATGCGGTAAGCCTCCGAGCCACTGGTGCTGACGTGGAAGATCACATCCAGCACGTCCTTGGGCCGCAAGGTCTGTTCTACCTTGGGCATATCGGTGGCCTGGGCGTTGGCCGGCTCGGCCGTGAGGATCTGCACCGGCATGTTCTGGGTTTCACTGGTGCTGGAGCAACCTGCAAGCGGTAGCAACAGCAGGACAAGCACTTTGGCATTCATGACTTCATCCTTCAGGTGGGTGCTTACAGGTTTTTGTAGAGCCATTTGGGCATGTAGTACTTGCGCCGGTTGAAGACGCTGCCCACCAGTTTCGCGCCGGCCTGGGTCAGGCGCTGGGCCGCGGCCTGGGCCACTTCCCAGCGGGTGTCTTCCGCGCGCACCACCATGATCACGCCGTCCACCAGAGTGCTGATGACGAGGGTGTCGACGGCCGCATACACCGCATCGCCGTCGATCACCACGAAGCGATACCGATCGACCAGCTGCTCGAGCAACGGGATCAGCTGTTCGCTGGTCAGGTGCTCGGTGCCGCGGATGTGCCGCCCGTTCGGCAGGATGTGGAAGGGCAGGCTGGAGACGTTCACCAGGCAGTCCTGCAGCAGCGGCGGGGAATCGTTGAACAGCAGGTCGCGAAAGCCGCGCTCTTTGCTCAGCCCCAGCTGTTGCGTGAGGTTGCCCGTCGACTGGCTGGCGTCCACCAGCAGCACTTGGCCGTTGCTCATCGACGCCAGTTGGCTGGCCAGCGCCAGGGCACTGGTGGTGGTGCCCGTGCCTGCGTTGGCAGCGGTCAGAAAAAGGATCCGCAGATCCAGGTCGAGCACGGTCGAGGTCAGGTTGGACTCGCTCGGGCTGGCGATGGTCAGGCTGTTGTTCGATGAACCGTCCATTTAACTCGCTCCGTGGCCGTTGAATACGATGAAGGGGGTTTTCAACAGAATCTTCAGATCAAGCAACAGGCTCTGCTCGGCGATGTAGGTGAGGTCCAACTCAACGCGCTGGTCGAAGTCGATATTGCTGCGCCCGGAGATCTGCCACAGGCCGGTCATGCCGGGGTAGATGCTCAGGCGTGCAAGATGGCTGTCCTTGTAACGATGGGCATTGAACGAGGTGGGTCGCGGGCCTACTAAACGCATGTCGCCGCTCACCACATTGATCAGGTTCGGTAACTCATCGAGGCTGCTGCGCCGCAGGAAGCTGCCGATGGGGGTAATCCGCGGGTCGTTGTCGATCTTGAAGTCGATGGCGTCGGCGCCGTGCTTGTTCAGATGCCGCAGGGACTCCTTGAGCTCCTCGGCGTTGGCCACCATGGTGCGGAACTTGTACATGCCGAACATGCGACCGCGGTAGCCAGTGCGTTTTTGCACGAACATCACTGGCCCCGGGCTGCTGAACTTGATTGCCAGTGCCAGCCCCAGCAGCACCGGGGAGATCAACAGCAAAATCACCAGTGCACCGAGGCAGGCGAGCACCCGATTGGTGCGCGACAGGGTCCAGGACCGACCACCGTTACGGCCGGTCACCCAGCCGTGACCCTGCACGTGGATCGCCTTGTCGAGGCGCATCCGGTGCTCGGGATCCAGGCGGTTGTCACTCTGCATGTGATCGAGCAACATGCCTTTTTCATGTCCAGTCATAGAGTCCTCCGCTAAAGCCCGGCCATGAATGGCGAGTGGGCGCTACGCAGTGGGTAGTAGTCACGGAACCAGGCGATGAATCGTCCGAGTCCTTCATCCAGCTCTATCCGTGGCTGGAAACCGGTGGCCTGTGCCAGATCGCTGGCATCGGCGCAGGTGTTGAGCACGTCGCCCGGTTGCAGGGGCAGCAACTCGACGAGGGCCTTTTGCCCGAGGTGCTTTTCCAGCAGCGCCAGGTAGTCCTTGAGCTCTACCGGCTGCTGTCCGCCAATGTTGTAAATGCGCCATGGCGCCATGCTGCTGGCCGGATCCGGTTGCTCGCGGTTCCAGTCCGGTGCCGGCTGGGGCGCGCGTTCGATCAGGCGGGCGATGCTCTCGATGATGTCGTCGATGTAGGTGAAGTCCCGCTGGTGCTGGCCGTAGTTGAACAGTTTCAGCGGCTGCCCTTCGGCGATCGCCCGGGCGAACTGGATCGGCGACATGTCGGGCCGGCCCCAGGGCCCGTACACAGTGAAAAAACGCAAACCGGTGCAGGGAATGCCGAACAGATGGCTGTAGCTGTGGGCCATCGACTCGTTGGCTTTTTTGGTCGCGGCGTACAGCGACAACGGATGGTCTACGCCGTCCTTGACCGAATAAGGCGTGTGCTGGTTGGCGCCGTACACCGAACTGGACGAGGCATAGATCAAGTGCTTCACCGGGTGGTGACGGCAGCTTTCGAGGATGTTGAGGAACCCGCTCAGATTGCTGTCGAGGTAGGCCCGGGGATTTTCCAGGGAGTGCCGCACCCCGGCCTGGGCCGCGAGGTGAATCACCACTTCCGGTTGTTCACACTCAAACAGTGCGTCGAGGGCCTCGGCGTCGGCCAGGTCGACTTTTGCGAGGGGGAAATCGCCGACCTGCTCGCGCACCCAATCCACGCGATCATGTTTGAGTTGCGGGTCGTAGTAGTCATTGAAGTTGTCCAGCCCGCACACCTGATGCCCGTCGCTCAACAGCCGCAACACACAATGGGCACCAATGAAGCCGGCGGCTCCAGTGACGAGTATCTTCATGATCGTGGCGCCTCGGGAGCAGCCAATGCCGCAGCTTGGATCAGGCCGACGTAGCCCGTACCAAATACGCTTACGTCCATTTTGGCGCGCCTCGTAAGACGGTGGATGTAACTGAAATGAGACTGTCAAAAGGGGTATAGCCCAGCCTTGGGAAAGCGTGTCAGCAAAATGACGGGTAGCGCGGGCTGAAAACCCTGATTTCACGGGCTATTTGCTATCAAGTGCTTGCCGTTGCTGGATTTGTCTCAGTTTTGAGGGCTTGCTGAGGGTTTCAAGAAAACGATAAACGGTCGAAAGGCTTGTATTACAAGGGTTACCGGCGTTTTTGCGTGTCAGATTTGAGTCAACGTTTTTTTGACGCTTTTGGCAAAAAACCGGCATTTCTTGCGCTTCGATAGCTTAGTGCTAGTGTCAGAAAATGGCTGACAATCATTGGTTTCCATCGGCTAATGACGGCCATGGAGGTACTGCACCACCATGATCCGATACTTTAAGGAACTGTTGCTGGTTCTGTATTTACTCAAAAGCTACGACTTTTACCTCGACCGTCTCGAGGCGTTGGGCATCGGTTTGCCGATGTTGCTGTATGGCGGGATGTTCGTGGTGCTGACGATTGTGCTGTTCATGACCGCGTACATTCGTCAGACGCTGATCCGTCATTTGTTTGCGTTGGTGCTGTTTGTCTCGGCGGTTTTCTTTGACGTTTACACGCAAGTGACTGCCGGTTACCTGACTTACAGCAGTTTTGTGTCGCTGGTGTATTCCGGCGGGTTCATTCAGGAAGCGGCTTACCAGTACCGCGATGCGATCATCGGCGCGACGGTCAGTGGCTTGTTACTGCTGTTGGGTATCGGGCTCAAGCCGCGTCGACGGTTGCCGTTGCCGGGGGCGCTGTTGGCGGCGGCACCGGTGCTCGGGGTGCTGCTGCTCAGTGTCGTGTTGTTCGTGCGGGCCGGCGAGGGCGCCCGTGGCTTGCCGATCATGTACACGCCGTTGGCCTATCTGAATCTGTTTACCTATGAAGCACTGCACAACACCGTCGGCCCGCGCGAGCCGGTGAGCCTGGCGCGCATAGATCAGCCGGTGGGCCACGACATCGTACTGATCATCGACGAGAGCATTTCCGGTAACTACCTGGACATCAACACGCCGTTCGGTGTGCACAGCAACCTCAAGGAAGCGCATCCGGGCGTGGACATCTTCAATTACGGCTACGCCGCGTCCATCGCCAATTGCAGCGCCGACACCAACGTCACCCTGCGCTATGGCGGCACCCGTGCTGACTACATGCGGATCAACACCACGCTGCCGTCGATCTGGCAGTACGCGAAAAAGGCCGGGCTGCGCACGGTTTACATCGATGCCCAGCGCACGGGTGGCAACTTGCAGAACCTGATGAACGCCGCCGAGATAAAGGACATCGACGAGTTCGTGCAATTCGACCAGACCAGCGTGCGTGACCGCGACATGGCCGCGGCCGCCAAGCTGATCGACCTGCTCAACGACGGCACGCCGGAACTGGTGGTGATCAACAAGGTCGGCGCGCATTTTCCCGTGCACGACAAATACCCGGACGCGTTTATGGCCTACCGCCCGACCTTGCCTCGGGGGCAGTTTGTCGAGGTGGCGGACACGGGCACGCGCGAGGGTTTCAATGGGCAACCGGATGATTGGGTGCTGTACCGCAATGCCTACAAAAACACGGTGCTGTGGAATGTCGGCGAGTTCTTCGCACGGGTTTTCTCTCAGGCGGATTTACGCAATGCGTTGCTGATCTACACCTCGGACCATGGGCAGGATCTGCATGAGCGAGGGAACCCGGGGCTCAACACTCACTGCGGCAGTGATCCGGTGGAGGAGGAGGGGTTGGTGCCATTGGTGGTGATTTCGGGCAGCGACTTGAAGACCCTGGGCTGGCAGGCGCAGATGCCGGCCAACAAGGATCGCTCCAGTCACTACAACATCTTCCCGACGTTGCTGCAGTTGATGGGCTATGACCTGGCGGGGATCGAGGCGGTGTATGGCAAACCGTTGAGTGTGTCGACGGCGGATGATTTCACCTTCAACTATCGCTTCAATGCGCGGCTCGGCGCTATGCCGGCGTGGAAATACATCGATCTGAAGAGCATTGTGACGCCGGGGCCGGTGGTGCCGAGTGTGGCGGTGGGGCAGTGAGACTTTGATGGACTGAGCGGGCGATAAACGATAACGCGGTCCCGCTGCCGTCCGCTATCCTAGGCCCACTGTCTTCAACGAGCCTCCTCTCATGCTTTCGGTCCAGGGCGTCTTCAAAAGCTACGCCACCCCCCAAGGCCCATTGCCGGTGCTGCAAGGCGTCGACCTCACGTTGAAACCCGGCAGCAGCCTGGCGTTGATGGGCGAATCGGGCAGTGGCAAAAGCACCTTGTTGCACCTGATCGCCGGCCTGGACAAGGTCGATCGCGGCAGCATTCGCAGCGGCGAGCATCGGCTGGAGCAGATGAACGAAGGCCAATTGGCCAACTGGCGGCGCACCGAAATCGGCCTGGTGTTTCAGCAGTTCAACCTGATCGGCAGTTTGCGCGTCGAGGACAATCTGGCGTTTCAGGCGCGTCTGGCCGGGCGCCACGATCCGCGTTGGCAGGCGCATCTGGTGCAGCGTCTTGGGTTGGTGGATCTGTTGCAGCGCTATCCGGAACAACTGTCTGGCGGGCAACAACAGCGAGTTGCGCTTGGCAGGGCGTTGGCCTCGCAACCGAAACTGCTGCTGGCCGACGAACCCACCGGCAGTCTCGATGAAGCCACCAGCGATGAGGTGTTGAAGTTGTTGCTGGAGCTGCTCGACGACAGCCCGACGACGTTGCTGATGGTCACTCACAGCCCAAGGGTCGCCGCGCGACTGGCGGAAAAAGTGATGCTGCACGGTGGCCGTCTGGCTGGCGCGGACGAGCGCTGAAGTGCGGGTTTTTCGCGAGACATTGCGGGCGCTGCTCAGCCATTGGCGGCAACATCCGGTGCAATTTTTCAGTGTGCTGACCGGGCTCTGGCTCGCCACCAGCCTGCTGACTGGCGTGCAAGCGTTGAACAGTCAGGCACGGGAAAGCTACGCGCGGGCCAGTCAGTTGATCGGCGGCGAACCTCAAGCCAGCCTCAGCGCGCCTGGCGGCGGGGTGTTTCCTCAGCAATTGTTTATCGACCTGCGTCGCGCGGGGTGGCCGGTATCGCCGGTGTTGCGAGGTCGGCTGACGCTCAAGGGCCATGAAGACCAGCGCTTGCAATTGATGGGCATTGAGCCGGTGTCGTTGCCGGCCGGTTCCGCCGTGGCCGGGCGGTCGTTACCGATCGAGCAGGTGGTCGAGTTCTTCACGGCGCCGGGCAGCACCTGGATTTCGCCGCAAACCTTGCGGGCGTTGGGCTTGGCCGAAGGTGAAACACCGGTGGCCCAGAGCGGCGTCACCTTGCCGCCCCTGCGTGCCCAACCCGATATGGCCCCCGGTGTGTTGCTGGTGGACATCGGCTTCGCCCAGCAGATTCTGCAATTGCCCGATCAACTGTCACGCCTGCTGCTGCCCAAGGATTTCTCCGCGACCCTGCCTGATCAGTTCAAGGGCCAACTGCAGCTCATCAGCAGCGGCGAAGAAAACAATCTCGCGCGCCTGACCGAGAGCTTCCACCTGAACCTCGATGCCCTGGGCTTTCTGTCGTTCGTGGTCGGCCTGTTCATCGTGCACGCGGCGATCGGCCTGGCGCTGGAGCAACGTCGAGGCTTGCTCAGAACCCTGCGCGCCTGCGGCATCAGCGCGCGGATGCTGATTGCCGGCCTCGCCGTCGAGCTGGGTGGCCTGGCGTTGATCGGTGGTGTCGCCGGCGTGGTCAGCGGCTACCTGCTGGCCGGCGTGCTGTTGCCGGACGTCGCCGCCAGTTTGCGTGGCTTGTATGGCGCCGAAGTGCCGGGGCAGTTGAGCCTCAGCCCGCTGTGGTGGTTCAGTGGTATCGGTCTGAGCCTGTTCGGCGCGTTGCTGGCCGGCGCCAACAGTTTGCTGCGAGCGGCACGTTTGCCGTTGCTGGCGCTGGCCGATCCGCAAGCCTGGCATCAGGCCCACGCGCGCTGGTTGCGGCGCCAGGGTTGGGTCGCGGCGATGGCTGCGCTGATCGCGGTGTTGGCGTTGATGTTCGGCGACAGCCTGAGCAGTGGCTTCGTGCTGATGGCCGCGTTGTTGATCGGTGCCGCACTGGCCTTGCCGGTGGTGTTGAACAGCGTGCTCAACCGGGTGCTTCGGCACAGTCATTCAGTGCTCGGCCAATGGTTTGTCGCCGACTGCCGTCAGCAGTTGCCGGCCCTGAGCCTGGCCTTGATGGCGCTGTTATTGGCGCTGGCGGCGAACATCGGCGCCGGCAGCATGACCGCCGGTTTCCGCCAGACCTTCAACAACTGGCTCGAACAACGCCTGACCGCCGAGTTGTATGTTAATCCGCAAAACCCCGCTCAGGCTCGAGAGCTGCACACCTGGCTCAAACAACAACCCCAAGTCAGCGCGGTGCTACCCAACTGGCAAGTGTCGATCCAGTTGCAGGGCTGGCCGGCGGACGTCTTCGGTGTGATCGATCACCCGACCTATCGCCAGCACTGGCCGTTGCTGGAAGCCTTGGGCGACGACCCTTGGGAGCGGCTGGCCAAGGACGACGCGCTGATGCTCAGCGAACAACTGGCCCGGCGGTTGAAGGTGCGCCTGGGTGATCACATGACCATTGCCACGCCCAACGGTCCATGGTCGCCACGGATCGTCGGGATCTACGCCGACTACGGCAATCCCAAGGGCCATCTGCTGGTCAACATCAATCACCTGCTGCGCGGCTGGCCGCAGCTGACACCCAGCCGTTTCAACCTGCGCATCGAGCCGGCATCGATTCCCGCGTTCCTGACCGCGCTGCAAGCGCGCTTCGCCCTGGACGACAGCCGCATCGTCGATCAGGCTCGGCTCAAGGGTTGGTCCACACAAGTGTTCGAGCGCACCTTCGCCGCCACCGCCGCACTCAACAGTCTGACGCTTTGCGTCGCGGGCGTGGCGCTGTTCATCAGCCTGCTGACCCAGAGCCAGAGCCGCCTCGGACAACTCGCGCCGCTGTGGGCGCTGGGCGTGACGCGGCGACAGTTGATGCTGCTCAACCTCGGGCAAACCTGGTTGCTCGCGGTGCTGACGTTGGTGCTGGCATTGCCGTTGGGCATCGCGTTGGCGTGGTGTCTGGACACGGTGATCAACGTGCAGGCCTTCGGCTGGCGCTTGCCGCTACGGGTGTTTCCACTGCAACTGTTGCAGCTGATGGGCCTGGCCTTGCTCGCCACGTTGCTCGCATCGGCGTGGCCGTTGTACTCGCTGTATCGCACGCAACCGGCGGATCTGCTGAGGACGTTTGCTCATGAAGATTAAAGTCTGCGTGCTGTTACTGGTGTTGCTGAGCGGCTGCGACAACACGCCTGCGCCGGAAAAAGGTTTCGCCGGCCTCGGCCATCAGGCCGCCGCATTTACCCCGGTGGTGCCCGGGCGAGTGTTCAATTTCCCGGCGGACCACGGCGCCCACGATGGCTTTCGCATCGAATGGTGGTACGTCACCGCCAACCTCAAGGACGACCAGGGTCGCGAGTTCGGCGCGCAATGGACGCTGTTTCGCAGCGCCTTGAAAGCGACGCCCGAGCAATCCGGCTGGGCCAATCAGACCATCTGGCTGGGCCATGCGGCCGTGACATCCGCCACCGCACACCATGCCGCCGAACGCTATGCCCGAGGTGGCGTCGGCCAGGCCGGAGTAAGCCTGACACCGTTCAACGCATGGATCGACGACTGGCGTTTCAGCAGTCAGGCCATCGACGCAAACCCGCTGGCAGACCTGCAACTCAGCGCCCGCGACAAGGCGTTCAGCTACCAGCTTCGACTGACCTCAAGCCGGCCACTGGTGCTTCAGGGAGACAAAGGCTTCAGCCAGAAATCCGAACAAGGCCAAGCATCGTATTACTACAGCCAGCCGTTTTTTCAGGCCAGTGGCACCCTGGAAATCGACGGCAAAACCTACACGGTCAACGGCCCTGCCTGGCTCGACCGCGAGTGGAGCAGCCAGCCGCTGACCGCCAACCAGACCGGTTGGGACTGGTTCTCCCTGCACCTGGAGAGTGGCGAGCAAGTGATGCTCTACCGCATGCGGCAAAAGGACGGCGCGCCATACCTCACCGGCACCTGGATCGACGCTCAAGGGCAGACGCAGTTGCTGCACGCCGACGACATCAGCCTCACACCGCAAGATACCGCCAAGGTTGCCGGGCGTTCGATGCCCGTGCGCTGGTCGATTAAAATCCCCGCCCAGCACCTCGAAATCACCATCGACGCCCTCAACCCCAAGGCCTGGATGGACTTGCGTATTCCCTATTGGGAAGGGCCGGTGCGGCTGAGCGGCAGTCATGGGGGGCAGGGGTATCTGGAGATGACCGGGTATTGAGTTGGAGCTCTCGGCGCCACGCCGTTCGGCGAAATTGAAAGATCTGAAAGCAGGGCAGAGCGTTGTGCTGATCTGTAACGATGTGCTGAAAGTGACCAGCTGGCACCCAAGCTGATCACTACTTGTACGTATTGATTGTTCTTGTGCAGATAGCGGTATAAGAACAATCAATTTCAATGGTCGAACTGGTGGGTTTAAGTAGTTTGTAGACGATGTGTGAGCGAAGCCTTACGAAATATTACGTGCATAAATTTCATGTTTGTACACGAGGACATATCTGCCAAATTCTATTAAAATCCTTCCCGTTCGCCCGGTGTCAGGGCTCTTTACCGGTGCATGGATTGCCAAGGCCATTACACTGGGCGAACACCTTCTTTGGGAGGTGCTGTTTAAAAGTTTCGGATATAAAAATGGGCGGCCCTGGAGTCGCCCATTTTTATTGGAAGATCTAAAGCGGCTTCCGCAAATGCTGTCCGGACACATCCATCAAATCGTAACCGTCCTGCAACGGGATGGCCAACCCGCATAAAGTGCCGCGAGTCGATGCATCGTGGGGCGCCGGGACGGTTACGGTGATGCATTGAAACGATCAATATTGATACTCTCCAATACACAAACCTCTTCAGGATCAACGAACAGGGAGTAGAGAATGGCTGGAGCCACAGCTGGGCTCGAGGGTAGGAGTCCTTAATGATCAAAGGGGGAGCCAATCGTTATGGCGAGATCAAAGCAAAACAAGAGCTGTTTTAAACGGGTATCCATCGGCGTACTGGCCGCTTTGCTGTCGGTCGGCGTCGCTAAAAGTTTCGCAGAGGATAAGGAAGTCAAAGGAATGCAGAGTATTCAGTTTCGAAAGGTCATTGACCTCAGCCATGTCATTAGCACGACGATTCCACTGTGGCCTAACGACCCTCCAGTGACATTCGACGTGGTGGCTTCACAGGAAAAAGACGGTTATTACCTGCGGCGTTTCAGCATCGGCGAGCACAGCGCTACCCATATGAACGCGCCCAATAGTTTTCACCCCAATGCCATCGGGATTGATGCCTATAAACCGGAGTCCCTGGTGCGTCCGGCCGTGGTGATTGATATACGAACCCAGGCTCGGGATAACCCGGATTATGTGATTGGCGTCCAGGACATCGAAAAATGGGAACAGGCTAATGGGCGCATCGACCAAGGCTCTGTTGTGCTGTTTTATACGGGATGGCAAGCCCTGTGGAACGATCCCAAGCGCTTTATCAATGAAGACGCGAAAGGCCCACACTTTCCCGGTGTGGGCGCTGCTACGACCCAGTTTCTGCTTGAAGAACGCCAAATCGCCGGTGTCGGTATCGATACACATGGCGCTGATCCAGGTCAGGATACGGTTTACGCCACCAACAGCCAGATTCTGGCCAAAGATGGCATCGTCCTGGAGTGTCTGACAAATCTCGATCAGCTACCTGCGAAAGGCACGACACTGGTCATTGGCGTGCTTCGACTCAAAGAGGGGTCGGGTTCTCCTGTTTCCGTAATGGCGTTTGTACCCTAAGCCCATTTCAACTTGAAATTGCATCCACTACCGGAGTACTGGCCTGGAGCTGTCGCCGGTAGTTGGCTGCACGCTGAAGTACTTGGGTCAAGGCCTGAAAGTTTGCCGGTTTGGTTAAAATGTCATTGGCACCGGCGGCCCTGAAACGTTCTATCTCGCTCGAAAAAGCGCTCGCGGTGAACGCAACGATGTAGCAAGTATCGCCCAGTGGTAGTTCGCGGATTTTACGGATGGCCGCTAGCCCATCCATAACAGGCATATTGATGTCCATAAAAATGATACCTGGAGTCGACGTTATGCACTCATTGACCGCCTCCAGACCATCTGACGCAAGGGCGGGTATATAACCCAACGCCTGTAACATCGCCAAGGCAACTTTCTGACTAATGGGATGGTTCTCCACCAGCAGGATATCGAGCGGGTAATCCCTGGCAAAAGATGAGTCGAAACCAACCGTTGCATGATCGTCCCCGAGGGGTATTTCCGAGACGGAAAAAGGCTCCATGGGGAGTGAGAAGGAAAACGTCGATCCGATGCCAGGCTGACTGGTAAAGGATAAAGTCCCCTGTTGCGCCTCGACCAGACTCTTGCAAATTGAAAGACCGAGCCCACTCCCGGTAAAGCGTTGACTGGCCGGCCCTTTGAACTGAACAAAGGGCTTGAACAGGCTGTCTTGCCGCGCCAAAGGGATACCTATGCCGGTATCGCGTATGGAGAAGTCGAGTCGGGCTCGAGGGCCGTCACCGCTCGTTTTGACCACGAGCGATACTGTTCCGGTTTCGGTGAACTTGACCGCATTACCCAACAAGTTGATCAGTATCTGGCGAAGGCAATCGGTATCGGTTTTGACCCAGTGCGGTACATCCGGCGATACCTGAGCCTCAATGATTATTGGTTTGCCCTGAGTGTTTTGCCGGATCATTTCAATACTGGATGAAACCAATGCTCTCACTTCGAATACACGAGGTCTCAATTCAAGTTTGCCCGCTTCGATCTTTGCCAGGTCGAGAATGTTGTCGATAAGCGACAGCAGGGTTCGTCCGCTGGTATGAATCGTATTGACCAGACCGCTTTGCTCGGGATTCAGGGAGGAGCCGGCCAGTAACTCAGTCGCACCGATGACACCGTACATGGGCGTGCGGATTTCATGACTCATGGTGGCTAAAAAACGGGTCTTGGAACGATCCGCATCCTCGGCGGCATTTTTTGCCTGATTCAATACCTGTTCGTTTATTTGCAGTTGCTGAAGATGAGCACGCATGCGCAATAAGTCGATCACGAACAAAAGACTGAAGGCGAGAAATACCAGAATGGCAAGGATGATATGGTGCAGAGAGTCCTGATTAAGTTGTTGGTAGTAGTCCGCCAACGTCATCTCCGCACCCGCCACATAAACCGTCCCGTCCTGGGATTTCATTGGGACGAACACGGCGCGAAAGTCTCCCCAGTGATCCGAGTAATCGATCCAGGTGGGCTCGGTGCGCTCAAAACTGTCGAGCAAAGCCTGACTGGCATCTGGATAAGGATCGAAAAAACGTACGTAATTCTGTTCTTGAATCTCTTTTTTCGACGCGCTGGAGCTGATCAGATAGGCTTCCCCAGCGCGTTTGACCACGCTGTAGACAAACGCGGTGCCCATGGACTCGTTGAACCTGGAGAGCCGCTGAATGGCATCCCAGTCTTGCGCTTCCGTTTTCGACTGTTTGTCGATCAGATTGTCATGGTAGCGGTCGCCGAGGATGGCCGAAGCGCCCAGCGCGGCATGCAGCAGCTTGTTATTAATGTTGTCAGTGAGGATTCCTTGAGTCTCGACGTAGAGGTAGTAGATATAACCACTGACACCTACGATGTAGACCAAAAGTAACGCCCATGTTTTCCGTCTGAGTTTGAACATTCATCACAGCCTCCATACTGTTAGCCCAGCATAGATTGAAGACTGGCTCAAAACCAATATTTCTCAGTGAGGAAGCTACTTGACCGAATAGCCAGTTTTTCTGGGTTTTTGGGGTGACTGGGATTTTGTGGAAGAGTCCACCATAGTGGAAATTGGAAGAATTTTGCTCCTATATCAAGAAATTTGCAGACGAAGTTTTAGCAGCCTCTTGCCAAATGCTCTGTGTATAAAATTGAGGGATGATATTAAACGTCGGATATAAAAATGGGCGACCCTGGAGTCGCCCATTTTCATTGGCTGAATTAAAGCTGGGCCCGTAACCGCCGCCCGACCACATCCAGCACGTCGCAACCGTCCCGCAATGGGATGACCAACACCCGCGCAAACTCTTGCAACAGTACAGCGTCACCGCCAGGCGCTTCGCCCATAGACAGCGTTTCCAGCAGTTGAGTGACACAGCGAATGCGATACGCGGCCGTGTCATGCAGCACATCGACAGGCGCTGCGGTGTCGATCAGCAGCGAAGGGATCGTGCAGTCGATGCCGGTAATCGGCATGTATCGAGTCATGGCTGAACCTCCTGAGCGTCGGACGTCCCACCGGGTGGGTCGAGGTTGTCCAGCGCCCGGTTTACCAACAACTCACCCAGTGCGGCCAATTGCTGAATTGATAGCGCTAGGCTGCGATGTGAGCCTTCGAGTTCACAGGCCAGGTCGGTGGTCAGTACGTTGAGCGAGGAGAGGGTTTCGCAGGTGTGGCTGATGGGGTCAGGATTTTTGGGGTTGCGGAGGCGGGCGCTGACGGAGTGTTGGGGTGAAACAGGTGTAAACCTATTTCAGGACTAGACAAACCTTGACTTGAGACCGGTTAATGGGTGTCCCCTTTCTTATTAAAATCTTTAATGGTGTCCGGTACTTCAGTTGTGGTTATTTTGGTGATCTCTAAATTTTCAAGTAAGGACTTTATTTTGTCGCTGTACGCTATTGGGATGATAAGTTGTGCGGCTGAATGAGTATCGCTTTCTATGAATCGGCCAATGAGGGTTTCTCGACTATTTGTTAAGAAATCAAGGACGCTTTGCGAAGAGATACCCTTGTCGGCTTTGTTAAGATGTTCCCATATAAGGTCGAGATTAGGGCTGATTTTTTTGAAAATTAGAATTGTATTTCGATGCTGTGTTAATTCATTTGGGTTGAATTTTACATCTCGGGTGTTGTTTAGTTTGATGTATGAATATATTTTTGATATTTCATTAATTTTTATTAGATCTTTTTCGGTCAAGGATTTGCCAATTTCTTTGCGTAGGCGTAGCTCTTGAACCTTTTCGTGTTCCAGTGAGTAGCCTATTGTTCGCCATTTCATCACTACTGGCCATTCGGGTCCTAAAGTGTGAGTGACTTTTTTCCAAGTGGCCCATATTTCTAAAATGGAAGGGCCAAGAAATGAAAAAGTCATGAAGCCAAGGGCAGTGGTGTAAGTTGGTTGCTCCCATAGCTTTATTCCTGGTTCACAAATATAAAATGTGCTCATGGTTTTTCTTTCTTGAGGTAGGTATGCGAATTATCACCTTCATTTAGTGCTGCTTTTGTACCTGTGGTGCCACTGACTTGTCCGGTAACACTTCTAAAGCCGAAAGGGGGGGCAGGTTTACTTCCTATGTGAATGGAAAATAAATATGTCCCTTGTTGGGTCGGTTTTTTGTGATTAGTTTTCTGCCGCTTCAGCTTTGGCGAGTAATCTGTTGAGTTCTGGCTCAATCTCATCAATAGGTGTTGTCTCTATAAGTTCTCTGATGAAAGGTGCGTATTTTTTTTCTATAGGTACTTCTGCCCAGTCGAGTTCGTATGTTGCGATGATTTTTACATCTTTGTAGCAGGAGCTGGAAAGCAATAGTTTTAGGAGTTTAATCGCTTGTTCTGTTCTGTCTTCTCCCAATGAAACGGCGCAACGCTGTTGCCAATACTCAGGCTTTTGTAGTATTTCTTGCTCTAATCGTTCCCATTGCTGATTTTTGAAGTCTATAAGGACTGATTTTGCAACAAGCTCTGTACTGTACTCAGTCCAGTTTGATTCTTCTGAGTCACCGATCCATGAGTGAAGCTTTTCATAAGTCTCGTCTTTTTCGTAGTTTTTCATGGGGTGGCTCCTGTTGGATAAGATGACGTCACTACACCGTTTTCTTTAATTACTTGCCATTCAACGCCGTCCACGATTTTGGTGTGCTCGGTAATTAATGCTCCGGGTTCATTGCGTATAACCCTTCCAGGCTCTAATGCTACCTCGTCAGTGACTTTAAGTATTTTTGCGTCACTCCAAGTTTTAGGCGCAAAAGTATGCCTGTTCGGAGACTTTGCGGCTGACCAGCCAACTGTTCCATCTTTCCGCTCCAAAATCATCTTGAAGTTTTTGACACTAGTTGTTCCGTCTTTATTGGTACTAACAATGTCGTATTGATAGTTTGGCGAGTTCATTGTCTGAGGAGAATGTCCGCCGATAGGCTTGTTATGTGCCGGGCTCCGGGTGCCATACAGAATTTTATCCTGCATCGCTTTCGGGATCGTCCCTGTATATGGGGGCTCAGGGCTGTCATCATCGACTTTAGCTTTCTTTTCCGGCTTGTCTACAGCTGTCGCTGAAGGTTCTTTGTCTTTGGCGCCTGGGCACCCATTCAACCCCAACGGATCCACCCATCCCGTAGGATTAGGCACGTACTGGTAGTTGTTCAACCCGCCCGCCAGCTTGATCGGGTCTGGCGTCAAAAACCGTCCAGTACCCGGATTGTAGTAGCGATGCCGGTTGTAATGTAACCCTGTCTCGGCGTCGAAGTACTGCCCCTGGAAACGCAACGGGTTATCGATTTCGCTGACGTCTAGCGCCACAAGGTTCCCGTAGGCACGGTACTTGGCCGACCACATGATCTCACCGCTGTAGTCGGTGAGTTCCTGTGGGGTGCCGAGGTGGTCGAGTTGGTAGTAAAACGGTGCGGCTTTCAGCGGACCTTCGCCGTCGAGCATCGCCAGTGGGCGGAAGGTCCCCGGCTCGTAGATGTAGCTGCGATAGCGATTGTCGGCGCTTTCTGCGATTAGGCGTTCGCCTTGCCAGAGGAACTCAGTGGTGTGGCCGTCGACGGTCTTTTCGATGCGTCGGCCGAAGGCGTCGTACTTGTAGGACGCGACGCTGCCGCCCGGCAGGCTGACGCCGATCAGGCGATGTTGGCAGTCGTAACGGTACTCGGTAACCAGTTTCTGGCTGGCACCACGGCGCTCACGGATCAGGTTGCCGTAGGCATCGTAGTCGTAATGGCGGTCGCCCTGCATCAGCAGGCGGTTGCCTTTGACGTTGGCGAGGTTGGCCGTGCCTTCGTTATTCTGGCCGAGGAGGTTGCCCGCCGGGTCGTGGGCGAAGCTTTCAGGTGTAGCGCCGCGTACGCTGATCAGTCGATCGAGCGGGTCGTAGTGGTAGCTGCGATTGCCTTTGCGGCTGTCGTCGATGCCGGCGAGGTTGCCGTTGGCGTCGTAGGTGTAGCGGCGCTGGAACAGATTTTTTTCGCGCTGGCTGACGCTATGGGCTTGTAGTCGGCCCTGTTCATCGTATTGGTATTGGCTGAGTAGCAGGCCTTGCTGGCGTTGTTGTTCGCGACCAGCGTTGAATTGGTGGCTGGTCAGGCGCGAGCCGTTGAGGTCGATGCTGCTCAACTGGCCGCCAGGCTGGTGGCGGTAGTCGAGCTTGCTGCCGTCCGGCAGGCGGCAGTGCTTCAGTTGGCCGACGCTGTCGTACTCGTAGCGCAGGGTGCCCCAGCCCTGGTGTTCGGTGATCAGGCGATCTTGCAGGTCGTATTCGTAGGCGAGGGGCCAGTGGCTGTCGTCGACGTTGACCAGGCGACCGAGGGCGTCGTAGCTGTAGTGAATTTCTTCGCCGTCGGCCAGGGTTTTCACCAGCAGGCGACCAGCAGCGTCGCGTTGGTACTCGGTCACCAGCTCGCTGCCGTCGTCGCCGAACTCGATTTTTTTCAGCAACCGACCGTTGAGGTCGTATTCGTAGGCGGTACGGCGACCGTCGAACCCCGTTTCCTGCTGGATCAGACCGTTAGGGTAGTAGTCGAGGTGGTAGCGCTCACCGCGTTCATTTTCAATCTCGGTGAGCAGAAGGCGCGAGTTGTCGTAGCGGTAGCTCAGCTGGCTCCCGTCTGGGTTGATGCGGCGGCTGACAAGGTGCAGGTTGTCGGCATACTCGTAGCGGGTGATGCGCTCGAGTTCATCCCGTTCGGCGGTGACGCGACCATACGGGTTATAGGTGAAGGCGCGGGTGGCGCCGCCGGGAAGGGTGATTTGTGTCAGGCGATCAGCTGCGTCCCATTGGTAATGGCTGATGGCTCCGGTTTCATCCTGACGTGTAGTCTGCCGACCTAGCGCGTCGTAACGGTACTTGCGTTGGCCGCCATCAGGCAGGCGTTCTTCCAGCAGTTGGCCAAGATTGTTCCAGCCCAGCTGGTGACGGCTGCCGTCGGGATGATGGATTTCCAGCAGGCGGCCTTGACGGTCGTAGCTGTAGTGGGTTTCGGCGCCCTGAGGGTCGGTTTGCTGGGTGATATCGCCTTGACGGTTGCGCTCGTACTTCCAGCGCGCTTTACCACGCTGGACCTCAATGAGTTGACCATTGAAGTAGTTGTAACGAGTCGGTTCGTCTTCTGGCGGGATCACGGCCATCAAGCGTCCGGCATCGCTGTACTGATACTCGGTGATGGCCCCCATCGGGTCTTTTACTGCGACCAGACGACCCTGATCGTCATAGGCTTTCTGCGTTTCCCCGCCATCAGGAGCAGTCTCGCTGATCAGCCGCGCATTCTTGTCATGCACGTAGACATGTTCGCTGCCGTCGGAGTTGTAAGCAGTCACTGAACCTTTGTCATCCCACTCGTAACGCGCTTCCAGTTGCGAGTAGTTAGCCCAGTGACGGACGCAACGAGAAAGTTTGCCCTCACGCTCCCATTCCCAGAAAAAACTGGCGCCACCTGCCAGTTGCCGTTCCAGAATGACGTGCTGATCGTTGTAGCGGTAATACTCGGTTTCACCTGCTGCATTGGTCGAGGATACGAGCTGATTACGCGTGTTGTAGCGGTAGGAGACCAAGGTCTGGATGGTTAGCCATGGATCCTGGCGTTCACCGCGCTCGTTGTACTCGGAGCGTTGTTGCTGATGGTTCACCGCGGCGATATGACGGTCGTCGTAACGCAGCAGCAAGGCGCGGCCTGCGCCATTGTCGATGCGCTGAATGCGGTCGACAAAGTCATAACTAATATGCACCCGATTGTCATAGGCATCGCTGATGGTGATCAATCGCCCGGCACTGAAGTGATAAAAGCGTGCTTTTGGCCCCGCCTGGGTAAGGATCAGTTCACCGGGAGCATCACCCAAATAAATCGCCGCCTGCGCCAGACTGTTGGTGATAGCCGGGCGTTGTTCGGTTGGCATCGGGAAGCGGATCTGGCGGTTTTCGTTGTCCGTCCACAGGACACCTTCATCGTCCAGTTCCAAGCGATGAGACAGGGAATGGCTCCAGCCATGGCCAAGACGGCTGTCGATTTCGACCGCACTGCTTCGGTAAAGGCGCGTCCATTCCAGAGGCAACAACCCACCCAGCTCGCCATCAGAGAGGGTCAGCAATTCCTCGCCGGTCACCATCGAAATCGGGTCGTCTTTGAGGCAGGTTTTGTTGGCACACTCGGTGGGTTGGTCAGCCGGGTTTTTCGATTGATTTGGCGCGTTGTCGACCGTCTCTTTTTGCTCGACACGTGTGGCGCTTTCAGTTTTGCCGCGCGCCTGAATCTGCGCATCCGTTTCCACTTTTCCACCGGCGACAGGTGGCTTTTTCTTCGGTGGCGTTGCTGTTTCTGCAGGTTTGGGCGGGGCGATCTCAACGTTGGCTTTACGCGCCGGGTTGAATGCCGAATTGCCATTCAGCAGTAAAGGCCGAGCAGCCTCGGTATGCGGTGTGGCGCTTGTTTTGCTGACCTTCATCAGCATGCCAGTAAAGTCTTCAATAAGTTTTATGACTTTACCGCTGCTTTGCACACCCTTGATTGCCTTCGTACCCACACGCACAGCCAGGCCCAGACCACCAGTCAGAACCACACCGACCAGAATGTTCAGCAAGAATTCTGTGCTCATTTGCGCCAGCACTTCCGTGCAGGTCTGCGGCGGCAGCATCTTCACCCACGCCACGATGGCAGCGACATAGATCCACATCAGCGGCTCATCGCTGGCGATCAGCAAGGCTGTGTGGATGGCCTCTGTTGAGGCGTCATAAATCTTCTTGATCTGTTCTTCGGTGAAGAAGTTTTTCAGCTTCTCGTAGTTCTCACGAGGATGCGCAACCAGGTTGTAGAGGCTTTTGATATCCCCCCACAAACCCATGATCGCCTTCAGAAATCCTTCCCATGCAGCTTCCAGCTCTTGCAGGACACGGCCACCCATCGACGCATCAGTATGTGCCTGCCAGAGCGGCAGGAAACTGGTGCTCCACTCAGTCTGCAACCAGCCGCTCAAGTCGCCGATTACGCCCTGATAGGAGTTGAACAGGCTGTCGATCTGCGCGCGGGTAGGATTCGGGAAGAACGTGATTTTGTATTGCTGATTGGGGGTGAGTCCGGAGACTTCCAGAATTCCGGTTGAGTCGATGGTTTTGTTGATGGTCGGGCCGACTTCGTTCTTGCCAATGAATCGGCCATCGACCACAGGTGTCAGCCTTACCGGAGTATTGCCGATTGGAACAAATCGCGCAGACTCGAAGCTATGCACAAGCGTGAGTTTGCCGTTTGCCGGGCAGTTGGCATAAAGGGTGTTTTCCTTTTTGCTGTCCTTGTCCTGAGTGTGGACCTCATCACCGACCTTGAATTGCTGTTCCGCGTCCAGCACGCCGCCGTACCAGGCCTCGGCATGCTCACGGTAATCCTTCAGGCACTTCTTGAAATCACTGACGATGACCTGAGCATCTGGTTGTTTCGCTGTCAGGTTCCCAACGATCGAACCCATCAAAATGCTCATACGGCCACCTCATTTTCCAAGTGGGCTTTCAGCAGCCCTGTGTAGTTTTCTTCCGTGAGAGGGGTGCGCTTTACGAAGCGCGCCACTTTTTCTCGAAGGTTGGATTCAGGGAACGAGAAGTACAGATCGGCGTGATCCTCCTTCAACCACTGCATCATGTTGCCGATGACGGTCGACGGATTTTGCTTGGTCAAACCATCCAGCAGTTTCTGCGGCACCTCCCACCACGGCCAGTCTTTCGCCGGTGGCACCGCGCGAGGCCCAACTTCCAGACTCTTCCCATTAATCAAATACCGATCAAACACCGGCAGCACCTCACCAGCGGCATCGCCGAGGCCTTCCAGAATCGGATAGATATGCCGTCCATCCCAGAACCGGAAAAACACCTCGCTACCGTCGGGCATGCGCACTTGAGTCAGGCTGCGCAGATGTTCGAACACCACATCCGGCGCACTGGTGGATACCGCCAGCCATCCCCAGTCCTGAGCATCCGTTTCGGCAATCCACGGCAGAAAACTTGAGTTGGGTTTCAACTCGGTTAGGTAGGGCATCACCGGCTGCCAGGCCGCGTAAGGTGTGCCGCCCCAAATCGGGGTCGCCTGGGTTGTGGGTTCGTTTTGATAAAGCGACTTGAGCGCTTCAGCATCACTGGCCGCACTAACAATCAAGTACAACCGCTCACCCGTCTGCAATGGCCGTTCAGCCAGCCAAGCCTGTGGAGTCATCAGATCAGATCGCACAAGCACCTGCCTTGCACTTCTCGCACTCTTCACAGAACGGCGCATTGCGTTTCAGGGTGTTGATCTGCGCCGGCGTCAGTACCGCACCAGCCTTATCCGCATCAGCCTGTTTCAACGCTCCAGGCATCAGCGGCGCTGCCCCGGTGCCGCTGCCTGGGCTGCCGCCGGAGTTCATGTTGATCGCCGGGCCGCTGAGGGTGACGCCGCTGGCATCGATCTTGATGAAGCTGCCGCCGCCCTTGAGGGTGAGTTCGCTGCCGGCTTCGAGCACGACTTTCATGCCGCTGCTCAGGTGGATTTCCTGGCCGGCTTCGATGAATTGGCCGGTGCCGACCTTGATGTGCTGGTTGACGCCCACGGTGAGGTGGTCGTTGGCGCGGGCTTCGACTTTGCGATCGGCATAGACGGTGTGGTGTTCTTCGGCCTTGAATTCGCTGTAGCTGTTTTGCTCGACGGTGTCGTGGCGTTCGTTGCCGACGCGGATTTTCTGGTCGTGCTCGACGTTCTCATCCCAGTCGCGCTGGGCGTGCAGGAAGATCTGTTCCTGGCCTTTTTTGTCTTCGATGCGCAGCTCGTTGAATCCGCCGCCGCCCGGAGAACTCAGGGTTTTGAAGGTGCTGCGGGTCTTGTTCGCCGGCAGGGCGTACGGGACGACGTTTTCCTTGTGGTACAGGCAGCCGCTGATCAGCGGTTGGTCGGGGTCGCCTTCGAGGAAGCTGACCAGCACTTCCATGCCGATCCGCGGAATGGCAATGCCGCCGTAATGGGCGCCGGCCCAGGCGGAGGAGACGCGCAGCCAGCAGCTGGTCTTGTCGTCGGCCTGACCTTCGCGGTCCCAGTGGAATTGCACTTTGACGCGGCCGTATTGGTCGCAGTGGATCTCTTCACCTTTTGGCCCGGTGACCACGGCGCTCTGGCTGCCGAGGATCCGTGGCTTGGGGTGGTTCAGCGGCGGGCGATTCGGCACGTCCCAAGGGGTGGCCTGGAAGCGGTTGCGGTAGCCCTGATGGAAATCGTCTTTGAGGTTGGTGGTGCTGCTGGTCACCGACTCTTCCAGCACTTGCGGCTGTTTGCCTTCGTGGAGGATTTCGGTCAGCAGCCACAGATCGTTCCACTTGGCCTTGGGGTGTTGGGTCAGGGCCAGGAAGTGGCCGCTGACCAGCAACGGCTGATCGCTGCGGCCTTCGGCCAACTGGAAGTCGCTGCGGTGGCGTTCGAGGGCGCGTTTGGCCAGGTGCTTGCCGCGTTCACGGTCGATGAAGCGACCGGGGTAGTCGTAGTCTTCGAGGTCGGGCAGGGCATCGCCACGGTTCTCGCTTTCCAGTTTCAGGCGCGGCTTCTCGAAGTCGTAGTCGCGGCGGGTGGTGCGGCTGGTACGGGTTTCCAGGCGCAGGTCGAAGCGCTTGATTACCGGGTCGTTGGCGACCATGCCGGAGTCTTGCTGGTAGGCCACGGGCGCGAGTTTCGGGAACACCGTCTGGTCATCGCCGAACACCAGCTTGTGGGCCGTGGCGCTGTGCTGGAAGTGGTAATGGATACCTTCTTCCTCGCACAGGCGCTGGATGAACTGCAGGTCCGATTCATCGTACTGAACGCAGTAAATGCGCTCGGGATAAATCGCCCCGACTTTGAATTCGTAGGCATTGCTCTGGATGCCGTGCTCTTCGAGGACCATGCCGATGATTTTCGGCACGGTGAGGTTCTGGAAGATGCGTTGGTTGATGCGGTGCGCCAGGTAGGACAGCTGCGGGCGCAGGGTCACGGCGTAGCGGGTCAGGCGTTTGCCCGAATCGCCCTGGGCGGCGCGGTAGATCTGGCCATGAATGCCGCTGCCGTCAGGCGAGAGCTGCAAGAAGGCCGGTTTGTGCAATAGCGTTTCGAGGTCCAGGGACGGCTGTTCACTGACCAGTTCCACCTCAAACACAAAAGGCTGGCTGATGGCTTCCCGACCTTGCAGGGCAAGGACCTGGAGATCGTTTTCCAGACCTTCGACAGTCAGGGCAAAGTGAGTCTGATTGGCCGGCGCGAACATCCCTTGTTCCTCGTGCAGTGCTGCGGCGCGCGTTGACACCCGAAAGCCGGATCAACGGACGCGAAAATTCCTGGAAGGCGCAAATGACATCGACCAGCAGAGCTGGCCGATGTTTGGAACCGTCAGCCGCGATTAAGCGACTGGAACACGCCAGTCATCGGAACCCGAAGTACCGGATACTTCGTGGGTCCAGGTGATTTTGCGGTAGGTGAATTGCACTTCTTCCAGGTGCGTGAAGTGCGAGTTCGACGGATCCTGGCAGTTGTGCATTTTGTTGTTGATGGCGACGATGATCGCGTCTTCCAGTTTGGTGGTGTAGTAGTGCTCTTGGGTACCTTGAGCAGAGGTGCGGTACCACTGGATAACGATTTCGCTCATGCGCTCGCCGGAGGTCAGCGCCGCTTGCAGCAGTGGCGAAGACTTGTCGTATACCTTGGTGATCACGACTGGCTTGTGTACACGCTGACCGGTTGGTTGGCCGGACTGTGGGTCACGCGGGATGATCACGTCGTGGCTGAAAGCCTGAACCATGACCTGGTCTTCGTGGCCTTCCTGGTAGGTGTTGCCAACGGAGTCGGCGGTGAACGCGCCGGCAGTGATCAGGCCTTGTTTCTCGCCAGTAACGGACATGTACGCTGGTGTAGCCATGGATGTGCTCCTTGCTAAAAGTTAGGGTGCCCGGGAGGCGGTATCGCCCGGTGGGTGCCTGACTGTTATCAAGGACCGTGCCATAAATGTTTTTTTCCATATAAATCAGGTAGTTGATGTGGTTTTTAAAGCACGCAGAGGTTTTTCGGCAACGATCACCTGAAAAAGTGCGCAACTTCTTGCGCAGTGGTGCGCAAGAAGTTGCGCACTCGGCTGGAGGGCTTGATCCACTTGGCGTTCAGCGTTGTTGAGGTGTTTTTGGGGCGAATAACTGCGCAAGAAGTTGCGCATCAAGGCTATGAGCGATCATCCCGATATACCCAGCCGTCTGTCCGGGCAATTCCAGTGGTGATGGAATTTTTTTCCGGACCAGTCGCTCTGCTGATGTAGAGACGTGCCGATTCAGCGTCCGGCAGTGAGCACCTGGTAAGCCATGAACAAGACCCTGGACGATTACAACCGCATGCGTGACTTTGTGGCGACTCCGGAACCGGCCGCCGCCAAGCGTTCGGGCAAAAAAACGGTGAAGGATCATGCGTTGCAATTCTGCATTCAGAAACATGACGCGTCGCACCTGCACTATGACTTTCGCCTGGAGCTTGATGGCGCGCTGAAAAGTTGGGCCGTGCCGAAAGGCCCGTCGCTGGACCCCAAGGTCAAGCGCCTGGCAATCCACGTCGAAGACCATCCGCTCGATTACGCCACGTTCGAGGGCACCATTCCCGAAGGGCATTACGGCGCCGGCGAGGTGATCGTTTGGGACCGTGGGGTGTGGATTCCCCAGGACGACCCGGCCAAGGCGTACGCCAAGGGCCGGCTGAAATTCGAGTTGCAAGGGGAGAAGCTCGGCGGCCTGTGGAACCTAGTGCGCACGCACATGCCGGGCAAGCAGGAGCAATGGTTTCTGATCAAACATCAGGACGGCGCGGCCAGGCCCGAAAGCGATTACGACGTGGTCGCCGCCGAGCCCGACAGCGTGCTCAGCGATCGCACCATCGTCGCCAAGTCGAAACCCGGTCCCGTTAAAAAGCCAGCGGCGAGGGTGCGCAGGGAGCGCTCATCACAGCTGACAGGCGCCCGCAAAGCCAGACTGCCGGAGCTGATCAAACCCGAATTGGCGACGCTGGTCGAATCCGCACCGGACGGCGAATGGCGCTACGAGATCAAGTTCGACGGCTACCGGGTCATGGCGCGCATCGATCACGATGAGGTCAAACTCTTCACCCGCAACGGCCACGACTGGACCCACAAATTGCCAGAGCAGGCCGCAGCGCTGGCGGCGCTGAGCCTTGAATCGGCCTGGGTTGACGGTGAAATGGTGGTGGCGGACGAGCAGGGTGTTCCGGATTTTCAGGCGCTGCAAAACGCCTTCGATGCCGGACGAAGTGGCAGCATCGTTTACTACCTGTTCGATTTGCCTTACCTCAATGGCGTGGACCTGCGTGAAGTTCCTGTCGAAGAGCGCAGGACGGTGCTGGCGACTGTGCTCAAAGCCAATGAAAACCCGCTGTTGCGATTCTCCGACACGCTCAACGAATCCCCGGAGGCGTTACTCGACAGCGCCTGCAAAATGCACATGGAAGGGCTGATCGGCAAACGCCTGGGTTCGCCTTACGTGTCCCGGCGCAGCAGTGACTGGATCAAACTCAAGTGCAAGCATCGGCAGGAATTCGTCGTAGTCGGCTTCACCGACCCCCAAGGCTCTCGCAGTGCTTTTGGCGCGTTATTGCTGGGGCTGCACGACCGTGACAGCGGTGAGTTGCGCTATGCGGGCAAGGTCGGCACCGGGTTCAACGAGGCGAGCCTCAAGCGCCTTTACGAACAGCTGAAACCGCTGCAGACGAAAAAGCCGTCGGTGGTCAACCCGCCCACCGGCGTTGAAGCCAAGGGTGTGCATTGGCTCAAACCCGTTCTGTTGGCGGAAGTGGCCTTCGCCGAGATGACCAAGGACGGCTCGGTGCGCCAGGCCGTGTTCCATGGGCTGCGCGAGGACAAGCCTGCCGCAGACATCACTGAGGAGCGTCCGACAACCGTGAAAATCCCAGCCAGCAAAAAGCCCCCCGCGCCGTCACAAGTCGGCCTGGGGCAGGGCAAGGTGCGTATCACGCATCCTGAGCGGGTGATCGATGCCAGCAGCGGCACCACCAAGATGCAATTGGCGGAGTATTACGCCAGTGTCGCCGAGTGGATTCTGCCGCAACTCAAAGACCGGCCGGTGGCGCTGGTGCGCGCACCGGACGGCATCACCGGCGAACTGTTCTTTCAGAAGAACGCCGAGAATCTGGCCATACCCGGCATTATCACTCTGGACAAGGCACTGACAGGCCAACCGATGATGGTCATCAAAAGTGCCGAAGCCCTGATTGGCGCGGTGCAGATGAGCACCGTGGAGCTGCACACCTGGAACGCCACGTCGGTCGATCTGGACAAGCCCGACCGCTTCGTCCTCGACCTCGACCCGGATCCGGCGTTGCCCTGGAAGAGCATGGTCGAAGCGACCCGGCTGACCCTCACGGTGCTGGATGAGCTGGGGCTCAAGGCGTTTCTCAAGACCAGCGGCGGCAAGGGGATTCACTTGGTCGTACCGCTGACCCGCAAACACGCTTGGGACGAGGTCAAGGACTTCAGCCACGCGATTGTCAGTCACATGGCCAAGCTGCTGCCGGAACGTTTTTCCGCGGTGTCGGGGCCGAAAAACCGGGTTGGGCGCATCTTCATCGATTACCTGCGCAACGGTTTGGGCGCCACCACGATCTGCGCTTATGCCGTGCGCACCCGCGAAGGGCTGCCAGTGTCGGTGCCGATCTTTCGCGAAGAAGTGGCTGAGCTCAAGGGCGCTAATCAATGGAACCTGCACACCGTGCATGAGCGCCTGGCCGAGGTGGGCGATGAGCCCTGGGCCGACCTGAAGAAAACCCGGCAGACGATTACTGCCGAGATGCGGCGGCGGATCGGGATGAAAAAATAGTGAATCAGAAGGCTGTGGCGAGGGGGCTTGTCGGAACGCCGCATCGCCCCGTTTGAGTGCTTAGCACTCACAAGATCTTTGGACATCAGAGATTTTGGGGCCGCTGCGCAGCCCAACGGGGGCAAGCCCCCTCACCACAACAACTATTGCTTGCCGACTGCGGCAGCGAGCAGCGGCGCCACCTGTTCATCGGTCAATGCGGCGTGGACTTCCATGTTCATGAGGTCGCTCCATTCCAACACCCACTTCTGAATCGCCACCGGATCACTGGCCTCGGCAATGCCCACACCACTGGAGCCGCCGACAGCATGCCAGCGTCCCAGCATGCTGACGCCTGCGGGTGGGGCACCACCGGTCTTGAGAAAGCGTTCGATCGCGCTGTTACGTTGTTGCGGACTGATGGACCAACGGACCATGAATAACATCTGCCACCTCCTGCTACGGACTGGCACCTTTTATCTTCGCGTTCCTGGCTGGCGCCGGGGCCACGGTCACGCCTGAGTTTCCAGCTCCTTCCTGGCTGGCCTGAAACCTGTTCTCCCATGAGAAGGCATAGCAGTGGACCGTGTCGCGTGTACGACCGCTGATCCTGTTTCAGGGCATTCGAACGAACGGATCGGGATAACGGTGCAAGCCATCAGGCATCACGCATCACGCAACAAGTCGTTGGCGTTGAGCAGCTCGTAGGCAACTTCCGGGTGCTTCTCCAGTCCTCGGCGAATGGCCGCCGGGATCGACTGACGGGTTTTGCGGCACAGGCCCGGCAGTTCGCCCAAAGTGATGTTGATGCCACGCATGGTGCGCACTTCATTGAAGCCCGGAACGATCTCCACGCGCAGACCCAATTGCTCATACATTCGCCGTTGCAGACGCTCCAGGTCGCTCAGGCTCTGGAGGTTTTCCAGGCGTTCGATCAGGCGCTTTTCTTCCGACTGGGTCAGGCTCAGGATGCGCAGGTCCGTGCCGGGCGTTTCCAGCAGCTGCTCACGCTCGCAGATGCAGGCACCGGGAGGGCAGGGTTGGCGGATCGGAAGAGAGGTCGTCATGGGGTTCAATCATAGAGCGCTATGATCGGGTTTGCCCATGGGGTTGTTGTGGCGTTGAGCGCGATGTATTCCGTCGATGCAACACGCCTCCTGTTTACACAGCGTTTAGTGTGTTGCATCGATCGGTTGAATCTATTTTATCTGCACAATCACCGGACCTTCCGTCACGATCGGCGGTTTCACTTGAATATGCGAAGCATTTTTCTGAATCCAGTCGCGCGCCACTTTCAAGCTTGCATCGGTGCCGGTCTTGTCTTTGCAAACCGTCACCGCCGTGCCCCCATCACCCGTATTGAGCAGTGTGTAGCTCACGAGGCCAGGCACTGTCCGCAGGGCCGCTTCGACGTCGGCATTGCGCTCTTCCAGAAACTTGAAAAGCTGCTTTGCATCAGTACCCAGGTAGGTTCTTATCACCGCATACATAGTCGTCTCCTTTGGGAGTACCGTCTTGATGCCCATCCAGATCCGCTGATGGTCGCCATCACTCCGGTATCAGTTCACCCCCGATTTATTCAGCTTAGCCAAACGCCGGTGACAAGCGACATGCCACGACCACCGGCCACTTTTGGCCGGCTGGCGACGGTTTGGCGGCGACCGTCGCCGGGCGGATTTACACCTCTGTCTGTTCTAAGGGTCTTTACTTCCAGTCAGGCCCTGTATGTACAGAGAGGAGAGCACGATGAGCAACGAACAGGCGGCACCCGAAACGCAAGGTGTTGCGGTGAAGTTACTGGCAACGGTTGACCTTGGCCCCGAGATCGAAGGCATGGCAGGGCGCCAACTTAGAATGCGTATGGTGACGATCGAGCCTGGAGGCGTCTTCGGGCCGGTTCACAACCATAAAGACAGACCCGGCACCGTTTACATACTGCAAGGAACAATCACTGACCATCGAAATGGCGTTGCTACGGATTATGGGCCGGGCGTGGGTTGGCCTGAGGACAGGAACACCACGCACTGGCTTGAGAACAGAGGCACGATTGCGGCAGTGGAGATCTCGGTCGACATTGTCAGGCAGGAGTAAGTTCAGGCCCGACATGCACATCTGCGGAGGCCAATTATGCGACTCGCCCTGACACTCCTTGCACCAGGCATACAGGGCGTCATACATGATCAAGCCGTGCGCCAGCATTTCGTGGTCATCGGCATAACGCTGCGATAGTCCCATCGAAATCGCGGACAGCCCAGCCGATTGCGACGTCAGATCCAGGCGGGAGGTATCGGCGATCTGGCAGGCCCGGTGCCCGCCAGAGAATAGTTGATCATTGCGCGCTCTAGCGCAGCAGGTGCACAGCCAAACCAACGAGTGCGCAGGCCATCAGTACCTGAATCACGCCGCGCTTGAAGCGGAACAAGGCAATCGCCGCCGCAATCGCGATCAGCGCGGAAGGCCAGTCCAGGTTGCCGCTGAAGCCTTTGGGCCAAAGAACGTGATAGCCGAAGAAACACGCCAGATTGAGAATCACCCCAACCACTGCCGCTGTAATGGCGGTAAGCGGTGCGGTGAACCTGAGTTCATTGTGAGTCGACTCCACCAGCGGGCCACCTGCGAGGATGAACAGGAACGAAGGCAGGAAGGTGAACCAGGTCACCAGCGTGGCGGCGACGGCACCAGCCAGAAACACTTGATCGGCCCCGAACACCTGCGAAACATAGGCGCCGACAAAGCCGACAAAAGCCACCACCATGATCAGTGGCCCCGGGGTGGTTTCACCCAGCGCCAGGCCATCGATCATCTGTGTCGGCGTCAGCCACCCATAGTGACCGACCGCGCCTTGGTAGACATAAGGCAGCACCGCATAAGCACCGCCAAACGTCAGCAACGCGGCCTTGGTGAAGAACCAGCCCATCTGGGTCAAGGTACCTTCCCAGCCAAAGAGTGAGGCCAAGATTCCCATCGGGAATGCCCATAACGCGGCGCCGATTAGTGCGAGCGATACCAGTTTCAACCAGCTGAACCGGGCATGGTCAGGCGATGGTGTATCGTCATCGATCAATGCCGGGCCGAAAGATTTTTTCGCGGCACTGTGGCCTCCGGTTCTGAACTTCTCGGGCGCCAGGCGACCGCCGACATAACCGATTAAGGCGGCTCCCAGCACGATCAGCGGGAACGGCACATTGAACGCGAAGATCGCGGCAAACGACGCCGCCGCAATCGCCCACAGCCAATTATTCTTCAATGCCCGTGAGCCGATCCGGTGGGCCGCCTGCACGACGATGGCCGTCACGGCAGGCTTGATGCCATAGAAAAGCCCGGCCACCACCGGTACTTCGCCGAAGGCGATGTACATCCAGGACAGCGCGATCAGGATGAACAGTGAGGGCAGCACAAACAGCACTCCGGCGATCACCCCACCCCAGGTTCGATGCATCAACCAGCCGATATAGGTTGCCAGTTGCTGAGCCTCCGGCCCTGGCAACAGCATGCAGTAGTTGAGGGCATGCAGAAACCGCCGCTCGGAAATCCAGCGCCGCCGCTCTACCAGCTCCTGGTGCATGATCGAGATCTGTCCTGCAGGCCCGCCAAAGCTAATGAATCCCAGCTTCAGCCAGAACCAGAATGCCTCACGCAAACTGATCGGTTCAGGCCTCGACAGATCCTCTTCAACAGCTGATGGGGAAGCCTTAATCATTGGGATGTTCCTCTTTCACAAACTCGGCGAGCAGGCCGTCAAAGATGGCGCTGGCAGCAGCCAGCAAGTGGTCATCTTGGGTAATGGTTTCGCGTAGCCCTGCCAGCACCCGTTCGATGCCGGCAGCCTCCACCGGCTGAATGCCACCGATATCGAGGTAATGCACCAGTGCAGCGATGCGGTTCAGGCCTGGCTCTTGAAGTTCAAAACTGGCTTGCAGGGTTTCAAAAGTCACGCGGTTGCCGACATGACTGAAAGTTGCGTCATCGAAGTCGAAACCCAAGGCATCTGCCGGGCAGTCCTGTGGCGTGTTCAGCCAAAGGATCTGAGCCTGCGGATCAATGAAGCGCCGAATCAACCAGGCGCAAGCCAGGCGGTCGACCCATGGGCGTTTACGCGTTGCCCAGACACGACCTTGAAAGTCGCCAAGGCTCAGCGCCGTGATTGGCTGGTCGCGGCTATGCGGCTCATCCGCAGACAGCGCTCTGACCGCTGTCTCCAATTCCTGCAAAGCCGAATCGATCTGCTGTTTCGGTTTACCTGGAAAGTAATCGATGCTGGCGAGCTGTTCATAGGCTTTGCGCAGCTTGCGAATTTGTTTGGTGGTGGCCAGCGCATTCTCGGCATTGAGCCGTGCCCGGCATGCTTCGATCTCGGCGCGTAGCTTGGTGTAATCATCGCTACGGTCGAACAGCTCAATAAAGCGCTCACCGTCAGGATCAGTGACAGGCAGGACGTAGGCAGTGCCATTGATGGCCAAGATGTCGCGCTCGACAGACGTTAGCGCTTCTCGACAGGCAGCGGTATCAGGTAAGAGGTAGGCGCCATCGCGTAAGACCGCCGCTCCAGAGGCTTTTAGCGCGCGCCAGGCACGCATGCGTTCGGTGGCATTGGCGGTCGGCAGACCGAGAATCAACGTTAGCCAATTTTCCATGTAGCGAATTCTACGTGTTATGTAGGTATTGCTACCTTAATCCTGATTCAGGCGATGGGAAAGCTCTCCTTCAGAAGTAGGGCGGCAAACGACCCTGAGGGGGCATTCGCGATTGCCTCCGCGATCAAGAGGCTGCGACTGAAATACCCGTCCGGGCAACCAGTGTTTCGGACGCGATCATGAACTGGTTGATGTGCGCTTCAGTCATGCCTGCAGACGGCAGGATCGCTTGGCCCTTGCTGTTGAACATCGCGCCGCTGCGATTCTCGATCTCAGGGGCAACCAGTAGCGGGACGATTCTCTTCGCATAAGTTTCGGCGGTGGGTGTCAGCAGCCCGATCAGACCCTCCGCGATGCGCGATTTCAGCGAGCCCTTGCCGAAAAAATTATCGCGGATACTGGTTTTGATAAGGCCGGGATTCAGGCCAAAAACGTCCAGGTGCGGGTAGCGCTTCACCGCATCCAGAACAAGCATTTCGTTGCCGGCCACAGTGTTCATATGCGCGGACATGGCCTTGTAGGACCTTTCAGCATTGAGGTCGTCGAACGTCCCTATCTGGCCTGTGCCGGGATACCCCACGACAATCACCCTTGGTTTGCTCTTGGTCTTGGGCCTGTCTGTACCCAACTTCGGCCCGACGTTGCGCAGGATGACCATGCGGTTCAGATAGCTGACCGCCAGATCACGCTCAACGCCCTCAGCTGTTTCCTGACGTTGGGAGGCGGCAAAGATACCGGTGGTGAAGATGAGCAGGTCCAGGGATTCCGCCGGCAGCTGCTTGGCGACCTGCAGAGCCTCACTCATCAGGCTCAGGTCCGCCTGGAGAAATTCGATTCCCTGCGTGCCAGCATCACGAAAGGTTTGCCCGACGACCAGGACGCGAGCGCCGCGAGAGGCCAGCAAGCGACTCAATGCCTGACCGATGCCACCGGTGCCACCCACGACGGCAACCCGCATCCCGTTTAGGTCAAGGTTCTCTGCATCGACATGGCGCCACGTCAGGCTGGTGTCACGCTTCATGATGGCTCTCACATAAATGGCTGGAGGCGCATCATCCGCTCTATTGTTTTTGGGATAAATATGGGTTTTTGGATTTAACTGATCCATTTATGGAGCAAACGCCCAACCCTTTGAACATCAAGGATGTCGAGGAGGTTCTGACTGGGCCACGCTGGCTCTTAGCGCTCTGGCTACCTTGGCTTGAATCTCGTAAGCAGGCGCCTCGACGGCTGTGTAATCACGAGTATAGCGAGTGGAAAACTCCCGAACCCCCCACTGCTGGTACTGCTGCACGTGCTTCAATTCATGCGCCCACAGCGCGACATTGTTAAGTGCATCATCGGGACTGCGAAAGACGATGATGTCTATCAGGGTGACTGCAGTGACATCGGGATTCTGCAGCATGGTGTTTGCGGCGTTCAGCTCCTCATCATCGCCTACCTTGTAGCGAGCCGAATCAAGCACTTGAATGTCATAGTAGGGTTCGAGCTGGGCTCGGATATTCAGCGGGATTGTCCGAATATCGCCAGTTGCCGCGGTGTCGCGCGATTGCACGATCCAACTCTGTAATCCAGAGGAAGCTATTTGGCTCATGTTCTCAAAAATCGACCCGGTCTCCTCTTTGGAGCCCGGAGCACAAAAACAAGTGACCACGCAGACTTCGTACTGCCCTTTTGGGCAGGCGTAAACAGAAAACGAAGTGCCAACGGAAAAGAGCAGTACCGATAACCGGAAAACTTGACGCAAAAAGACAGCTGACAATTGGTTCTCCCAGAGGTAGTGGCGGTCGGCAGGTGATGTTTCTGGTAGCTCGCACCCGGTGTCCAGGCGCGCGTTGGACCGTTGCGGCCACCGTTTGTTGCCTTCCGAGCCCACAGCTTTTTCAGGCCATCTCCCACATTACCTGAAAGGTCGCGCTTGGCCGTTTCTACCCGTCGCGTTCACAGCCGCGCGGCCGACAAACGGTCGGTCGCGCGCTGTCGATCAATTGCTCATGATGGGGGCCAGTGCGGTCTGAACCCTGGACATCTGTGCTGGCGTTGTCATGCGTGTCAGCAGCCGGCCAAAGTGTGGATGCTGCACGCCCGAGATGATGTACTGCCACCCTCGATGTGGGGGCAGGCGAACTCGTTCTGCTTCCTCGCAATGACGCTCTAAATCGAAAGACCAAACCGACATTCGTGCCCTGGCCCTTCTTTCCGTGTCCCTTCTTGCCGAGACGCATGTTCGATCAAGAAGCCACACCGTTTGAGTACTTTTGCCGAGCCGATATTTCCAGCGTATACGGTGGCAACCAGTTGTTTGAGGTTCCAATGTAACTGCGCCTCCTGGATCAGATGCCTCACCGCCAGCGTTGCCAGTCCCTGTCCGCAAGCGCTTTGGGCAATCCGATAGCCGACTTCTGCCGACCGCTCGGACATGTCAATGCCTTTGAGGTTCGCCCGACCCACTATGTTTCCGCCGTCATCTTCGATGACGAATGGGTGCCAGGTTCCGGCAGCAAAATCAGCTAAATAAGCGGCAATGTGGTCGGTGACGCCCTGCACCGAGTAAAAAGCAGAACCGCGCGCGTCAATGTGGCGCTCGAACCATTCGCGATTGTCCAGCTCGAACGTCAGCAACGCATCAGCATCGGTACTTTGCAGGGTACGAATTCTGACGGGCTTCATAAGGTCGTTCCCCTTGCGGGTAAAACTACTTGGATAATTGTGCAGTGGAACAACTGTCCGCTCCAGGCCGATCGCAGCCTGTCATGGCTGACCAAAATAGACCTTGGCGGACAGTCAGGACACTAGCGTCAGGCTTCGGATTGATGAGCCGCCCAGTGTTTCATCTCTTCGGCAATGAAGTGGTTCACCAGGTCGCTGTACATCTTTTCGATGGCATCCGGGCTCAGGCCCTCGGCTTCGGCCCATTCGCGTCGTGTTGCCAGCATGGCCTTGAAACGCTCCGGAGCGCGCACCGAAGTCACCGAGGTCTTGAACTTCGAGGCGGCCAGCACGTAGTGAAAACGCTTGCCCAGCAGCTTGATAACGGCCTGATCAAGGGTGTCGATTTCGCGTCGGATATCTTCCATGTCTGCACACTCTGCGGGCTGCAACTGATTGATGACTTCCATGTAGGTGACTCCGTTTGTTGAAAAAAATCGTGGGTTCCAGGTTCTGATTTGACGACGGCTACGCAGCCTCGCGAGCTCGGCCCGCTTTGATAAAATCGATGAGCGCTTTCAAGGCCGGTGGCACATGGCGCCGGCTGGAATAATAAAGAAAGAATCGGCTTGGCGGTGCTTTCCATTCCTGGAGTATTTCTCTGAGATGCCCGTTCCGGATATCGTCGCGCGCCAGCTCCTCGTAGACATAGGCAATACCAGCGCCATCTTTCGCCGCCTGGATCATCAGTGCATCGTCCTCCAGAATCAGCGGGCTGGTGACGGACAATCGTATCGGTTGACCGTCGGCTTGATACTCCCAAGCGTAAAGTTTGCCACTGGGAAAACGCCTGGCAATGCACGCATGGTCGAGCAAGTCGCGGGGGACGTGCGCGGTTCCCTTCGCGGCCAGATAAGCATCCGCAGCAACGGTCACGAACGATTGAGGTGCGCCGACGGGGACTGCGATCATGTCACCGGCCAGGCTTTCACCAAAGCGAACTCCAGCGTCAAAACCCTCATTCACGATATCGGTCAATCCATCATCGGTGATCAGGTCCAACTGAATACGTGGATACCTGGCCAAGAAGGGTGCGAGCACTTTCGCAAACACGATGCGAGCCGCCGGGCGCGCCACGTTGAGGCGAAGTTTGCCAGCGGGCACTTCCTGCATCGAGGTCAATTGCGCCAATGCATCGTTAACCTGGTGCAGACTCGGGACCAGCGTCGCCAATAGTTGCTGGCCGGCCTCGGTCGGGGTCACGCTACGAGTGGTTCGGTTCAGCAGCCTGATGCCTAAACGTGCTTCCAACGCTCGCATCGCATGACTCAACGCGGAAGCCGAAACACCACGCTCGTCGGCGGCCTTGCGAAAGCTGCGATGGCGAGCGACGGCGGCAAAGGCGTCGAGTTCAGAGAGATCGGGGTGATAACTCATGAATGTTGCTCAGTAGTTCAAATACGATTACCTATCTTATCGTCATGAGACCTCTGCCGGATACTTCCTCCATCATTGGTGGAGAGGTCGCTATGCAAAACAATCGTCTTGGATCGTCGGATTTTCTGATTTCGCCTATTGGCCTGGGGACATGGGCAATCGCCGGCACCGGCTGGGAGTACAGTTGGGGAGCGCAGGATGACAAGGACAGCCTGGGCGCACTTGAATATGCCGTCGAACGCGGCGTTAACTGGATTGATACCGCTGCGGTTTATGGCTTGGGCCATGCGGAGCAACTAGTGGGGCAATTGCTGCGGCGGGTGCCGGCCTCACGGCGTCCTTTGGTGTTCACCAAAGGCAGTTTGGTCTGGGACCCGGTCACGAAGAAGATTTCGCATTCACTGGCCCCTCAATCCTTGCTTGCCGAGATCGACGCAAGCTTGCGCCGGCTTCAAGTCGAGACCATCGATCTTTATCAGATCCACTGGCCTGCTTTTCCTGCCGACGCCAGCAGTGAAGGTATTGAAATGGCGCTTTCGGCGTTGGCGGCCGCGCGCGATCAAGGAAAGATTCGCGCGATCGGTGTATCGAATTTCGATGTCGCTCAACTCAAGCGGACGCAGGCAGTGACAGAGATCGTATCGCTCCAGCCGCCGTACTCGGCCTTGATGCGGGACATCGAGAAGGACGTTCTGCCATTCTGTGGGCAGGCCGGGATGGGTGTTCTTGCCTATTCCACGCTTCAATCAGGGCTACTTTCCGGCAGCATGACGCGCGAACGCATTTCGCAACTGCCCGAAGACGATTGGCGCAAGGCCCGAAGTGCTGACTTCCAGGAGCCCCGTTTGAGTGCGAACCTGGCATTGGTTGACGTCATGGCTCGCATTGGAGAAAGGCACGGGGTGAGCGCCGCGGCGGTCGCCATCGCCTGGGTACTTCGCAAACCGGTCGTGACGGGCGCCATTGTCGGAGCCCGCCATCGCGCACAAGTAGACGGGCTGATTGCAGCCCTGGAGTTGCGCCTTAGCGCTGCGGAAATCGACGAAATCCGACCGTTCCTGCCGGCGGGCATGGGAACAAATGTCCCTGGCGCCGCCTGACGCTATTGAGCAGAGGGTGAGCGTTCAGTTTTGTTATTGAATGCAGGCGTTCGATGGGTAGCAGAGCGGTCGATCAAGATCGCAATGCTACCCATCACATGGGCGGGGCACTCGTCACTCAGAAGCGAGCGCGGCATCCCCCAGTTCCTGTCGGGTGTCTGCGGCCGTCTGGCGACTCACCTTGAACCATGCGGCATACAACGCCGGGACGAAGAAGATCGTCAGTAGCGTCGCCACGGTAAGGCCGCCCATGATCGCAATTGCCATTGGTCCCCAGAACACACTGCGCGTCAGCGGAATCATTGCAAGCACGGTGGCCAACGCCGTCAGCATCACCGGACGGGCCCGGTGAATGGCGGCATCCAGCACGGCATTCCACGGGTCGCGCCCTTCGGCGATCTCGGTTTGCACCTGGTCGATCAGGATCACCGAGTTGCGCATGATCATGCCACCCAGTGCGATGATGCCCAGAATCGCGACGAAGCCCAGCGGCGACTGGAACACCAGCAGCGCCGGCACCACACCGATCAAGCCCAGCGGCGCGGTCAGCACCACCATCCACATGCGAGAGAAGTTCTGCAGTTGCAGCATAAGCAGCAGCAGGATGCTGATCATCATCAGCGGGGCCACCGCCAGCAGCGCCTTGTTGGCCTTGTCGCTTTCTTCCACCGCGCCACCCACGTCGATGCGGTAGCCCGACGGCAGTTTCGCTTCGATCTCCTTGAGCAACGGCTGGATCTCCTGCGTCACCGATACACCTTGCTCGCCATCCTTCACGTCGGCACGCACCGTGATCGCCATGTCGCGGTTGCGGCGCCACAGCACTGGCTCTTCCAGTTCAGAGCGCACCTGTGCGACTTGTGACAGTGGCACCACCGTGCCCTGGCGCGTGTAGAGGTTGATGTCTTTGAGTGTGTCGAGGCTCAAGCGCTCCTCAGGCACGGCGCGGGCCACGATGTCGATCAGGTCCTCGTGCTCACGCAGCTGCGACAGGGTTGCGCCGTTCATCACGGTCTGGGTCGCCAGCGACACGTCGGCCGGCGTGAGGCCCAGCGCGCTCGCCTTGTCCTGATCAAGCTGCACTTTCAGCGTGCGCACCGGGTCGTTCCAGTCGAGCTGGAGGTCACGCACCTTCGGGTTGGACGCCACCACCTTCTCCACGTCGCGGGCGATCTGGCGCACCATTTGGGTATCAGGGCCGACGACGCGGAACTGCACCGGGTAGCCGACAGGCGGCCCCAACTCGAGCCGGGTCACGCGCACCCACGCCTGCGGGAATTGTTGGTCGGCCGAGGTCACCAGCCGCGCTCGTACCCGCTCGCGTGCATCCAGGTCCTTGGTCATCACAACGAACTGGGCAAATCCAGGATTCGGCAACTCGGGGTTGAGCGAGAGATAGAAGCGCGGTGCGCCGGCGCCGGTGTAGGCAGTATAGAAACGCACGTCTTCGTCCTTCGCCAGGATCTCTTCCATGTGCTTGACCTGCTCGGTCGTCGCGGCGAACGAGGAGCCTTCCTTGACGCGCAGGTCAATGACCAGTTCAGGACGCGAACTGTTAGGGAAGAATTGCTGCGGCACTAGCTTGATACAGGCCAGAGCCAGCACCAGAGCGCCAAACGTTGCACCGATGACCACCCAGCGGCGCTTGATGGCGGCGTCGATCAGGCGGCGCAGGGTACGGTAGAACTTCGTGTCGTACAGGTCACCATGCTGGTGCTTGCCCAAGTCGTTGGGCAGCATCTTCACTGCCAAGTACGGTGTGAAGATGCCGGAGCAGATCCACGAGAACAGCACCGCGGCACCGACGATCCAGAAAATTCCTCCCGCGTACTCGCGGGTGGTGGATTTCGAGAGGCCGATCGGCAGGAAGCCCACGACGGTGATGAGTGCGCCGGTCAGGCGCGGCATGGCGGTGGACTGATAGGAGAAGGCGGCCGCCTTCACGCGATCCATGCCGGTTTCCATTTTCGCCACCATCATCTCGATGGCGATGATGGCGTCATCCACCAGCAGCCCCAACGCGATAATCAGCGAGCCGAGTGAGATACGCTCGAGGTTCCAGCCCATCGCCAGCATCACCAGCGCCACGCCGCCCAGTACCAGCGGCACCGTGGTCGCGACCACGAGGCCGGCGCGCCAGCCCAGGCTGGCCAGGCTCACCGCGATCACGATGATCAGCGCCTCGGCCAGCGCATGACCGAAGTCCAGGATGGCGTCCTTCACCGTGGTGGGCTGGTCGGCCACCAGCTCCAGCTCCACGCCGTGTGGAAGTTCGGACTGGATCTTGGCGACTGCCGTGTCCATCGCCTTGCCAAGGTCGACGATGTTGCCGTCGCTGGTCATCGTAATGCCGAGCATCAGCACCGGCTGACCGTTGTGGTGTACCGTGTAGGTGGGCGGATCCTCGAAGCCACGGGTAACGGTCGCAATGTCGCCGAGCTTGATCAATCGGCTGCCCGCGGTGATGGGTACGTTGCGGATAGCCTCTTCACTGGCGAATTGGCCGCTCACGCGCACCATGACGCGGTCGCCATGGGTGTCGATCTGGCCCGCGGGCAACAGGGCGTTCTGGCTCTTGAGGCTTTCGGCGATGGCCAGCGGAGTAATGCCCAGCGCTGCCAGGCGCTCGTGCGAGAACTCGACGTAGACACGCTTGGCCTGCTTGCCGATGAGATCGATCTTCTTGACCATCGGCACCTTCAGCATCTGGCGCTTGATGTCTTCGGCCGCGTCCGACAGGTCGGCGTGGCCGACGCCATCGCCCTTGACCGCGTACATCAGGCCATACACGTCGCCGTACTCGTCGTTTACGATCGGCCCGATCACACCGTCAGGCAGCTCGCGGCTCAGGTCGTTGAGTTTCTTGCGCGCCTGGTACCAGGCCTCGCGCTGGTCAGCCTTGGAGGTGCCGCCGCGCACGGTGAGTGTCATGCCCGCGTAGCCTTGCCGCGCGTAGGTGACGACCTTCTCGAAGTTGTCGATCTGCTCGAATTTCTTCTCCATGCGGTTGAGGACCTGGTCCTGCATCTGCTGGGCGGTGGCGCCCGGCCAGATGACCATGGTGGTCATGGAGGGCACGGAGAAATTCGGATCCTCGAGCTGACCGAGCCGGGTGAAGCTGAAGGCACCGGCCAGCGCGACGAGGATGAGCATGAACAGGACGATGGCGCGGTGGCGCAGCGCCCAGTCGGTGAGGTTGAAGTTGTTCATCGGGCGGCCTGCTGCGTGGTGTTCGCGTCAACGATCGACGCGCCGGGAAGCGCGACTTTCAGTCCGGATGCCATCTTCTGCACTCCGGCGGTGACGACCAGTGCGCCGGCCTGCGGCCCGGAGACGAGCACCTCGTCATTGCGGTAGCCCCACACTGACACCTGCACCAGTTCGACGATACCTGCCGGCCCCTTGCCCGCGGGTGTGACCACCCACAGTGCGGGCTGGCCGCCGATTTGTGTCAGTGCCGTGGCTGGCACCGCCGCCACAGAGACGTTTGTCATCATCCGCTCGGCGGTAACCGTGGCAGTGGCGCCCAGCGGCAGCGCCTGCACCGGCTTGAGCCGCGCGCGATAGGTGCGCGTCTGCGCTGCAGCCTGCGGCGACAGTTCACGTAGGGTGACATCGAAGACTTCGTTCGGCGCACTGGCCAGCGAAGCCTTGAAACGCGCCTCCTTGAAGACCGACAGCTGATCCTCGGGCACATCGATGACGATCTCGGATTCATCCGGATTCGCAACCGAGACGACCGGTTGACCCTCCGCCACGACCTGTCCCGCCTCAAAGCGCACAGCTGTGACGACACCGCTACGCGAGGCGCGCAGCACGGTGTACTTGAGTCGGTTGCGCGCGAGTTCGAGCTTTCGCGCCTCGGCCTCGGCGGTCGCATGCGCGGTCTGGGCATTGGTCTGCGCGCGTTCATCATCGGCCGCACTGACCGAGCCGTCAGCCTTCAGCGCAGTCAGGCGCTGGCGGTCCGAATCGGCCTGGCGTGTCTGCTCGACGGCAACCGTCCATTGTTGTCGCGACGCGTCCTCGGCGAGGCGGTAGTCGCTGTCATCCAGCACAGCCAGGATGTCGCCTTCGCGCACAAACTGACCGACATCGACCTTGCGCTGGGCGACCTTGCCGCCCACGCGGAAGGCTTGGTCGGCTTCATGTCGCGACTGTACGGTACCCACGTAGCGACTGATGTCACGGGCATTGTCGTAGCTTATTTCAACGGTGCGAACCGGTCGTGGTGCCTGCACGATGGGTTGGTCCGGGCTGCACGCGGACAGCATGACGGCTACGGCCAGGGCGCCGGCCGCAGTAAGGGAATTCTTCAAGACGGTTCCTCTTTGGAAAACGACAGATTCTTAGGAAAGTGGTGGCCGGTCGGCTTTGGCGGATGCGGTTGGATTGGAGGGTTGTTCGAACACTTGCCAGCCCCCGCCCAGTGCCTTGTAGAGCTGGACGCTATCGATCAGCAGGCGGGTGTTGCTTTCGTTGGAGTTCAAGCGGGCCGCCAGGCGCGCCCGCTGCGAATCCAGTAGCGGCAACAGGTCGATCTGCCCGCGGTTATAGAGCGACTGGGCGCGGTTCTGCGCAGACTCCGCAGATGCGGCGGCCAATTGCAGCGACCCGGCGCGGCGCCGCTCCTGCGCGAGCGTGACGAGGGCGTTCTCCACATCTTCGAGCGCTTTTACGATGCCGTCTTCGGCACGCAGCACTGCCTCTTGTTGAGCACTTTCGGCAGCCTCGTTGATCGCTTGCGTGCGCCCGGCGTTGAAGATCGGCATCGCCAGCAGGCCCGCCACGTTAGTGAAGCGCGCAGCGCCGAGATCCGCGCCGTTCAGGGTCAGGCCCTGTTGGCCGAAGGACGCGCCGAGGAAGAGCCGCGGGAACCACTCGGCCGCAGCCTGCTGGCGGCGCGCATTGGCCGCGTCGAGCTGCGCCATCAGCGCCAGCACGTCAGGTCGGCGTTGCAGCAGTTCGGCCGGCTGGCCCGGCTTGGCCTCGGGCACCGCCGCATCGCCGTTCGAGGGCTGGATGTTCGCGGTATTGAAGGACTGATCGGCGATCAACACCGCGATACGATGGCGCGATACAGCCGCCAGCGTTTCCAGCGGCGGAATCTGCGCCCGCGCCGACAAGGCGTCGGTCTGCGCGCGCTCGACGTCGAAGGCGGATGCCAGCCCCACCTGCTGACGCGCGGTGACCAGACGCAACGTCTCGTCCTGCATCGCCGAGATGGCGCGCAGCGTCGCGACCTGGCGCTGCGCGCCGACCAGTGTGAAGTAGTTGCTGACGACGTCACTCATCACCAGCAGGCGCACGCCGCGCATGCTGTGCTCCGCAGCCAGCGCATCGGCGTCGGCCGCTGCTGCACCAGCGCGCAGACGCCCGCTCAGGTCGAGCTCCCACGAGACATCCAGGCCCACACTGGTGGTCTTGGTATCCGGATAACCCTGTTTCGTGGCCGAGTTGTAGCCGCTGCTGCGATCGCTGCCGGAGGCGGATGCGCCAACGCTCGGGAACAGCCAGGAACGGCTGACCGTTTCGCCGGCACGCGCGGCGCGCAGACGCTCGGCGGCAATTTTGACGTCGCGGTTCTCGCGCGCTGCCCGGCGCACCAGATCTGTCAGCATCGGGTCGTGGTAGACCTCCCACCACGCCGCCTCGGGTTCCATCTCGGAAGCCGTGCTCGCGGCGTAGTTGCTCGGCAGGTCGACCGACGGCTTGACGACTGGCGTGGAGCAACCGGCCAGGGCAAAGGCGATCGAAGTGGCAAGGGCGGCCGCAACGGCTAGCCCAGCCGGGCGCACGGTCCGTTGCAAGGTCGTCCGACCGGTGTGGAGGGACAGTGGAAAGGAAGCTGGAAGTCGCGGCATCGCATGGGACTCGTGTAGATTCGAGGTGGCATCAGCGTAGGGCCCGGTGTGCGCGGAGTCGTCAGCGAAGCGTCGCTGTTCGGTCGCCATGTCGAGCGTTGATTCAGGTTGGAGACGTCACTCGCTGTCGGCATCTGCTGCGTGCTCGCCGGTCGCTGACGCGAGGTCGGAGTCAATCGACTCCAGCAACGCTTCGGCGGACGAAAACTCGCTTTGACGCCCGGTGACCAGGTTTTCGAGGCGGCCCGCGAGCGCCCCGGGCATGGCGTCGCTACGCAGCTTCACGACATACGAGAGGCGGTTCGGGTACTTGGATTCAGGGTTCAGGCTCATTGCAGACCAGGGGATCAGAAAGTTCGACGACAGCGTAGGCCGTCCCCCCTGGTCGAGTCGTAAGCGAAAGGTCGTACTTCGGTCGGGAACACTGCAGCTCTTGTGGGAGCTTGCCTCTGTGGCGAGGGGGCTTGCCCCCGTTCGACTGCGAAGCAGTCGTAAAACCGGTCGCCGCTTTCTAACTCAAAATCGCGGTGACTGGATTCGGGTGCGCTTCGCGCCCCAACGGGGGCAAGCCCCCTCGCCACAGAGGCTCGCACACAGGTTTTGCGTCTTTAATTCACGGGCTTTGCAGCCTGAAGCAGCGAGCGCGCACGTTTCACCAGCTGGGTTCCTTCGGTTTCGGGCAATTGCTCAACCAGCGCCGCCAGGGCCTGGCGGTCCTCGGTAGCCGCGTCGTGGTGCTCGCACAACTCGACCAGCGCGAGCAACTCCAGCCACGGTGCAGCCTGGGCGCGCGCGTCCTCAATCGCCCGCCGCGCTGCGGTGTTGCCGGCATCGAGCCGGCCCTGCATCCGCGCAATCGCTGCTTCTAGCAACAACAGTTGCGGCAGGTACACGCGCTCGCCCAGTTCTTCCCCCACTCGTAGTGCTTCCTGTAGCTCGACTTGCGCAGCGTCGAAATCACCCGCCAGCAGCAGCGCCTCGGCGGCGTAGCCGAGCACTTCGCTGGCTCCGGAGCGCATGCCGAGTCCGGTGTGTTCGTCGTAGGCCTCGCGGATGCTGCGGTAGCCGTCACGCGGAGCGCCATTGCGCGCCTCGGCCCAGCCGCGCCACCAGCGGCAAGCCGTGCGCCCCAGTGCCAGCGAATACTCGTCGACCAGCGCCTGCATGTCGTTAGCCAACGCTGCCACACGCACAGGGTTGCCCATCCGCACCTCGATCAACACCTCTTGCCAGGTGGCGACCAGCCAGGTCATGGGCTGGCGAAGCGCCTGTGCGCGGGTCCGCGCCCGCTGCATGTGGTCCTGGCCTTGCACAACAAGACCGGAACGCACGAGTTCTATGGCCAACATACCGTGCAGCATGACCTGAGGATCGGCCGCAAAAATCTCGTTCGCCCCGATGTCCAGCGGCTCGGCGATTGCGAGCGCGCGCTCCAGCCAATGGCGGGTCGCTTGCGTGCGCCCCTGAAGATGATGCACCTCGCCCTGTACGATGCATGCCACCAGCATGAGTGTTGAATCATTCGCCTCGCACGAGAGGGTTTCGGCGCGTTCCGCTACCGCCAGCGCCAGCGCATAGTCGCCGCGCAGACCGAGCAGATAGCCGAAGCCGTGCAGCAGGCGCCCGCGCATCGGATGCTCGGGTACCTGCGCTAGCCGCGCGTACGCGCGTTCGAACGCGTTCCTGGCTTCGTTGCCGACACCGAGCGTATGGAAAGCCGATACGCCCTGCAGTGTCGCCAAGGTAATTTCGAGCGTATCGCGCTCTATCCCTTCTGGTGCCCGCCGCAGCAGGGCCAGCGCGCGCTCGGTGAGACCGATGCACAAGGCCGGGCTGAAGTGCAGCAGCGCGGCTTCCGCGGCTTCGGCGTAGTAGCGCAGCGCGATCATCGGCTGCCGGGCCCGGTCGAAGTGTGTCGCCAGTTCCGAGGCAGCGACTGGCACGCCGGCCATGCGCTCATGTTCGAGCGCAGCGCCAACCTGGTGATGAAGGTGAGTGCGCAATGAGCGCGGCGTGCGGTCGTACAGTACCTGGCGGAAGAGGGCATGCCGGAACGAGTAGGGTAGCTCCAGCGTCTCTTCAGGTTCGGCGACCCGCGACCGCGTGAGCCACACCTGCTCGCGCACCAGTTCCTCGCAGGTGTCGGCCACGCAAGCGAGGTCGCGCTCGAGGGCCAGCGAAACCGTCTCGACTCGAAACTCGACTCCGCATACCGCTGCCGCCGAGAGCAGCGCACGCTGCTCCTGCCCGAGCTTGGCGATGTAGTGATCAATGATGGCCGCGAGGTTTTCGGGAACCGCCATTCCCGCCAGCCGGGCTTCGATGGTGGCGTCGTCGTCCGCAGGGTCCATCACTTCACTGATGACTGACGACACGAACAGCGGTACACCGTCGGTGCGCTCGTGCAGGGCACGCACGAAGGATTCATCGCGCGCCAGCGACGTCGAACGTAGCGCGACATAGTCAGCGACTTCGGTTTCCGAGAACGGATCGAGCACCACTTCCTCGCACAGACGTTGTTGGCGCAGTTCGTGGCGCAATGAGTTAAGCGGATGTTCGAGCGCTACCACCTCGGCGACGCGGAAGCTCGACAGCCACATAAGCCGCGCGCGGCCACGTCGCCGCGCCACATAGTCGATGAGCTGGACCGTTGCCCGATCGCTCCAGTGCAGGTCTTCGGTCACCAGCAACAGCGGTCGCTGCTCCGTGTAGCGGTCCAATAGTTCGCCCATTTCCCGCAGCATGCGATCCGGACCGATGCCGGCAAGCTCGCGCCGCAACGCATCTCGCTCTTGCGCTGTGCTCAGCCACGGGAGTTGCAGCAGCCAGGTCGGCGCCACGGCGCGCAGTAGTGTCGGCATGTCAGGGTCGCTGCGGCACAGGTCGGCCAACGCCTCCAGCACCGGCAGGTACGGTTCGCCGGTGCCGTAGTGCTCCACGCAGTGGCCGCGGGCACAGGCGATGCCGCCTAGGCTCGCGAGGAAATGCTCGATCAACGTGGTCTTGCCAATCCCCGGTTCTCCGGCAAGCCAAACCACCGCCCGCTGCCCGCCGCAAGCCCGCTCCCATGCCCGTTGCAGTCTTGAGAGTTTGTCGGTGCGACCAATGAATGGCGGCGCCGGATACGCGTCGTCCGCCGGCACCGTCGTGGATGCAGACGGTATCGAAGGGGCAGGGGATGGCCCGGCGATGAACCGATAGCCGCGCCGTGACACCGTCTCGATGAAGCGGGGCTGCCTGGGGTCGTCGCCCAGCACCTTGCGCAGATCACTGATGGCCGTCTTCAACACTGAATCGCTGACAAACCGATGTCCCCACACTTCATCCAGCAAAGCATCCTTGGTCACCAGCGATCCCGGTTGGCGTGCAAGCGCGCAAAGCAGCATGAAGGGCGTTGGGGCCAACGCCACGGCTTCTCCACTACGTGACAAGCAGGCGTTGGCTTCGTCGAGTTCGAACTCGACGAAGCAGAGCTGGACCGGGTTCGGATGGGGCTGCGGACGTGCCACGTTGGATTCCTGAAGACTGAAACAGAGTGATGCGCCGTGAGGCATGGCACGTGGTCACTCCAATAACAACGCTGATCGGCTCAGAAGCCAAGCTTCATCGGTCGGAAACTGGCTCTGGAAGATTAATGACAAAAATTTCAATATTGAAATATCTTTCAATTTTACATACCTTCACCTTGCCTGACGATGAGACCTGCGTGTCTCACGACTTCAATCACAACAAGGGCTCGAGATGAACAACAACAAGAAAGGTTCCGAATTGCCTCCCACCGATGTCGATGTGTTGGTCGTCGGTAACGGTCCGGTAGGGGCGACCATCGCGGCGCTGCTCGGCCGCTATGGTGTAAAGACACTGGTATTGGACAAGACCCATGAGGTCTTGCTGATGCCCCGCGCCATTGCTCTGGACAACGAGGCGCTTCGCATCCTGCAACTGGCCGGATTGTCGGAAGACGCTTTCGAGAAGATCGTTATCCCTGAAGTGAAGATGCATTCCCCGGTCCTCGGTCAATTCAGTCGGGCCAATACCGCGGGGTGCATCGACGGCCATCCCAAACTGGTGACGTTCTATCAACCCGACCTTGAACATGCGATGCGCAACCAGGTCTCCCGGCTGAAGTCGGTGACCAGCCTGGGTGGATTCGAGCTTGAGAATCTGGTCGAGGAGTCGGAGGGGGTCGTCGCCTCCGTACGGGACCAGGATGGCCAGATGCATTCCGTTCGCGCCCGATACCTGATCGGTGCGGATGGTGCCAGCTCCAGGGTCAGGGGCTTGATTGGCCAGGAGTTCGAAGGGCAAACCTATGCAGAGGATTGGCTGATTGTCGATACCAGGAACCGGCATCAGTCAGCGATTGATCATGTTGAGTTTCTCTGTGATCCACAGCGCCCAACGCCGCACATGCCCGCTCCCGGCGGGAGGGAGCGTTGGGAGTTCATGCTGCACCCGGGCGAATCCCGGGAAGAGTTGGAAAGTCCGGAAAGCATAGCCCGGCTGATCGCGCCATGGATCAATCCGCAGGAGCTGGAGGTCGAGCGCAAGGCGGTGTATCGATTCCACGCGCGCTGCTGCAACCGATTCAGCAAGGGGCGGGTCTTCCTCGCCGGGGATGCCGCCCACATCACCCCGCCTTTTGTCGGGCAAGGTCTCGTCGCGGGGCTTCGAGATGGCGCCAACCTTGCCTGGAAACTGGCTTGGGTCCTTCACGGCCAAGCCGCGCCTTCAATACTCGATACCTATGATGAAGAGCGCCGGCCCCATGCCCAGGCGATGATCAATCTGGCGAAACTCATGGGCCGTCTGGTGATGCCGAGAAACAAGGTCGCCGCTTTCTTCATCCACGGCCTGATGCGGACGCTGGCGTTGACGCCCGCTTCCAGAAAGTACTTCGAACAGCTGGACATCAAGCCGAAGAACATCTTCAAAAACGGTTTGTTCATGCAGCATCGTCGTGGCGACAAACTGGTTCGTGGCAGTCTGTTTCCCCAGGCCTGGGTTCGCAATACGCAACAGCGGATCCAGCTGAGCGACGATGCGCTTGGACACAACCTGACCCTGGTCGGGTTCGGTGTTGACCCGTTGTCACTGCTGAGCGCTGCTCAAGTCTTTTCCTGGATAAAAATGGGCGGTCACTTCTTGCAGATCGGACCCAGCGGTCAGCGCTTCGACAGTGGTTGCGACTTCATCGAAGACCTGAACCATGACATCCTGCCGCTGGCTGCCAAAGGCACGCTCGTCGCGATTCGCCCCGACCGTATCATCATGCACCACGCTCCCGGCACAGAGGCAGACAGTCTCATTCGAGACTGCCTGATCCTGATGACCAGCGCCGATTCCACTGCCGATAGCGTTTCCATTACCATCAACGAGCCCCCTCGATTAAGAGCGTGAAGATGCCGTCTCCCACTTTTCCTTCAGAAGTACCTGCGCAAGAGCCTCTCACTCGAGGCCACAAGAAGCGTGAACGCACCCGTCGCGGCCTGGTGGACGCGGCATTGCGTCTTGTCGCGCGCAAGGAGGTGGGGGAGATTGCACTGCTCGAGGTCGCTGCGGAGGCCGCCGTATCCAACGGCACCATCTACAACTATTTTCGCACGCGCGACGAAGTACTCGAGGCGGTTGGCATCGCCATGGCGTCCGAATTCTCCGATGCCATTTCCACCTTGAGCTCGGACGTGCACTGCGGTGCACAGCGGCTTTCGATTGGCGTGCGCATGTTCGTCCGTCGGGCTGCCTACGACCATCAATGGGCTAACGCACTGCTGCGCATCATCCATTGCGATCAGGCCATGCGCTCGCGGCTGGCTGACCATGTGCTGGGCGACCTGCGTGACGGTCTGCGCGCGGGCACTTTCGCTTACGAGGACGAAGGGGTCGCCCTGGACCTGGTCGTATCGTGCACGACCGGAGCCATGCGCTCGGTTGTCGAGGGGCGTGCGGCGGCGGAGCACGATCTGCTGGTCGCCGAGATGATTCTCAAGGCGCTGGGCGTAACACCGGCCAGAGCCAAGAAAATCGCCGGCAAGCCGCTCCCCTAGGCCTGATGTCATCCTCGACTCGCCAGGCCTTCTGCTGGATATCTGAACATTTGTGTTCATTTTAGCTGGCGAATAGAACTCCAAATCCCTTCGTGAGCCTTGAGAAATCATTCGGCTAATCCGCTTTTATATGGGGTTGAATGATTTTTTTGGATGGTTTCGTTCTTTATTCAAAAAACGTTGTTGACTGAAAATGAACACGCGTGTTCAATTGGTTCATAAGGTAATTTTGGAGAGATAACGTGGAATCCCTGAATCCGACACAGCGCCGCATTCATCAAGCCGCCTTCCGCCTGTTCGCTGAAAGAGGCACCTCCCAGGTGAACATCCTTGACCTCGCACAAGAGGCAGGAGTAGCGCGCGGAACGATCTACAGCAACATCGACAGCATGGAAAACCTGTTTGAGGCGGTTGCCAGCCATCTCGCCAGGGAGATGCATGAGCGCGTCAACAAGAGCTTCGACTCTCTTACCGATCCCGCTCAGCGCCTCGCCAATGGCATTCGATTCTTCATTCGTCGAGCTCATGAGGACTCCCATTGGGGGGCGTTCATCCATAAATTCGCCATGAGCAATGCTTCGTTGCGCGAAATGTTCAGCAGCCAGGCGACTACGGATCTTCTGAGCGGACTTTCCAGTGGGCGGTACACGTTTGCGCAAGGGCAATTGATCTCAGTACTGACGCTGATATCGAGCAGTGTCCTCGGCTCGATTTTCCTGGTGCTGGAAGGGCATAGAACGTGGCGCGAATCGGGCTCTGACACCGCCGAGCTGGTGCTGCGAGCATTGGGTATACCGCCAGATGAGGCCCGTGCGCTGGCGACCACAGAGTTGCCGGCACTTCCGCTTCTCGACTGAGCCGCGTTAACCGACCCGACTAAACAACACCCCTGGATTTTCAGGGGTGCGGGGACGGCTTTACCCTCAAAACCCGGAAAACAAAAACAATGAACAACAAAAACCAATTGCACCGGTTGGCGACACCACAACCCGCCCGGCATCCGCAGCCGACGGTGAAGGCCCAGGGGCTGACTCACCTGATCTTTCAACGGCCGGACTTGAATGAGGCGGCGCGGTTTTTGACCGATTTCGGCCTGACAGTCAGTCAGCAGGACGCCGATACGCTTTATCTGCGCGCCACCGATCCCTCTGCATATTGCTACCGCGTCCATCGTGCAGAACAGGCACGTTTTGTCGGGTTCGGACTGGCAGTCCAGTCGCTCAAGGATCTGCAGAAACTGACGCGAATCCCGGGCGCGTCAGCGATCGAGAAATCGGAACATCCGGGTGGCGGGTATTGCGTCAGACTGACCGATCCTTCCGGTTTCATCGTGGAAGCTGTTTGCGAGCAGATTCCAGGTAAAACGCTGGTACACAGAGCGCCTCTTCCCTGGAATCTGGTCCACGAGCAACCGCGAATCAATGCCACGCAGCGTCCGCCGATCGCTCCCCCTGAAGTACTCAGACTCGGCCATATCGTCATCGAAGTGGCCGACTACCAGGCGACCTGTGCCTGGTACACCAAGCATTTCGGGTTTATTCCCAGCGATGTGCAGGTGCTCCCCGATGGCACACCTATCGTTACCTTCATGCGCCTCGACCTCGGTGAAGTTCCCGCGGCTCACCATACGCTCGCGATAGCGCAAGGGTTCATGGCCACCTATAGCCATAGCGCCTATGAGGTTGTCGATGCCGATGCGGTGGGAATGGGGCAACGCGTCCTGCGCGAGCGCGGTTGGGAGCATTCATGGGGAATCGGTCGACACATTCTGGGCAGTCAGATCTTCGATTACTGGCAAGACCCTTGGGGTGACAAGCACGAGCATTACTGCGACGGGGATGTGTTCACGGCCGCACAGCCTACGGGTATTCATCCCGTAAGCCCCGAGGCAATGGCGCAGTGGGGGCAGCGCATGCCCAAGAGTTTTACAAAACCCAGGATGAGCCTGACCAAGCTGCGTGCGCTGATCCGTAACCTGCGACGCAGCCCGGACCTGACCTTTCGCAAGTTGATAACACTCATGCGGATGTTCGGCTAGAGCTGTCAGCCCCTCCACAGAACAACACCATCGATCTCGTGCCGCCGCGCGCGGGACAAACGCTGCTCCAGGAGTACCCTCAATGTCTGCTGTACACGTTGTCCGCTTTGAATTTCAGAACGGTATCCACTGGGGCGTGCTACGCCAAGGCCGTATCACGGTTGTCCCCGGTGTTTTTGAAAGCACCGGTGATTTCATCCGCCAGAACAGCATCGACGATCTCGCTCAACTGAAGGGTACGGAGCTGGATGAAGTCGAAGTGAAACTGCTGTCGCCGGTGACCCGTAACCAGCAGTTCGTCTGCCAGGGCGCCAATTACCGTCAGCACATGATCGAGTCGGGCATGGACCCGGATGCGAAGAAATTCAACATGATCTTCACCAAGGCGACCAGTTGCCTGGTGGCGGCGGACAGCGACCTGATCAAGCCGCGCACCGTGCGCTTCCTTGATTACGAGATCGAACTGGGGCTGGTGATGAAACGTGCGATCACTGGTGCTGTGGCGGTCACCGACGCCAATCTGCATGAGTTCATCGCAGGCGTCGTCATCGTCAATGACTACTCGGCTCGCGACATCCAGATTCCCCAGATGCAGTTCTACAAGGGCAAGAGCTTCCGCACATTTGGCCCGGTCGGCCCGTACCTCTGCCTTCTGGATGCCAAGAGCATGCATTACCTCAAGGCACTGCAACTGCGCCTGACCGTCAACGGCCAGGTGCGACAGAACGACAGCACGGCCAACCTGGTTTACGGCCCCGCTGAAACCCTTACCGAACTCTCCGCCGTGCAAGATCTCGCCGTTGGAGACCTGATCGCCACCGGTACGCCTGCCGGCTGTGCACTGACAGTTCCTTCGCCTGCCAAACAGCGCATTGCGGCCCTGATGCCAGAAGCTACCAAGTGGAAGCTATTCCTCAAGGCGCAGGAAGGCCGGTCGCAGTATCTCAAGCCAGGTGACGTGGTCGAGGCGCGCATTCGCAGCGCCGATGGTGTGATCGACCTCGGCGTGCAACGCAACCGCGTCGTGGAGGAAGCCTGATGACGGTGCAGACCCTGAATGACATCGAAAGTCTTGAACGAGTCCCCTTGTCGGAGCGTGGCCTGGCTTCCAGCACTTATGAAGCGCTGCAACAGGCGGCCGAGCGCACCCCTCAGGCGCCGGCGCTAAGTTTCTTCGCCAATGCCGCCGATTTCAGGCGCACCAGCGAGTGGAACTACTCCCGGCTCTTCGCGGATATCACCCGCGCGGCGAATGCCTTCCATGACCTGGGCATCAAACCGGGCGAGGTGCTTGCCTTCATCCTGCCTAACCTGCCGGAAACCCATTTCACGATATGGGGCGGGGAGGCGGCTGGCATTGTCATGGCGATCAATCCTTTGCTCGAAGCCAAGCAGATGGCTGGCTTGCTGAATGCCGCGAAGGCCTCCGTGGTGGTGACGCTCGCACCGACTCCGGGTAGCGATCTGTGGCCCAAACTGGCTTCGCAGCTGGATCAGTTACCCGCGGTCAGGTCTGTCGTTTGGGTCAGCATGGAACCCTATGTCGCCGAACCGGTGCGCGGGATCCTGCAGGCCATGGCACTCAAGGAGCGAGACTTACACAACGGTATCGCGATCCACGATTGGCAATCGCTGATGAATACTCAGCCGCACACACACCTGAAGAGCGGCCGGCAAATCCGCCAGGATGAGTGCTCCTCCTACATTTGTACGGGCGGCACCACCGGGCTCCCCAAGATTGCCGCGCGAACCCATGGCTCGGAAGTATTCAATGCATGGGCGATGGCCGCTCACATGCAGCCACGCACGAGTGGCCAGGTTATCTTTTGTGGCCTGCCGCTGTTTCATGTCAATGGACAAATGGTGACGGGACTAATGCCTTGGACCCAAGGCGACCATGTGATCCTCGGGACGCCTCAAGGGTATCGTGGCGAGGGGGTGATCCCGCGATTCTGGGAGATGGTCGAGCACTTCGGTATCAACTTCTTTTCCGGCGTGCCAACGGTCTATGCCGCACTTCTGCAAAATGAATGGCAGGGCCGCGACCTGTCCAGTCTTCGCTATGCAATGTGTGGCGCGGCCCCCATGCCGGCTGAGCTTTTGCGAGAGTTCGAGCGCCGGACCGGGCTAAAGATCCTTGAGGGCTACGGCCTTACTGAGGGTGCCTGCGTTTCCTCAATCAATCCGCCCAATGGCGAGCGTCGTAGCGGCTCCATCGGGATACGGATCGCCTACCAGAATATGCGTGCGGTCTTGCTCAGCGATGCGGGCGAGTACCTGCGCGATGCCAACGTGGATGAGATCGGGCTCATCGCGATCAGTGGTCCGAACCTCTTCGATGGCTATCTGGAGGAGAGTCATAACCGGAGCCTCTGGATCGATATCGACGGTCAGCGCTGGCTGAATACGGGTGATCTGGGTCGCGAGGATGCGCAGGGTTACTTCTGGCTGACCGGGCGCAAGAAGGAGTTGATCATCCGCGGCGGCCACAACATCGATCCCAAGCAAATCGAGGAGATTCTGCAGGCGCATCCCGCCGTCGCCCTGGCCGCTGCCATCGGCAGCCCCGACGTCTACTCGGGCGAGGTGCCGGTGGCCTACGTTCAATTGCGCCCCGGGCAAGTTTGCAATGCCGAAGAGCTGGAGGTGTTCGCCCATCTCCACATCAGTGAGCGGGCCGCCGTTCCCAAGCGCATTGAAATCCTCGAAGCATTGCCACTGACCGCCGTGGGCAAGATATTCAAGCCCGCTTTGCAGCAGCGGGAGATTGCCAGAGTCGTCCAGCAGGAAGCGGGGCGCCTGGGGCTTGCGGATATTGCCGTTGAGGTCGTGCAGGACAATCGTCGTGGGCATGTCGCCTGCATTCGGGCCGGCACTGACCAGCAAATCCTGGCGCCGCTTTTAGGGCGCTATAGCTTCCAGATCGAGTGGCTTGATTGAGTCCCTGACTCGCATCTGTAAATCCAGCAGTCATGCCCTGGCGCTGTTCCGCCAGGGCCTTTTACACAACGTCGATCAACTCCGGCCGGCACTGAAAAGTGCACGGGAAGGCGAAGCCTTGCCTGCGTGCAATCAACAAAAACAATAAATAAGAGGTGGTAAATGAAACTGAATAGCCGTGTGATCCCGTGTCTTTCTGTTCAGCGAAAGTGTGCTGTCTGGATCAAGTTCACCAGTGCCATGGCACTGCTCAGCGCCTCGACCATTGCCGGCGCCAATGGCATTGGCCTCAACGAACAAAGTGCAAGCAGTGCGGGAACTGCTTATGCGGGGAGGTCTTCATCGGCGCTGGATGCCAGCACGATCTATGGAAATCCTGCCGGCCTGACCAAGTTGCGGCGCAGTGAGATTTCCGGCGGGGCTGCAGTCGTCTCGGTGAGCGACGACATCAGTGATGCGCAGAGCAGTGCCGCAGGAACGAATAAGGGCGACTCGGTACCGTTGGGGGTTGTGCCCTTCGTCTATATGTCGACACCGCTTGATGAGCGTTTTTCGATGGGGCTGGGCCTCTATGCGCCGAGTGGTTTGATCAATGACTACGAGAGCACTTTTCAGGGTCGTTACCATGGTTCCTATAGCACCACCAAGGAGATAACCCTGCAGCCCACACTGGCCTATCGGATCAATGATTACGTGTCCATTGGTGGCGGACCGACCCTGAACCATTTCGATGCAAAGCTTCAGAACTACATGGCAACCGGCGCCCTGAACAACGGCCAGGACACACTGGTCACCATCAAAGGCGATGACACGGCAGTTGGCTACAACGTCGGCCTCTTGGTTGACTTTAGTGAGGCCACCCGTTGGGGGATTACCTATCATTCGAAGGTGAGCTATCACCTCAAAGGGCATACTGAGGTTTCCGGCTCCCCGAGCGTTATCCCGCTGGACGGAAACTATGGCACTCAGATAGATCTGACGATGCCCGAAAAAGTGGACACGTCCATCACCCATCATTTCAATAGTCGCTGGACCGGCTACCTGGGGGCCACCTGGACACGCTGGAGTCGGATCCAGAAGGTCGAGGCAATCAACAGCGGTGTTTCCGCCATGGGCCAGGCTGCCGGCCTGGGGAATGTGGCCGAACAAATGAACTGGCACGACACATGGTCCACCGCGGTTGGCGCCTCCTATCAATTGAACCCGCAGTGGTTGATACGCGCAGGCTATGCCTATGACCCGGCGCCTGTTGGAAATGCCGATCGTAGCGTGCGTGTTCCGGTCGGCAATCGCCAGGCCGTGACCCTGGGCGGCGCTTATTTGCCGAATCCCGATCTGACGATCGACTTTGCCTATGGTTATCTCTGGGATTCAAAAGCCTCCGTAACGCACTCGAACGACTCCGGTCTTCAACCGGAATACAGTGCCCATTACGAAAACAGTGCGAATGGAATTTCAGTGCAGGCAACGTATCGGTACTAATTGCCGCTCCTATCAGTTTTTGCACTCCGCCATCACCACATGACAGGTCGTCGGCGTACCACCGGATTGGCCGGCATAGCGTATGCAATTATCCATGGACTTTTGGCGAGCCATGTCCAGGGTGGAGCCCCAGGCCAGGCCGCCTTCGCCGGCAGTGGGTAGCGCTTTTGCATAGCAGCTTGAGCCTGCGCTTGAGTCTGTGCTTGAGGCCGAATAGCGGGCCGTGGAAGTTTTGCCCGCACATCCCGCAGTCAGGGCCAGGTTGATGGCGAGCAGGGAAGGGAGGATCCATGACAAGCATTGACGTGCTGTTTTGCCGATCATCCCGTTTCCCCTGTATCAAGAGGCTGGAGGCGTGTTTGTGGTCGTGTTCTATTCAGATTAGACGGTGTTGCGCCTGCCTTGGTTAAAACGGCTCGTTAAATAAACGAGCCGTTGCTGTGAAGGTGTTCATCGGGGCAAGTGCATGGATTTCAGATCACCTCAAAGGTGATCCGCATCAATCACAGCCTTGGCGAACGCCTGCGGATCTTCCTGCGGCAGGTTGTGGCCGATGCCGCCGCTGATCAGCCGGAACTCGTATTTACCGGTGAAGCGCTTGGCGTAATCCTCAGGGGCCGGGTGCGGTGCGCCGTTGGCATCGCCTTCAAGGGTGATGGTCGGCACGTTGATGGAAGGCGCCGTGGCCAGTTTCTGCTCGAGCGCCTCGTATCGGGTCTCGCCCTGGACCAGGCCCAGGCGCCAGCGGTAATTGAACACGGTGATGTCGACATGGTCGGGGTTGTCCAGTGCCTTGGCGCTGCGGTCGAAAGTGGCGTCATCGAACGCCCATTTCGGCGAAGCCAGTTGCCATATCAACTTGGCGAAGTCGTGGGTGTTTTTCTCGTACCCGGCGCGTCCGCGATCGGTGGCGAAGTAAAACTGATACCACCATTGCAATTCAGCCTTGGGTGGCAGCGGGTTCTTGCCGGCCGCCTGATTGCCGATCAGATACCCGCTGACCGAGACCAGCGCCTTGACCCGTTCTGGCCACAGCGCCGAGACGATCTCGGCCGAGCGCGCGCCCCAGTCATAACCGCCGAGTACGGCTTGTTTGATCTTCAGCGCATCCATGAAGTCGATGACGTCACTGGCCAGCGCAGCCGGTTGGCCATTGCGAACGGTCTTATCGGACAGAAAATGCGTATCGCCATAGCCACGCGCATACGGCATCAGCACTCGATAGCCCTTTGCGGCAATCAAGGGGGCGACCTCGTCATAGCTGTGAATGTCGTACGGCCAGCCGTGCAGAAGAATCACCACCGGCCCATTAGCCGGGCCTGTTTCGGCGTATGCCACGTCCAGCAGTCCGGCGTTGACATGCTTGAGCGGGCCGAACGGAGAGGGTGTTGCATGAGTGGCACCAGCATTGACTGCGGTTGGCTGCGCGGCTGCGGTCGTTTGTGCGTGGGCCGCACCGAGAACGCCGAACAGGGTAAACGCGAGGATCGACGAGCCGACCAGACGGTGGCGGGTTTTGCCGGTTCTGTTCTTTTTGTTCTGCAGTGCCATCTTCATGTGATGTCTCCGTTGCAAGTCGTTGGCCAGGGGTTCTGGCTGAGCCCCTCGAAACCTTGCTTGCATTTGAATGCGGCGACGTATCTGGGCTGTGTCGAATTGCAGGCCAGGTGAAAAACCATGTATCAAGAGGCTGGTCAGACACACTGTGATACATAGCGGAGCGATCTCGGTATCAAAATCGCAAATCTGAAAAAGGTGAGGCCATTGAAATTAAAGTTCAGCCACGTCGATGTTCTCGTCAAAGACCTTGAGGAAGCGTGCAGGTATTACGCCCGTGTCTTCAGCGCCAAAATTTCAAAGACACTTGATTGGCAGCGCGACGGTTTGCATGTGCGCTATGCGATCGTCATGTTCGGTACGGAGCGGATTATGCTGGTGCAACCGTTTACCGGAAATCTCAAGGCTCTGATGGACGCCAACGGCGAAGGCACCATCTACCGGCACTGTTATTCCACACCGGACATCGAGGCAGCCTACGATGAGTTGATCGATGCAGGCGTCCAGCCGGAAAATGAAAACGGCAAGCCGCTATCTCGCGATAATCTCCAGTCGCCAAGTGGGACACGCATACTCTGGTTACCGAAACGCTTCGGGCACTTTTCCATTGAGCTGCTTGAAGAGAAAGAGCTGGAGGCATTTATCAAGGATGCATTTGCCGAGGAGGGATGAGGGAGGACGCTCGGCATTACCATGTTGACTAGCCGATTGGTCCAGGCTCTATGTGATCACTGCGAGCGGATGTCGAGACCAACCCCATAACCTCGTCGATAAAGGGTGCCTTCCGTGCCAGGTATTCACCTATGCCGCCGGTGTTGTTTGCTTCCAGTTCAAGCTTCAAGTCTTGATACCGCTGGCGAATTAAAGGGTCGCTCCTTAGCAAATCACGAAAGCGGAGCATTCTTTCGATTTGACCGTGGCCGGCGATACAAACGTGGGCTTTGTGTGTTCGCACACCATCAACATCGCGACGATAAAAATGGTGTCCTGCCGACAGATCGCTTCCCCGTGCGTACCCTAACCCAAGCATGACATTGTCTCGGGAGGATTCGTTTCGATGCTGCGCAACCTCGACCAGGAGGTCGATCTCTGGCTTGGCAGCTAGCTCGGCAACGGCGGTGCTTCCGACATGATGGATGGCAACAAGCTCAGTGCCGAACGCCTTCGCGATCTGCTCTTTGGCGCTAAGGAAGAGCGCGGGCCATCGACTGTCATAAGGGGAAATCTTGCTGGTTAACGCCATGGTGCTTCTTCCTTGTATCCACTGGCTTGGTAATACGGACACTCCAAGCGTGCGCGCTCTACACGCCGTCATACAGCATCCATGCGGGGGGCGGGATGTTAGCGCTTCCAATGCGCAGCAGCTATAGAGTTGGGAGGCCAGGGATTTGGCTTGTCTCGTCCTGAATAAGGGGCAAGTCCCGGCACTTACAGTGGCAAGGTATTGCAGTGCTTGATCTCCTTGACCGAAAACCCGGTGTACATTTCCTTGATACTGCCGAGCGTACGTATGCGATGCATGGCGAGTTCATGGAATGCCTCCATGTCTTTGACGACTACTTGCAAGAGGTAGTCGTATTTCCCCGACACTTTGTGACAGGCAATAATGTTGGGCAACGCCAGAACGCCCGCTTCGAAATGCTCCATGGCGTCCTCGGAGTGACTGTCGAGGGTGACGCTGATGAAAGCAAAAAGTCCCAGCCCCACGGTCTTTGGGTTCAAGTGCGCGTGATACCCGACAATCACCTCCTCTTCCAGGCGCTTCAGGCGCTTCCAGCAGGCTGGCGCTGACAGGCAAACACGAACGGCGATCTCGGCGTTCGTCAGGCGACCATTCATTTGCAGAATTTCCAGAATTGAACGATCAACCTTATCCATTTCCGCCATGTGTTCTCTCCCTTTAACAATGAGTACGCGGTAGGGCGATTGGCCCCATCCCGCAGGTCCTTGATCAAGCATCCATTTCTCGAAACGACAAATATTAGAAAGAAAATTACACAAAGAACACGTTTTGGATAATTAACGACTGAAAAAAATCAAATACAGACCCGTTTCGAAAGCTAATTTTCGAGGCACTGAAATACAATTTCTTGTCGTTTCCGACACCCAAGCCACTGGCTCTGACAATAAAAATAAGTAACAACGGAGGCAATATTGAGCATTTTCAGAACAAAAGACCTGGACGCAATGATTGCTGCTGCCCGAGCTCCTGCCGGGTTGAAAAAAGTGCTGGGGCCGATGGATTTGGTCCTGATTGGTATCGGTGCAATCGTGGGGACTGGCATCTTTGTATTGACCGGAACCGGCGCATTGACTGCGGGACCGGCCCTCACGGTTTCATTCCTGATAGCGGCGTTGGCCTGTGCATTTGCAGCGCTCTGTTATGCCGAGTTCGCCTCATCTGTACCGGTAGCAGGCTCGATTTACACCTACAGCTACGCGACGCTGGGAGAGTTGGTGGCCTGGATGATCGGCTGGGATCTGATGCTCGAATACGGACTGGCCAGCTCGGCTGTGTCTGTTGGGTGGTCGGGTTACTTCCAGTCCCTGCTGAGCGGATTTGGGCTGAATCTTCCGGTTGTGCTTACGGCGGCTCCAGGCTCTTTGCCCGGTGTGGAAACCTGGCTCAACCTACCCGCGCTGGTGATTATGCTGGCAATTACCTGGATGCTTTCTATGGGCATCAAGGAATCCGCGCGCGTAAACAACGTGATGGTGACCATCAAAATCGCCGTGGTGCTGCTCTTCATCGCCGTTGGTGTGCGACATGTTCAGCCCGCTAACTGGCAACCTTTCGCTCCCTTCGGCGTCAATGGCATTTTGAGTGCTTCTGCCTTGGTTTTTTTTGCTTTTATTGGTTTCGATGCGGTTTCCTCTGCCGCCGAAGAAGTGAAAAAACCGGCGCGAGACCTCCCCATCGGTATTATCGGGTCCTTGGCCGTTTGTGCGGCGCTGTACGTTGCCGTTTCAATGATCATGACCGGCATCGTGCCCTATGCCCAATTCCTTGGCGTTGATCATCCGGTCTCATTGGCGTTGCAACATGCCGGTGAAAGCTGGGTTGCCGGGTTCGTTGATTTAGGCGCGATCGTTGGCATGACGACTGTCATTCTGGTTATGGCTTACGGTCAAACCAGGATCATCTACGCGATGTCGCGCGACGGGCTGCTTCCCCAGCGCCTTTCCAGGGTTCATCCACGATTCGGCACCCCATTTTTCGCCACCTGGATGGTCGGAATAGTCTTCGGGCTGATCTCGGCACTGATTCCGCTGAACGTCCTCGCCGAGCTGATCAACATCGGTACGTTGGCCGCATTCAGTCTGATCTCGGTGGCAGTGATCGTATTGCGCAAGACCCGACCCGATCTCCCTCGCGCATTCAGATGCCCGGGCGTGCCCGTTGTTCCGTTGCTCGCCATCGCGTTCTGCGTAACCTTGATGACCTTCCTCAAGCAGGCAACCTGGCTGGCATTTGGGGCGTGGTTGGCAATTGGCCTGGTGATCTACTTCGCCTATGCGAGGCGCCGCTCGTTGTTGCATTAATCCTGCATTTCATCAGGTCTCTTTGGAGTGTCAATCAACCTCCAATAGCTTTCAGGTGCGAAACTGCATTCCAGTTGCGCACCTGATTGCATTCGCCTGTCAATCCTCGCCTCATTTGTCCTGTTTTTTGTCAATGCGAGCAGAACTTGCTATCAGGACTCGCTGTGAGGATTGCAACACTTCTTGAATGGGGCCTGTCTAGCCCGGCGAATACCGAACTGAGAAGCTCCAATACCTCTTGGTTAAACAGTCGAGTTTCGTGTTTGAGTGTGTGCTCCAGTCGGTGCCACATCTCAGCCCGGTTGCCGCTATTGCAGCGGAACATACACATCAGTTTGCCATTGATCCTGCGGCGTCTCGGGATAGACGCTCAGGTAATTGAAGAACAGCGGGTGGTCACGAAGTTCCTCTCCACTGGCAGGAAGCCAATCGCGGTAAATCGGATAGATCGTTTCGCCGATGTGATCCGGTGACCCCGCGTGTCGCACCACGACACAGCGACCGCCAGGAATGATGATCTCGTGTACACCGAACTCATTCGGCGCCACAGCCTCGTGAATCTCGCCGCAGATTGCAAAGCGGAATGCTTGTGGAGGTGTCGTGTCGGGGTTGCCATAGGGAATGCCAAAGGTGCGGCTCGATGCCACCGGCGACTGTCCGCTCTGCATACGCCACTCGATGAACTTGCGCACGCTCTCATTGACGAGCCCGGCGGGTCCGCAGTGCTCAAGCGCTGCTACCCTGATTTCAGGGGATTCCACGATTCGTACTTGCATGATGATAGTCCTGGAAAAGTGAGGGATTGCGAATACCGTATTCCAGACCTGCCAGTTCGGTTCCTTCCTGAACGCACTCGGCGTCATACCGAATGCTCGCCTGAACGCCCTGCAAAATGCCTCGGGGCTTTCAAAGCCGGCACCGAGTGCGGCGTCGAGTACCGAGTAATCAGCGAGGGCGACCAGGCGATGTGCCGCGCGTCTTAGCCGCATCAGTTGCACATAACGTGAGACAGGCACTCCGGCGAACGCGGTGAATTGTCGATGGAAGTGAAACACCGAAAAATTCGCCACATGGCTCAACGTCTTCACCGACAGGTCACCTTCGAGATTGGCATCAATGTAGGCGAGTACGGCGTTGAAGCGTTTTGTGTAAGCGAAGTTGCTCGGCATGTCAGACACTGGGAAAAGGCTCCTGGAAGTACGGTCGGCAATAGAGTCGACTATCGCGGCGTGAACGCGCCTAGCCGCGTTTGCTCAATGTACGTTTTGGGTTGGCCAATGCGATCTCTTCCAAGGCAATGTAAACGGTTAAAAATGCCAGTCCTCAGCGCGAACGACGCGACAGAATGGGCCCGCCAGGGTCGCATTGTGATGAGCGATGATATTTTCGGCCTTCAACACAGGGGTATCGGTGCAGGTATGACCATCGGCGATCAGCACTGCATCGAATTCAAGATCGCGTGCGGCGCGGCAGGTGCTGTCGACACAATACTGGGTCTTCATTCCGGCAATAACCACACCTTGAGATCCACAAGCCTTCAGCCGATCGGCCAGGTCAGTCATGGCGAAAGCGTTGGGTCGTTTTTTTTCGAAGATTACTTCGTCGCCTTGTAGCAGCAGTTCCGGCACCAGTTGCGTCAACGGGCTTGCAGGTTCGATAGGCGAGCCAGGTGGACCGACGTGGCGAGCAAGGAAAATTGGCGCGCCAGCCGTGCGGGCCTTGCTCAACAGGTTATTCAACGTGTTCAGCAGCGCTTCGCCAGCCCATGGTTTATCCGGACCATGAAACAATCCAACCTGCATATCGAGAATCAACAGTGCGTACATAGTGCTTTCCTTGCGTTTGGACCAGCGACACAAGGGCAAAAGAAAAGGCCCTGTCCATCGCTGGCGGGCCTTTGAAGTTCGTGCGTTATTGGCTCACGACACCTCTCACGACCCGCCTTGGGCGGTCGTGGTCGTGGTGGTCGAGGCAATGCGTGGCTGATTCATGAAGTAGACAATATCTGCGCGGTACCTGGTTGGCAAGGAGGCGTGACCTGCGCGGCGGCTAGTGCTTGTATTGATCGTTGAGGTCCGCTTCTGGCCGTTTGCTGTTGGTTGCCAAACCGTTGGCAGGGGCGACCAATGCAATACATGAGCAATAACCGTATCTCAATAGAAGCGATCTTCCTGCTTCATGGCAAAAATGCGGCTGATTGTTCTGAACGAGATGCCAAGAAACAACAATGCCAGCAACACACCGCCAGTCATGATGAAAAAGCCGGGGCGGTAGGTATGTAGTTCGGTTGTGATACTACTTACTCGCGGGAACCAGCGTGAATAAAGCAGCGAAATATCCTGACCCACTTCATATTGGGAGCGTTCGCCATAACGCTGGTCCAGGTATTCGTCTTCGTGAACTTGGCGGTCGTGATCGACATATTGGTAGTGAATTATTTTGGCCATGCTGTTTCTAGGGATATTTTCCAGCTGCGTCACTGTGCCTGTGACCTCAACCGCGCTCAATTGGATGGTCGCATAGATGGATCCTTGCTGCCGTGCCATGGCGGCCAGTGATAGCAGCACACAGCAAGCAATGGTTAGCAGGATTGCTCGGTTGTATAGATGATCTTTTTCTGCTTCGCGTGGGTAAAACATCTTACGGTCCTTCGCATGAGGGCATTCAGCAACCGTGTCGGCGACCTAACCAATTACTTGAGGTACTTCAGCGTTCATGGCCATTTACGGGCAGCAATCGACCCCAAGCCGCCAGCGAGAAGAGACCCGCTAGGGATACGCTAAAGTTATGCGGGTCGTCGATCAATTGTGATCTCACTGTTCGTGCTGCTTCCTTCCCAGGAGGGCCCAATGCCGCCCATCATCACATTCCTGGTGGCGCTGTTTGTTGTTTGCCTGACGCTTGTAGTGCCAGCCCAGGCCAACGTCTGCCCACCTGGTGAGAAACAAGTATGCCTGGACGGCTGCATCTGCCTGCCAGATCTGGGGCAGATGCCTGATGGCATCTACCAGGTCGCGGCACCTGCCCTGGCGCTGTGGCTGACCCAAGCCCGCGCTGAAGCAGCCAGCGCCGACATCCAACCCATTCCACTGCACATCCGGGCACAACTGCTGCGCTGGTACGACCCCAGCGTCCTTGATGCCGCGCACTACAAAGTTAGCAACAACGGCCAATTCAGCGCCGCCACTTCCATGCTGCAAAACCCCGATGTCGGTGCCGTGACACTGATCGACATCATCCTCTTCAGGGACGCTCAAACCGCAGAACAGGACATCGCGCTCTGGGCTCACGAACTAAAGCATGTGCAGCAGTTTCAGGAATGGGGGGTAGAAGGATTTGCCCAGCGGTATACACAAGATTTCAATGCTGTGGAGGCGCCGGCTTATGCCATACAGGCTGAGGTCAGACGGTTGGTGCGGGAAGGGACTCACTGAAGGGTACCTGATCGCTGCCAACCGCACGGCAACCCCTCAAGTGATTGCGCATGTGGCCCGAATGGTCGTGCGCTTCGACACCTGGATTACCACGCCGGCAGGCTTTGTTCAGATCATGACCCGCGTTAAACACCATCATATTGATACACCGTCGCACTCCAATACCGGCTGCCGTTACGTGTTTGGCGGATCCATCCATCCGCCACCAGTTGTTTGGCGATCATTCGATTCATAAAACCATGACCGAGCAGCAGAACCGGTCCTTCGCTGGCAAGGGACTGAAGTCGTTGAGCTGCCGCGCTGGCGCGTTTTCTCGCCGTGCCGACGGATTCAACTCTGCGTGCGTATCCGCACAGCCATAGGATTCGAAGGATAAATGCCCAGGTAAACGGCGATAACCTTGGCAATTTCCAGTGACCATAAGGCAGTTGCGCTTCACAGAAAAGCGCGTCGACAAGGGCCGGCTTCAGGCCAAGAGCCCGGACGGAGGTCAGCGCACGAGGCGCGTTGCTTGAGACAATCACCGTGGCGGTTGCGGCGAGTTGCATGCTGGCATCCGGAACGGGTTGGCTGGTAATTTCGGACTGGTTGTAGTGTTCGATCCAGTCTTTCATCTCGAGCGCTGACATTTTGTCGGTTGCGTCCAGCTTTGGCTGGCCGTGACGCATCAGGATTATTTTCTTGCTCACAGTATGTTTACGTCCTTGTACTGATGTGTTTCAAACCAGCCGTGATCACGGTACCACGCCACGGTGTCGGTGATTGTCAGCTCCAGCGCCCGGAAACTCAGGTCAAGCTCTCGTTCACTCTTGCTGTGGTTGAAACAAGTGCGGTCCTTCTCTCGTACCAACAGGCGCAACGTGGCCATGCTCAGCAGAATGGGTTTGCCGGTAATACGCGCATAGATCTCTTGTACGGCCGCCAGGGTGTATAGCAAGGGCAGCGGTAGTTGTCGAACGGGTGTCTTGACGCCTGCTATACGCCCAAGAATAGGCACCAGTTCACGCATTGTCATATTCCGGCCCGCCGCGAGATAGCGCTCACCTCGCCGCCCATGTCTGGCTGCGGCAATCTGCGCTAATGCCACATCGCGGGCATCGACAATGGAGAAGCTACCGGGGATCAGTCCGGGCAATTTGCCGCGTACGACGTCGTTGACCAACTGTCCCGAGGAGGTCGGGCCAATGTCGGCAGGGCCCCACATCCAGCCAGGCAGGACCATGCAGGCATGCATCTCGGGATGGCGTTCCAGGAATGACAAGACGACACGGTCGGCGAGGATCTTGCTGCGGTAATAGTCATCTGCGTCAGCGTCGGCCCGTAGGCAAGTTTCGTCAATTGACGTGCCGGGAGCGCCGTCGAGCACGGCAATGGAAGACGTATGGATGAACCGGCGTATACCGGCGCGGTAGGCCTGGTCAAGCAGGCGCTGCGTACCAGACACGTTAATTTTTTCGAGTTCCTCCCAGTGGCTACCGCCCTTGTAATTGTCGCGAAAGAACGCTGCGGTGTGGAACACCGTATCGCAGCCTCGTAACGACTCTGCGAACGCGTCGACATCGGCCATGTCACCAACCACCAGTTCCACACCCGGCAAATGGCTGAGCTGCTGTTCACCTTTGGCTCTTGAACGGACCAAGGTTTTGATCACGCAGCCATGAGCGATCAATTCACGCACCAGGTTGTTGCCCAGCAAGCCGGTTGCGCCAGTAACGAATACGTTGTGCATCGCTCAACCCTCAGCCTTACCGGCTAAAAAATGACATCAATACCGCACTGTCGAAGAAGGCCTCTTCACGGATGGCCAACCCGTCTTTGAAGGTGAAGTGTGCGGCGTAGTACACGGCAATGTGGCGTCCATGGGGTGGAATCACCCGGTCCGGCATCACTAAAGGTGCGGTGAAGGTGCCGGTCAGGAAGGCGGTCAGTGCTAAACGATCGTCACCGACGACAAATGGGCTGAAGGTCAGTTGGGCATCGGGGAAGGCTTCGAGTAATGCGGTTTCTCGTTTGCGCATGGATTCGCGACCGGTTTGCATCCCCATCCCGTCGAAGTAGATGAAGTCTTCGCAAACCAGCGTAAGCATCGCCTCCACATCACGGCGATTGAAGGCACTGGCGGCGCGTTCCGCAAAGTCGTTGGGGCCAGTTGTCATACAGTCCGTTCCATTCCATTTGTTTTGAGGGCCTGTAGATATACCTTTGAGGCCTCTGTCGAAAAACAGCGACTACTGCATAATGGCTTTGCACATATGCAGGTCAGGGAGGATATGAAGCATGGCGTTGCAAGCAAATTGGGACGATCTTCGTCTGCTGTTGGCAGTCTCGCGGCGTGGCAGCTTTCTTCAGGCTGGTCAGTTACTGGGTATCGCGGCGTCTACGGTGTCCCGCCGATTGACCCAACTTGAGGGCGCCCTGGGCGAGCCACTCGTCGAGCGAGGCGTTGAAGGATGCTGGTTGACTTCGCGGGGACAATCTCTCGTGGAGGTTGCCTTGGCTGCGGAAGCGGGCTTGAGGCGTCAAACCGTTGCTGGCATGTCGGGGCTACACACCGAGCTATTTGGCAGTGTCCTGGTCAGTGCAGGGGAGGGATTCTCGTCTTGCGTGCTGGAGGCGGCGAGTCGCTTCACTTCTCTTCACCCGCGTTGCTCGGTGGAGTTGCTGGTAACAGCCGACTTCCACAAGATCGTCCGCGGCTTGGCAGACATTGCTATACGCACAGCTCATCTGGGCGAGCCATCGCTGATTTATCGACCCATAGGCAGGCTCGCCTACGGTGTCTTCACCGATGCAGGCTATCTGAAGCGGTTTCCAGGGGTGACTCCGGCCACTGCGGTCAATATTGCCTTGCTTCCTCCGCTGGACATGTTGCCGCAAATGCGTGCGGCAAAGGCCGCGGGGCTGGAACGCGCGCAGATCAGCGTAAACTCATTCGCGGCTCAGCTCGAGTCGGTGAGGCGGGGTATGGGGGTGGCGGTATTGCCCCGTATTCTGGCGAAGGACCTGATCGAGTTGTTCCCGGATCTCCAACTTCCAGATATGGAGGTCTATCTGGTGACCCGGCCTCAGGCACTGAAACAGGCCCACATCAAATGTTTTTTTGCCATCCTGGAGCAGGTGCTGCTTGAAGCGCTTTCCATAGGCAATGTCGAAGGTTACTTCTTGGGGGCGACCCGAAATGGGCGCATAGGGGGCGCTTGTCAAAATGATAGAGATTGATCCAGTCATGACATCAGTCGAACTCACTAATGACGGGGCGAGCCATGGCTCTGGTCGCATAAATTTGAAATGCACGGCGTTGCTCGACAGAATCTCGCCCCGATCCGGCCAAAGGTGCCGGACGTTCGTGGTGAAAAGGGGCAGCAGTTGAACCAACAGACATTGTCCATGCGCCTGGAGCGCGTGGCAGCGCATGTGCCAGCAGGTGCGCGCCTGGCCGATATCGGCTCGGATCACGGCTACCTGCCTGTGGCATTGATGCGCCGTGGCGCCATCGCCGCGGCGGTGGCCGGCGAGGTGGCATTGACGCCGTTTCGCTCGGCCGAACGCACCGTGCGCGAGAACGACCTGGACCAGTGGATCACCGTGCGCCTGGCCAATGGCCTGGCGGCAATCGAGCCGGGGGACGGGATCACGGCGATCAGCATCTGCGGCATGGGCGGCGAGACGATCCGCGACATCCTCGACAGCGGCAAGGCACGTCTGAGCGGCCAGGAGCGCCTGATACTGCAGCCCAACGGCGGCGAACAGCCGCTGCGCCAATGGCTGATGGAAAATGGTTACCGCATCCTCTGCGAGGAAGTGCTGCGGGAAAACCGCTTCGACTACGAAATCATCGTCGCCGAGCGCGCCGGGCCGGTGACGTACACCGCCGAGGAGCTGTACTTCGGCCCGCTGCAGATGCAGGCACGCAGCCCGGCATTCCTGATCAAGTGGCAGCGCCTGTTGCGCGAGAAGCAGCGGACCCTGAACAACTTCGCCAAGGCGCGGCAAGCAGTGCCCGAGGAGAAGGTGCAGGACGTCGCCCTGCAGGCCCGGTGGATCACCGACCTGCTGGCTTGAGTCCTTAACTGAGTCATTGCATGGGCAAATTTCAACCTGGCTGTTGTTGCCCTGATAGGGTTTGCGGTCAGCGACAACACAGGCAACCGCTGATCAGCGGTTGATCGGGGTCGCTTTCGAGAAATGTGACCATGACTTCCATACCCGTTCTGGGGGGCGTAGTTTCACAGTTCCAATCGGGGGCCCCCTTTAGCCAACAACTACTCTTGTCGTCAAATCTACCTTCGCGGTCCCAGGGGAACTTGACCTTGACCCTTGCGAGGTGCCGATCACTCTGGATCTCCTCGTCTTCCAGAGCGATGACCACAGCGGTCTGGTTGCTTGGTACCTGAGGTTTCTTGTGAGCCAAAGGTGGACGATAGAACACGTCCCACGGAAGAACCATAAAGCGGTTGCGGTAACCCTGATGAAAGTCATCCTCGTTGTCAGTGTTGCCACTGGCGACGTTCTCACTCAATACCTGTGGTTGCTTGCCTTCGTGGATGACCTGAGTCAGTAGCCATAGGGCGTTCCACTCCTGGCGCGGGTGGTCTGAGATTTCCAGAACATGGCCACTGACTAACCGGGTCTGGTCACTTTGCCCTTCAGCTTGACGATAAGCCGCGTGGCGGCGCTCCATAGCACGCAGACTTATCTGCTTTGCGTGCTCATGATTTGTGAAACGCTTCAGCTTGTCATCGTTTTCCATGTCTGGCTGTTGCCCGTTTCTCCCCAGACGCAGATTGAAGCGCTTGATCAGTGGCTCGTTGGCCACCCTGGCGCTCTCTTGTCTATAAGCAGTGGGTTGCCCAATCCTGGGAAAAACCGCCTGGTCATCGCCAAAGACCAGCACGTGGCCTTGAGCGCTGTGTTGGAAGTGAAAGTGAATACCTTCTTCTTCGCACAAGCGCTGAATAAAGTGCAAATCCGTTTCATCGTACTGGATACAGTAGTCACGCTCGGGGTAGGTCGACCCGAGATGAAACCGATAAGCGTCGCCCACAATCCCGTGCTCTTCCAGTATCAAGGCGACGATTTTCGGCACCGAGAACTGTTGATAGATCCTCTGGTTGATGCGGTGGCGCAAGTAGGACAGGTGCGGTACGAGGGCCAGGCTGTAGCGCGTCAAACGCTGACCATTACCGCTTTGAGCGATGTGATAGACCCGTCCATGGATGCCGTTGCCCTTCGTGTCGAAGGTCAGAAAAGCCTCTGCGTCGAAGAGGCTTTCGAGATCCAGGTCAGACCGCTCGCTAACAAGCTCCACGTTGAAGAGGTAAGGCCTGCTGATCGCCTCCTCTCCGGTGAACGCGAGCACTTGAAAATCGTGCTCAAAACCGTCGATTGTCAAACTGAAGTGCGTCTGATTGGCTGGGCTGAACATCCGCTGTTCTCTTTTACATAAGGTGTTGAATTGACGCTGTCGCAAACAGCAATGTCAGGAAGCCGGTTTTACAAACAGCCGCGCGAATGCCGTTACGAGCAATGGCCAGAGCAAGGGCCATCAGTATCGGCAACTTCCGACGCCAACTCCAACGTGAGGGGTTCTTCTTCCAGTAACTCAAGGATGAGGGCGTTTACGTCTTACTTTCTGGACATAAATAGCCTCAACCTGCTGCTCGCCCCACGCCCATGTACAAAATAAAGACAGGCATCGAGCAACAGGCGACAAATCAAATCAGATCACACACCACTCTTCACTTTGGTCCAGATCCGTGTGCGGATTCGCTCCAGTTTCAACGGCAGTGGCTCAAGTGGAATAAGTGTAGCGATAGTCTTTTTGTCTGGATAAATCCAAGGGTTGTCGCGCAGTTTCTGTTCGACAAACTCAGTGGCATCTTTATTGGCGTTAGGATATAGAGTGTGATTTGAGGTCTTGGCAATAATTTCTGGTTGCAGCATATAGTTAATAAACGCCATACCTTCCTTTGGGTGAGGAGCGTCTTTTAGCAGAACCAGATTTTCTGACCAGACCAGCGCTCCTTCGCGAGGAAGACTGTAGGTAATCTTGCGTCCAGTGTTGGTCTTCTCGTTTATGGCCTGCGCAGCAAGGGCACCATTAGCCCATCCCACCACTGCACAAATATTGCCGTCAGCCAGGTCAGCGTCAATTCGGGATGAATCGAAATAGAGGACGTAGGGACGGATTTTTAACAGTAGGGCTTGAGCTTTCTGGTAATCATCCGGGTTCTTGCTGTTGCTGGGAAGCCCAAGGTAATGCAAAGCAATCGAAATGATCTCACTTGGAGAATCGAGCATTGCCACACCACACGACTGGAGCTTGCTGATGTTTTCTTCTTTGAAGATCAAATCCCAGCTATTCACCGGAGCATTATCACCCAATGCCGCTTTGACTTTGTCAACGTCATAGCCAATGCCGGTAGTGCCCCATAAATAGGGCACAGCGTAGCGATTACCAGGATCATTGACCGCGAGCTGGGACAAGATATCAGGATCGATGTGTGACAAATTACTCAGTTGATTACGATCCAGCGGCTGAAGCACTCCCGCCTGGATCAGGCTTGGCAACACATTGGAGGTGGCCACAACCACGTCATACCCCGTGCGCCCGGCCATTACCTTGCTCTGCATGATTTCGGCGCTGTCGAACGCATCCATATGCATTCTGGTGCCGGTTTTCTGCTCAAACTCCTTTGGGGTCTCCGGTGCGAGAAGCCCGAACCAGTTATACAGATACATCCCAGGCTCTGCAGCCCCCACTGATGTGCTTATCCCTACACAGAGAAGCGAGGCCGAAAAAATGGTTCGCAAATGTGATTTTCTCATGCAACATCCTTGTCAAGACGATACGCCCTCATGGCCATCGTAAACCCTGCTAGCGAATATACCGGGCATTACCGAATAGTAAATACCTACGAATACTTACCTCTGACCTACGAATCCCTAACCCTAAAGGGGTAGAAAATGCCGTTCGACTTTCATAGCCTGGCTTGGCACCGATCGATTGGGAAGCTGATCATGCAGTTGAACCGTCCAGAATTCTGGAGTTCACTGATTCGTATATTAAATGAATACGTGCAAATCGATAATTGGGTTGTATTAATTTTCAGTAATCAACAAGTGCAAGTTGTCAGTCTTCCTGAGATAGCGGATGCGGAAGAGGTCGACGCGTTCATTCATCGCTATGTGAAGGGGCTTTACCTGCTGGATCCATTTTATATAGCTAATCGAGAAAATCCACAGAGCGGTTTCTTTCATCTGCTGGATATTGCGCCGGAATATTTCCTTGAGACTGAGTATTATCATCAATATTTTGCACAATATATCTCTGCGGATGAGGCTCAGTATAATGTTCAGCTCGACGCCGATAGAACGTTATGCATTTCCATTGGTAGCAAAGTCCGTTTTAGTCAAGAACAAATAACAATGCTTGATATTATCAAGCCATGGGTGACTGCATTAATGCATCAGCGCATGTGTTTTGAAAGTGACGTAGAGAAAAATCTCACTGAGCCACCTCTATGGCCAGAAACGATTACCCAGCTTGGCGCACAAATAACAACGCGCGAAAGTGATGTGCTCAGATTATTGCTTAGTGGCTTCTCTAATAAGGAGATAGCCGGAAAACTTTCCCTCTCGGTGGAGACGATAAAAGTTCATCGTCGCAATATTTACGCTAAATTAAATATCAAGTCGCAATCCGAACTGTTTGCTCGATTTTTTATGCCGAAACAGGATGTTTTTTCTACAAGTTGAAATCAGCATATAGAGGCAGTTACCCATGGTACTGCCTCTAGTCCTGGCTCGAGACGAGGACATTGCGCTGAGTTGCGCGATAATCGGAGTCATGTTCCTGCAAGCATCAAATCCAGATTCTGCACTGCTGCTCCAGCGGCTCCCTTCCCAAGATTGTCAAATACCGCAGCCAACAAAACCTGCCCCGTCTCATCATTCTCAAACACTGACAATCGCAAATCATCAGTCCCGTTAAGTGCCTGAGGATCAAGGTACGTCAACCCTTTAGCCTCCTGCATCGACATCACCTGTACATGGCTCGCATCGACGTAGTGCCGCATCAGACACGCATGCAACTGCGCCGCACTCACACCTGGCGCCAACAACCGGGTTTGCAAGGGGATGGTCAGTACGATCCCCTGCCGAAAAGCGCCATAGGCCGGCACAAACATCGGCCGCTCCGTCAGACCGCTTTGCTGCTGAATCTCCGGAATATGTTTGTGTGCCAGCCCCAGCCCATAGACCTGAAACGCCGACGCCTGTGCTGCGCCTTTTCCCTCATGTTCCTCCACACCGACACGTCCTTTCCCGGAATAACCCGACACGGCATGAATGTTCATCGGGTAATCCCTGGGCAGTAATCCGGCCTCCAGTAAAGGGCGCAGCAACCCTATCGCCCCCGTTGGATAGCAACCGGGATTGCTGACCCGTCGCGCGGCGGCGATGCGTTGGCTCTGCTGCGGATTCATCTGCGCGAAACCATAGGTCCAGTCTGGATGGGTGCGGTGCGCCGAACTCGCATCGATCACCCGAACGGCGGGGTTTTCGATGGTCGCTACAGCGTCGCGGGCAGCTTGGTCGGGCAAGCAGAGAATCGCGATGTCGCAGTTGTTGATGGCTTCGGCGCGACGTTGCGGATCCTTGCGATATTCGGAGCTGAGTGTGATAAGCCGCAGATCGCTCCGGTCACGTAGGCGGTGATGGATTTGCAACCCGGTGGTGCCTTGGTCGCCATCGATGAATACAAGGGGACTTGCCATGGAATGCTCTCGGACATAGGAAATCAGGAGTTCCAATCTTCAGCGAGGCGCTAAGATAGGAAAAGTTGAATTTATAAACGATGAAATTCAGTTTTTCTGAACAAGGAGTCACTCATGCGCGAAATCAGCCTGGACCGTCTGCGCACGTTGGTGGCGATAGCCGACCTGGGTTCATTTGCCGAGGCGGCCCGTGTGCTGCACCTGGCGCCACCCACGGTCAGTTTGCATATCGCCGACCTGGAGACGCGCGTGGGCGGCAAGCTGTTGTCGCGCACGCGTGGGCGCGTTCAGCCTTCAGCGATTGGGAACACACTGGTGGAACGTGCGCGGCGCCTGTTGGCGGATGCGGAGCAGGCGCTTGAGGACGTGGAACGTCAGGTACAGGGATTGGCCGGGCGTGTGCGGCTAGGCGCCTCCACAGGGGCCATCGCACAGTTGATGCCACACGCATTGGAGACGTTGAGCCAACGCCATCCCGCTATCGATGTGCAGGTTGCGGTGCTCACGTCGCAGGAAACTTTGAAGAAGCTTGCCGAGGGCTCTTTGGAGATCGGTTTGGTCGCGCTGCCGCAGTCCCCGGTGAAGGGCTTGCGGATCGAGCCATGGCGACGGGACCCGGTCATGGCCTTCTTGCCAGCTCGCTGGGAATCCCCGGAGGTTGTGACCCCCGACTGGCTGTCCACTCAGCCATTGATTCTGAATGACAACACCACTCGTCTTTCGCGTTTGACTGCGGAGTGGTTCGCCAGTGGTGGGCCGCAGCCTGCGCCGCGTATTCAACTGAACTACAACGATGCGATCAAAAGCCTGGTGGCGGCTGGCTATGGTGCGACGTTGTTGCCGCATGAGGCCTCCACGCCATTGCCCGATACCAGGATCGTCATGCGACCCTTACAGCCCTTATTGTGGCGGCAACTGGGTATTGCCCACCGTAGTCGGGACATCGAACGGCCTACGCAACATGTGCTGGATGTGCTGTGGGAGTTGAGTGCGGGGTAGGGGGATTTTGTCAGGCGAATCAATCGCGGGATTGCTAAACCAACTGACGGCCCCCCAGAGATAAAATCAAACCGCCGCACAATCGGTCGATAGCTTTTTTCCTCCCTTGATACGCGGACGCAATCTTGGGTTGCGAAAGAGTGATTGCAACCATCCCATACCAGGTCATTGAAACCACCACGACAACCGCGAGCATCGACGAAAACGTGCCTGGTGAAACGTGGGCGGGGGCTGCTGCTGAAAAAACAGCGGCATAGAAGGCCATGGACTTGGGGTTGCCGATGTTGGTAACCACCCCCTGAATGAAGGACTGCCGGCAACTACCGGCGACGGCATCATTTAGCGGGCCAAGCGCATTCTTCCCCGCGTTGATCAGCAGTCGGAATCCGAACCACATCAGGTAGGCGGCGCCCAGAACCTTTACAACAAGCGCAGCCCAAGGGAGCGCAGCAAATACAACCCTGAGACCTGCAATTGCACAGGTGGACCAGAACAAATTGACCAGTACGATGCCCGCTACCAAGGCCAGAGCTTCTGACCGTGTAGCCGCCACCGCTTTGTGGACCACTGCAACGAAATTTGGCCCAGGGATAACGACACCGGCCAGGTAAACCAAAAAGACTGTCAAAACGGCGGAACCATCGATCATGTGCTTCCTCGCGAGTCCTGTGGACGGTGTTCGTCACGCCAATAAGACGTTCCAAGAGCAAGGTCGCTCCCGACCTCAACGTCCATCGAGATAAGAGTTTTACACAGGGCTCTCGAGATCAGGGGCTTTTTACACATTCTGGACTCAAAGCAACCCTTCGCAATCAACAGGGCACTTACCCTGGAATGCCAATGGCAGTCAGCTTGTTCCAGATCGATGGCGACTCAGACATCTCCACCAGCAGTTGTCCAAATGCATTGGCCGCGGGGGTCTTTCCCGTGACACTCCATATCAGTCTGAAATCAGCATCCAGCAGCGGTGGCAGACCATGTTGACCGTCAATGACCACCATGCCAGGCTCTAGATCGCCCAGCGGTAGGGCGGTGACGGCAAGCCCCGCCAATACCGCCGCTCGCAGTCCTTGTTGACTTGGAGAGGTAAAGGCGACCCGCCAATCCACGGTGGAGCTCTCCAACGCATCTACGGCCACCTGGCGGTGCAAGCAGGGCGCTGGGGCAAACGCCAGTGGCAAAGGGGCATCGCCAGTAAAATCGAAACTCTGCGCCGCGGCCCAGACGAACCGGGTTTCGCGCAGTACGGTACCGCCGGCCTGGCTGCCCGGCAATGCCATGACCACGGCCAGATCGAGCCCGTCGGCATCAACCAGCGCGCGCAGATCGAGGTAGGTGCCGACGGTTACATCCAGGCGTACGGCGGGAAATTGTCTGGCGAACCGAGACAGTAACGGCGGCAGGCCGTCGCCGATAAAGTTTTCTGGCACACCGAAGCGCACGGCCCCGGATACCGACGACGCTTCGAAACGTCGGGAGAGAGCATCTTGTGCTCTGAGGATTTGTTCGGCATGGCGCAGAAAATCTTCACCATCTTCCGTCAGCGTCAAACGTCGGGTGGTGCGTACCAATAGCGTGGTACCGGCCTGTTCTTCCAAGCGCCGGATCTGATGACTGATCGCTGACTGGCTCAAGTGCAGCCGCTCTGCGGCACGAGTGAAACTACCGGTGTCCTTGATCGCGACAAAAGCACGCAACAGAGCTGGGTCGAAGTCCATTAAGTCAACTCATGACGAATATTAATAAAACTTACGAAATTAAATCATTTCTGTCATTTTTTAATTACTTCCAGAATGCGGCCAGTCACTTGGACTTGTGCCGGGTGACGCTGGCAAGGCTATCGCGTCTCTACCCCTGACGGCGTTCAGAGCGGTCTTGCCAGTGCCCATCAACTTGATCTGGAAGATCACGATGCAGTTCTCTCCGTCGCAAAAGGATATTTTCACCATAGCCGCCGTGTGCCTGGCGTCGCTGATGTTCGGCCTGGAAATCTCGAGCGTGCCGGCAATCCTGCCCACTCTTGAATCGGTTCTGCGCAGCGATTTCAAAGATATGCAGTGGATCATGAATGCCTACACCATCGCCTGCACCACGGTGCTGATGGTCACCGGCACACTGGCGGATCGGTATGGACGCAAGCGAGTGTTTATCATCAGCCTGGTGCTTTTCGGCATTACCTCACTGGGCTGTGGATGGGCGCAAAGCGCCAGTGTGTTGATCGCAAACCGATTCCTGCAAGGTATGTCCGGTGGTGCCATGCTGATCTGTCAGGTGGCCGTACTGTCTCACCGATTCCAGACGGGAGCTGCGCGCGGCAAAGCGTTCAGTGCCTGGGGGATCGTGTTCGGTATCGGTTTGGGGTTTGGCCCGATAATCGGCGCCGTTATCGTGGCGTTGTCGAGTTGGGAATGGGTGTTTCTGGTGCATGCGCCCATTGCCGTGCTCGCGCTGGTGCTGGTGATCGCCGGTGTCGATGAGTCACGTGATCCGCAGCGTCGCAGGCTGGATGTGTTGGGCATTATTTCGTTGTCGCTGGCAGTGTTAGGCCTTTCCTGGTTCATCACTCAGGGCGCGGGGGAGGGTTTTTCCAGTGGTTCGGCCATCACCAGCCTGGTTGTGGCAATGCTCAGCTTCATCGTCTTTGTCGTTGCGCAGCGACGCTATGTCGATCCCATGTTCGACTTTTCGGTATTGCGCATCCGTCGCTTCTCGGGTGCCTTGCTAGGGTCGGCAGGCATGAACTTCAGCTTCTGGCCGTTCATGATTTACCTGCCGCTGTACTTTCAAAATGGCCTGGGCTACGCCAGTGTCGGCACCGGTCTGGCACTGCTGGCCTATACGCTGCCGACGCTGGTTGTGCCCCCGTTAGGTGAACGGCTGGCGCTGCGCTATCGACCTGACGTGGTGATTCCCGCAGGTTTGTTCACCATAGGTCTGGGGTTCCTGCTGATGAAATGGGGCAGCAGTGTCGCGCACGCCAGCTGGCTGACGATGCTTCCAGGCTGCCTGATCGCCGGAATCGGACTGGGGCTGACCAATACGCCTGTTACCAATACCACCACCGGATCGGTGCCCAGTGAACGTGCTGGCATGGCATCGGGCATCGATATCAGCGCTCGCATGATCAGCCTTGCAATCAATATCGCGCTGATGGGATTCATCTTGGTGGAAGGTATCCTGTCTTCCCTGCGCAACCAGTTACCTGGCTCGTCCGATGATGTGCAGCTGAGATGGCTGGCGGAGAATATTTCGGCCGGCAACTCTGCCGTGCTGGCGCAGACTGGCCAAGGGACTACGATTCCGGTCGATGTTGCCAACGCAGCTTTAGCGCATGGGTTTGGCTGGGTAATGCTGTATGGCGGTATTGCTGCATGGGTGCTGGTGGCGGCGAGTTGCCTGGTCTTTCGTTCGAGCAAAGCCGTTCATTCTCAGCAGTGACTGTCATTCGAAGGACCGCTTCTGGTCGTTATCGACCTGATGCAAAAGCCAGTAATCCCTGGCAACGCAGCTGGCCCGATGCACTCGGCTATCGATCCAGCAGAGGTGCCAACAGTGCACACATGCCGCGCCAGTGCGAACCCTCCCAGTAAATTCGTTGGCAGGCGTCGCAGCGCAGGAAGTGCGAATAGAGGACGCCAACGCGTGGCGGCACCTGCGGGCGGGCCAGTTCCGGGCTGATTTCGTGCAGCGGCAGGTTGCAATGAAGGCACAGGCTGAATGGCCGCGCGCTACGCGCCAGGTCGAGGCGCTCGTACAATTCGCGCAGCTGCAGCGACGGTTTCAGGGCATGCACGTAACAGCCGTGGCTGATGATCCGCCGCTTGAGCAGTTCGCGGTCGCGGGTTAGCACGATGCGTCCGTGCTGCGCAGCGATCTCGGCGATCTCGCCATCCTCGAAGCCATTGTCGTAGAGGGTGTCGAAGCCGCTCATGCGCAGCAGGCTCGCCAGCCCGCCAAGGTGCGCATCAGCAACGAAGCGCAGCACCCGTAAAGGTTGCGCACGAACCTTGAGCAGCGGGCTGATGTCCAGCGCTTCGAACTTGGGATACACAGCCAGCCGGTCACCGTCGAAGATCACCCGCTCGAAGCCCACCGACTCGCCGTTGAGCAGCACCATCTCGACCTCGGTGTGCGGTATCCCGAGCGCCTCGATCATGTGCTTGACCGTCGCCCCTTGCGCGCACTCGCAAGTGAAGGACTGCCGCCGCCGTTCAGCCGGCAGGAAATCGTTGAGCTCTTCGTAGAAGCGGAAAGTTGCACGGGTCATGCTGAACAGTATGGCAGGGCTGCAGGAAGAATGAGTACAGCTGCTCGGCAGAGGGCAGGAGGGATGGACTATCAGGTTGAGCCAGTGCCTTCGAGCGACCCTGCGATCGCTCGAAGGCGCTCCGGTTACTTCAGGTTGCCGCTGAGGAATTGCTGCAGGCGCTCGCTTTTTGGGTTGCCCAATACGTCCTCGGGCGCACCTTGCTCTTCAACCCGCCCCTGGTGCAGGAACAGCACCTGGTTCGACACTTTGCGCGCAAAGCTCATTTCGTGGGTCACCATTATCATCGTGCGGCCTTCTTCGGCCAGACCCTGGATCACCTTGAGCACTTCGCCCACCAGTTCCGGGTCCAGGGCCGACGTCGGCTCGTCGAACAACATGATCTCCGGTTCCATGCTCAGGGCACGGGCAATGGCGACCCGTTGCTGCTGACCACCCGAGAGAAACGCCGGGTATTGATCTGCAACCCGTGCTGGCAAACCGACCTTGTCCAGGTAGCGCCGGGCGCGATCCTCTGCGTCCTTCTTGCTGACGCCCAGCACCCGGCGTGGAGCCATGGTGATGTTTTCCAGCACCGTCATGTGGCTCCACAGGTTGAAGTGCTGGAACACCATCGCCAGGCGAGTGCGGATGCGTTGCAGTTCGTTGGCGTCAGCCACGCGCATGCCGTGGCGGTCATGGACCATTTGAATCGGCTGGTTGTCCAGGCTCATGGCGCCGTCGTTGGGCGTTTCCAGGAAGTTGATGCAACGCAGAAAGGTGCTCTTGCCCGAACCACTGGCGCCGATCAGGCTGATCACATCGCCGGTCTTGGCGTTTAGCGAAACGCCCTTGAGGACTTCATGGTTGCCGTAACTTTTGTGCAGGTTTTCAACGGTCAATTTGTACATGAACAAGCATCCTGAATTAGTGAGCCGGGCCGAGGAAAGACAACCAACGGCGTTCAGCCAGGCGGAACAGACCGACCAGGGAGAAAGTAACTGCCAGGTAGATCAACGCGGCGAGGCCGAACGACTGGAAGGTCAGGAAGGTCGCCGAGTTGGCGTCCCGCGCGACTTTCAGGATGTCCGGGATGGTCGCGGTGAAGGCCACGGTGGTCGAGTGCAGCATCAGAATCACTTCGTTGCTGTAGTAAGGCAGCGAGCGACGTAGGGCGGACGGCATGATCACGTAGGTGTACAGCTTCCAGCCGGTCAGCCCGTAGGCTTTGGCCGCTTCGACTTCACCGTGGTTCATGCTGCGAATCGCCCCGGCGAAGATCTCCGTGGTGTAGGCGCAGGTGTTCAGGGCGAAGGCGAGGATGGTGCAGTTCATCGCATCGCGAAAGAACGCATCCAGTACTGGCTGGGCACGCACCGCGGCCAGGCTGTAAATGCCGGTGTAACAGATCAGCAGCTGGATATACAGCGGCGTACCGCGAAACAGATAGGTGTAGAACTGCACCGGCCAGCGCACCCAGATATTGGTCGAGACCCGGGCAATCGACAGCGGGATCGACATCACAAAGCCGAAGAGGATCGAGGCACTGAGCAGCCAGAGGGTCATGGCCAGCCCGGTGATGTGATTGCCGTCCTGGAACAGGAAAGGTTTCCAGTATTCCTGCAGTAGCTCGATCATCGCACGGCCTCCCGGGTGCCTGCGGCGTAGAAGTTTTCCATCCGGCGCAAGACGTAGTTCGAAACGGTGGTTATCACCAGATAAATCAAGGCGGCCAGAATCAGGAAGAAGAACAGCTGATAGGTGCTCTTGCCTGCGTCCTGGGCCACCTTGACCAGATCGGCCAAGCCAATGATCGACACCAGCGCGGTGGCCTTGAGGATCACCATCCAGTTATTACCGATGCCCGGCAGGGCAAAACGCATCATTTGCGGGAACACCACCAGGCGAAAGCGCTGAGCGCGGGTCAGGCCGTAGGCGGTAGCCGCTTCCATCTGACCTCGCGGTACGGCAAGGATGGCGCCACGGAAGGTTTCGGTGAAATAAGCCCCGTAGATGAAGCCCAGAGTAATGACCCCAGCGCTAAAGGGGTTGATCTCGATGTATTCCCATTCCATGAAATCGGTAAACAAGGACAGCCAGGTTTGCAGGCTGTAGAAGATCAATAGCATCAGCACCAGGTCCGGCACCCCGCGAATCAGCGTGGTGTAGGCCTGCGCAGGGACGCGCAGCAGTGCCGATTTCGAAAGCTTGGCGCTGGCGCCGATCAGGCCCAGGCCAACGCTCACCAGCAAGCACAGAAAGGATAATTTGACAGTCATCCAGGAGCCTTGCAGCAACAACGGGCCGAAACCCTGAAGGCTAAAGTCTGACAGCCCAAGAATCTGCAATAGGTTTTCTAGCATTGAGCAGCCCTACGTCAATCAAAAAAGAGCCCATCCGGAAATGGGCGCAGGGTCATTATTTGCCGCTGTAGAGATTCAGATCGCCAAAGTGCTTCTGCTGGACGGCCGCATAGGTGCCATTGTCGTGCAGTGCCTTGATACCTTTGTTCAGCAAGGCCTGGAGCTCGGCGTTGCCTTTGACGAGACCCACGGCGGTCTTGGCTGGAAGCAGGGGGTTTTCGACCGGCTCGCTGACTTGGAAGTTGGCGCCTGGTGGCGACTTCAGGAAGCCCAGTTCGGCTTGCAGCATGTCCTGGATCGAGGCATCGAGGCGTCCGGAGATCAGGTCAGCGTACACCTGGTCCTGGTTGGCGTAGGCCTGGGTCTCTACTCCGGCCTTGTCCAGCACGGCCTTGGCGTAGGCCTCCTGGATGGTGCCTTGCTCGTAACCGACTTTCTTGCCCTTGAGGGAGGCCGGGTCGGTGCCGATGACCGCGCCTTTCTTGAATACCAGCGCGGTCGGGCCAGAGAACAGCTCGTTCGAGAAATCGATGACTTTCTCACGCGCCGGCGTGACGGTCATGGAAGAGATCACGCCATCGAACTTGTTGGCCTTGAGGCCGGGAATCATGCCGTCGAAGTCGCTTTCAACCCATTTGCACTTGACCTTCAGCTCAGCGCAGATCGCGTTGCCCAGGTCGATGTCGAAGCCCACCAGGCCGCCATCGGCGGCCTTGGATTCGAACGGCGCATAAGAGGGGTCGACGCCAAAGCGCAACTCCTTGTACTCCTTGGCCAGCGCAGAACCGGCAGCCACACACAAAGCCAATGCAGAAAGAGTGAGAAATGCTTTTTTCATTATTTTATTCCCAAGGACCATCGAAAACGCTTGTGCCGCAAGAGCGCGTGTACTGCGTGGCAAAGTGTCTTATGCACACGCAAGTACTTGTACAGACAAGCATATGCAATCACCCGGCCAATTCGCGGATTGGGCGTTTGAGAAAGCGCCTACAGCGCTCTGGGATGGGCTTGGCAGGCAGGTGAGCGCTGGGGGGAGGCAGCCTGCGAGGCTGTTACCTAAGCAGCTTTTTACACCCGGCTGGGGAATGCGGTAACAAATTGTGAGAGGGGTCCCGACTTCCTGGTTCAATCCTTGATGTGAACAAAAAAATCCCGGAAGCATTTTCTGTTTCCGGGATTTTTTCGTTGTTACGCAGTGAAGATGCGGTGATCCCGTCGGCGGTGTTGGCGCGCGGGCGATTTATTCATTTTATGTTTTGCACAAGCATCACGCTTCCAGAAGGCTACGAAGTTTCAAGATGGCACTGTCGGGCGTGGTCAGAACGGGGTGGCCGCTTGCCTGACTTGCCTGTTGTGCAGCACGGGCCATGGAAAATTGCGCGAAGCACAGCAGTTCGCCGTTTGTGACCGTACGAGCCATATCCGTAATCAATTGGTCATGACGATCGGCGTTGCCCTTGCGCAGTTCGTCGAATGCCTCAGGGCAGACATGTGCAGAGAGTTCGATCGCCACGCCTTGTTGCCGCGCGAAGCTTTGAAACTCCTCGGTCATTGATGTGATTGCCAGAGGGAATGTCGACAGGATGGAGATTTTCCGGCTTCGTTGAATGGCCTCCTCAATCATGGCTTCGTTCGGCTTGAGGATCGGGATATTCAGGGAGCGTTTACACAAATCAATGGCATCGCCGAATGCCGAGCAGGTAAACAAAATCGCGTCTGCGCCTGACTCTGCGGCATAAGTGGCGAGCTTCAAAAACCGTTGGCTCATCGCCGGAGTGAGTTCACCGGCGTCTGCCAGATCGCGGGAAAGAGAGTCCTCCAACAGATTCGCCAATCTGGCCTCAGGCCAAAGCCGAGAGAAGGCCTCGGTTATCGGCGCGATGGACAGAGGCGTGGCATGGATCAAATAGATGAGCGGTGCAGGCATGACGTTTCCCAGGGCTGTAGGGGGGCAGATATATCCGTTCCGCGAAAAAACTCAGGCCTTGACCCAACGCTGACGGCTCCAGCTGCTCAATGTATCGACAGCCAATACCAGTAACAACATCGCCAGGATAACCGTGCTGGCTTGAGCTTCCTGAAACAGGCTGAGGCTGACATAGAGCATTTGCCCCAAACCTCCGGCGCCGACGAAGCCGAGCACACTGGCCATGCGGATGTTGTTTTCCCAGCGGTACAGGATGTAGGCCAGTAGCTGTGGCAGCAGGTTGGGCAGGGTGCCGTAACAGAAAGCCCATATGGCATTGGCGCCCTGCAAGCGGATCGCGTCGGCGGGTTCGGGTGGCGTGTTTTCCAGTGCTTCGGCGAACAACCGGCCGAGCACGCCGGTGGTGTGCAGGGCTAATGCCAAGGTGCCGGCGTTGGGGCCGAGCCCGGCGGCCAGGACCATCAGCGCGGCCCATACCAGTTCCGGCACCGCGCGCAAAGCGTTGAGCACCAGACGTGACGCGCTCTGCAAAGGCCAGCCGTAGCGCCCGGCCGCGGGCAATGCCAATAACAGGCCGAATACCGCCGCGAGCAGGGTGCCAAGGGCAGACATGGCAAGGGTTTCCAGGGCGCCGTGGCCGATGGCTTGCAGATGACCCGGGCTCAGGTCCGGGCTGAGAAAACGTTGGGCATAAGCGCCCATCTGTTTCAGGTTGCCGGTGCCGCCGAGCTCGCCGAGGTCGATGCCCAGGTAGATGAACGAGGCGACGACCGCTGCGCCGATGCACAGGAGCAGTGCCAGGTTGAACAGGCGATTCATGTCAGCCTCCAGCGCAGCAGGCGGCTGAGTTGATCGGCGAGCAGCACCAGGACGAGGAACGTCAGTAACAGACTGGCTACTTCACCACCGGCGAACATGCGCAACGACAGATCCATTTGCTGGCCCAGGCCGCCGGCGCCGACGAAGCCCATCACCACCGAGGCACGGATTGCGCATTCCCAGCGGTACACCGTGTACGACAGCAGTTCCGCAGCGACATTGGGCAGGATCCCGTAGCAAAAGGCGGCGAGCCGACCGCTGCCGGACTGCAGTAGCGCGTGTACCGGACGCTGGTCGACTGACTCGAAAATTTCCGCGTAGACCTTGCCCAACATGCCGCTGTAGGTGATGGCAATGGCCAGTACCCCGGCAGTCGGGCCGAGGCCGACGGCGCGCACGAACAGCAAGGCCCAGACGATTTCCGGCACGCTGCGCAGGAAGATCAGTAAACCGCGTATGGGCCAACGCAGCAGTTGGCCCCAATAGCTCGGGTGGCCAGCGCGGGAGGCGGCAGACAGCGACAGAGCACGACTGGCGAGCAGGCCGGCGGGAACAGCCAACAGCAACGCCAGGGCCATGCCGGCCGTGGCGATGGCCAGGGTCTGCAGGGTGGCCTGCAACAACAACTGGATGAACTCGTCGCCATGGGCCGGTGGCCAGAAGGCGGATACAAAGCGGCCCATCTCGCTCTGACTGTCACTCGCCACCAGTACGCTCAGGTCCAGCTCGCTGAAGCGGATGCCGGGCCACAGCAAGGCAAGGGCCAGCAAGGTGAGCAGCAGGCGCGGCAGGGCGGCCGGATCGCGGGTGCCAGACGTCAGCATCGGGGAATCTGCACGCTCAAGGGGGGCAGAGGAGCCGGCGAGGATTGCAACTGTTCATTAGCGTAGAGCTTGTCGAGCAGCTCGCGGTCGACGGCGCTGGCCGCAAGGTCGAACAGGATCTGTCCATCACGCAAGCCGATGATCCGCGAAAAGTGCGCCAGGGCCAGCTCCACCGCATGCAGACTGGCGACCAAGGTGACGTTCTGTTCCCGGGCATGGCGGCACAGAACCGAAAGCGTGTGCTCGGCCAACACCAGGTCCATGGCCGATACCGGCTCATCGGCCAGCAACACTTCGGGTGCTTGATACAACACGCGGGCAATGCCCACACGCTGTAGCTGTCCACCGGACAGTTGCTGGCAATGCGCGAACAGCTTGTCACTCAGGTCCAGCCTGGCCAATGCCGCGCGTGCGCCTGGAATATCCAGCGGATGCAGCAGGTTCAGCAGGCTCTTGCCCAGACCCCACTGACCCAGCTTGCCGGCCAGAACCGCGGTGACCACGCGTTGGCGCGGGGGCAGGGGAGGCGCCTGATGGATCAGACCGATGCGCGCGCGCAGCCGCTGACGCTGACGGGCGGAAAGCTGCCAGACGCGCTCGCCAAGCACCTGCAACTCGCCGTTGCCCGGTCGCAGGGCGGTGGCCAGCAGATTGAGCAAGCTCGACTTACCCGCGCCGGACGGACCGATGATCGCGACCTGTTCGCGTGCACCGATGTGCAGGTCCACGCCACGCAGCGCCTGGACACCGTTGGCGTGGGTAACGCTGACCTGGCTCAGATGCAATGTCATTTGAGCAGTTCGGCGGCGCGTGCGGCTTCCTCGATGCCCTTGTAGTTCTCAGGCTTGGTTTCGATGAAGCGGCTGGCGGCCTGCAGGTCCAGAATCTCCTTATCCCTCGGGTTCGCCGGATCGAGCGCCAGGAACGCAGCCTTTATCTTGGCCGCCAGCGCCGGGTCGAGAGTTCCGCGCACCGTCCAGTTGTAGTCGAAGTACGCTGGGGTGGTCGAAAACACTTTGACCTTGGTGGTATCGACCTTGCCGGCGGCGACCAGTTTTTCCCACACGCTGGCGTTAAGCACCCCGGCGTCCACCTTGCCGGCCTGGACCCAGGCAACGGTGGCGTCATGGGCGCCGGAGTAGCCCACGCGGCTAAAGTACGTTTCCGGCTTGATGCCATCCTTGAGCATGAAATAGCGCGGCATCAGACTGCCGGAAGTCGAGGACACCGAGCCGAAGGCAAAGGTCTTGCCCTTGAGGTCGGCGAGGGACTTGACGGCTGGGTCGGCGGTGATGAATTTGCTGGTGAATTGGGCGTCCTGTTCACGCTGCACCAGCGGAATGGCATTACCGGTTTTCAGGCGTGCCTGCACGAACGTGAAGCCGCCCAGCCAGGCCAGGTCGATGCGATCGGTAGCCAGCGCCTCGACCACCGCCGGATAGTCGCTCACGGGTACGAACTCGACCTTCATGCCCAATTGTTGTTCCAGATAAGCGCCAAGCGGCTTGAACTTGCGCAGCAGTTCGGTAGGGGCTTCATCGGGAATCGCGCTGACTTTCAGGGTCTCGGCGGCTTGCGCCAGCAGGGTGCAAAAAGACAAGGACAAGCCGACGGCCACTGCCAGGGTACGCTTGAGCATGGAAGATCTCCGGTGCATTTACGGAAGAATGTCGAGGCGCCTGGCGCAAGCTGATTGCTGCGTGGCGCTTTGTGAGGGTAGCCGAAATGGAGCGAAATTGACTGCTTTTGGGCTATTGCTGTTTGTTGCGAAGGCCCCCCCAAATTTTATCGTCGTATCCGTGCGGATTCCATCAAGGCATTTGCAGCACTCTGCCGAATAACCCTGCAAAGTTTTTCCACCGCTGCATTATTAATAATGCAAATATTGGAATTTAATATAATCCTGTTCAGATCATCATCTGAGACAGTCGCATCGATATGTCGTATCGCCCAATTTTGAAAGTCAGGGTATGTTTTTGCAAGTGTGACAAATGTACCAAACTGATCCCATCTTTGGGCGAAGAGGTTCGCCACGGCTTCAGAGTAGCCTTCGCCAAGCTCACCATCATCACAAGAAGCGAAGACTCTCTGATGCTTAAAAAGGGAAGACCAATCTCCGCGCGCATCAACTAACAAAGACCCTGCTCGGCTATTCATCTCGGGAGGGCAGTTCCCGTATGCCGAAGCCTGAGAGAATGGCACACATCCCAATCCAGGTCCGAACAACAAGACCAAGAAGGTCAGGGCGCGAGCACATAAAAAACTGAACATTTTGCGGCACCGATGCACGTTATTTAAAAGTTGTTTTTCATCGTAGGGCGTCATGCTCATTTTGTTTTAGCGGCCTGTCCGGATATTTGTTTACATGTCTCGATCTTTCGTTACATGCCATGCAAAACATTGCGCAAGATTATCAGGAATGCCTTTAGCGCTTTCCTTGATCCATGAACTAATAACCTGCTCTTCATCAGGCTTCGCCCCGCCACTCCACAGGGTTAGAAAATGATGGTTAACTGGATTTTCTGAATAAAATAAAAAAGCAGGATCTGCATTGTCTGGAGTTACATACAAAATCGTCCAGCCAAGGCTTTTAAATGATTGTAAAACTTCAACATTGTCAACGTTTAACTGGTGCCCCAATTCGATGCGTAACTTGGATGCCTCAGATGAGTTTAAACGTCGATCAACACTATCGCAGGGTGATTTAGCCCATGCATTTCGTGTGGAGAGCAAGCACAGAGTTACAATTAAGAAAGTATTAATATTTGGCATGTGCATTTTGTTGATTTTCTTTATGGTGATGCCAGGTCGGTGTTCCATGCCAAGAACTTTGAGCGAGGCCATAGGCAGCCCTCCTGTATATTAGGCACTCCATACATTTTTATTGGAAGCTCTAGTTTTGCCCCCCTGCTCAGAGTGGCTTGAGTATAGGTCAACTCCGCCTGAATCGCCCCGGGCTCCATAGACATATCTGAATGACCGCTTTTGGCCGGAAGCTGCCTGTTGCCGTAATAGCAATCGCAGCCAGCGCTCTTGATTCCCTTCAGAATTTCCTGCCGCTGACGACAACCTACGCACATTCCCTTGGTGTCGTGAGTTATTCATGAAGAAGATTGCTGTCCTGATGTTTGCCGTTCTTTTCCTTGCCGGATGTGCCAACCAGAAATTCAAGCCCGAATACCGTACCCAGATCCATACCGTGAAAGTTCTCCCGGTTGCATGGCAACCCAAACAGATGACTTACATGGGCCGTGAGCAGGCATGGGGCGCGGCGTTGGGCGCAGGTGTCGGCGCTGGAGTAGGGATGGCGGCAGGTGCATCGAACCTGACCAAGGCTGCTTTGGGTGGGGCCGGATTTGCCGCAGGTCTGAAGGCAGGCGACTTGGCGTCGATGTCGACGGTTGACGCGATTCTTTACAACATGGAGACGGCGGATATCAACCTGGGCGAGTTGGTCAAAAAGAGTTTCGAGGAGCAACTGACCGCCACCGGCCGTTACAAAATCGTGGGTGAAAACGAACCAGCCGATGCGCAGATCGAGTTGACCGTCCTGAACTGGGGTTTCGCGCTGACGCAAGGCTTCAGCAGTGTGGTGTACCCGACGATTGCCGTGAGCGGTGTCATGAAACGCGGCGAGGAGTTGATCTGGCAGCGCAATGAGCCGATCACCGCATTCAACGGCGCCAACACCTATGGCTACACGCCGTTGCGCTATCGCACCGAACCGGAGTTACTGCGTACTGCGTTGGCGGGCGTTTCGCAAATCGTAGATGGCTATCTGGTCAAAGACTTGAACGAGTAATCACCGGTCTGATTGCATCCATGTTCAAGCGTTATATCGCCAGGCAGATAATCAGCAGAGGCGGCAGGTTTCGACTGTCCGCTCCTGGCCGAATGCTGCCTGTTGCGTCGACCGGTTGAATCCACAGCCCAAAGCTGACATTGCCCGCAGTCAGCTTCAAGTCTTCTCTCGATCCAGTAGGTTGTGGGCTATTCAGCGGCGCCACGATCCCTCGGGCAATTCGACCTGCCGATGGGCCGCAGCCAAGGCAACCTTCAGCCCCTCTTTATCCAGCGGTATGCAGTAGGCGGGTTTAGCCCGTTCGAATCGCCAGCTTTCATCAAGACTGCCCGCATCTACCGCGTCGAATCCAATCTCGTCCAGCAACTTGATCACCAATGCTTTCGCCACTGGATCATCCGCAGCGATCGGCAGTGCGCGTCGCTCGGGCGCTGCTTTCGGGCGCGAGTCCTGCAACAGGTCTTGGGCGAGGATTGCATTGAACACCTTGACCACGCTGGAGTGGGGCAGATGCTCGGCGAGCAGGCGGCTGGTGGTGGTTTCGAATCGGTCGAGAGCGGCAATGTGACCGTCGCGTTCCGGGTAGTAATTATTGGCATCCAGCACGGTTTTGCCCTCTAGCCACTTGGCCGGCACGCTTCGGTAATGCTCAAGAGGAATTGCCACGAGTACAACTTCGCCAAATTGCGCTGCGTCCTCGATAGTGCCGACCTGACTGCCAGGAATGCCACTGCGCACGCTGCTCATGGTCTGCGGCCCACGTGAATTGCTGAGCATCACCTCGTGTCCCGCGGCGATGACCAATTGCGCCACTGCACGTCCGATGAAGCCCGCCCCAATAATGCCGATACGCATGTCCTTGCTCCGCTGGTTAATTAAGAGGAAACCATGATGATTGCCAACCAGTGGCAGATAAATAATCATCGGTTAGTTAGTCTCGTTACCAGGAGTGTTGAATGATGGATCGTCTGACGAGTATGGGAGCGTTTGTGATGGCGGCGGAATCCGGCTCCTATGCCAGTGCTGCCGAGCGATTGGGCCTGTCGCCGCAGATGGTGGCCAAGCATGTTGCCGCGCTTGAGCAGCGGCTAGGTGCGCGGCTGCTGAACCGGACCACCCGACGCCAGAGCCTGACTGAGTTGGGCAGTGCTTACTACGAACGCTGTAAGCACATTTTGAGCGAGGCTCAGGCTGCCGACTCCCTTGCGCAGATCATGAACGACACCCCGCGCGGCAAACTGAAAATCAGCGCTCCCGTCACGTTCGGCTCCTATAGCCTCATGCCCTTTGTGACGGAGTTTTTGCGTCAACACCCGGAAGTCGAAATCGATCTGCATTTGACCGATCGCTTCGTCGATCTGGTGGAGGAGGGTTATGAAGTGACGTTCAGAATTGGCCCGTTGACCGCGTCCAGTTTGACCGCCAGGCCGTTGGCGCCTTATCGGTTGGTAGCCTGTGCGGCACCGAGCTATCTGATCGACCGCGGAGTGCCGCAAATACCGGATGATCTGAAGAACCATGAGTGTCTGGGGTATGCCTATTGGTCCCGGCCGGCCGACCGCGAATGGGTATTCTGCAAAGGCTCCGCAGTTGAACGGGTACAAGTCGTTAGTCGATTGCAGGTCAACGAGAGCAAAGCACTGCTGTCGGCAGCGCTGGACGGGTTCGGGATTGTCCTTGGCCCCGAAGACTTTCTTGAATCCGCGTTGCGCAGCGGCGAGTTAGTTCGGCTGTTAGCTGATTACGAAGCACCGAGCCGACAAATGCATTTGCTCTACACGGCCAATCGTCAGAGAACAGCCAAACTCCGACGATTTATCGATGCTGCGCTCGTCCGCTTTGGTGCTCCTTGAGCAGGCTTTTGAGGGCAGAAAGCAAGGCAAGTGCGAAGGCGGATACGACGTGTATAACTGGCTGTGGACCCGGTCGGACAACGGGCGCGTCAACAGGATTGATGCGGGTCAAATAACCAGCTGCTAGTCGCACTTTTGATACCGCTTCTGATCAGAAGCTGCTTCACGTACTGAGGCAGTCAGACAACGGATATGGCCACCTTGAACGGCTGCCTATGAGCTAGAGGCAGGATGAATAAGCCAGACATATTGCGCCAGCAGTGCCGCAACCATACCGATTCCTCCTTGAATGCGTACCCATCGAACAGCCGTTTTACTACCAAGCGATTCGCTTGTAATACTGAATATGGTTTTCATGTACCACATCCAGATGCGACTTTGTTGTACATAAGCGAGCACGCGTTCCGGTGCAAACGCCATTGCAGTCGATATGAATACACACCACAAAATAGTCAATAACAGGAACAGCCTGAGCATTTATGCCTCCCGTTGCGCTTCCCCAATGCTTTGTTGGCTAGTAACCACCATATACCTCGCCCCGCTGCTGAAGGGCGACGAAAGCCGCTGCTGTTATCTGCTGATCTGTCCAGTTTCTGGTTAACCATATGGTCAGAGCCGCGCCGGATAGGTGCCACCACAGCATTCGCTGTGTTGAGTCCTGTTTGATCAAGTGTTCAGAGGCCACCCACCAGGCGACCTGCCTATTCCTATCGTTGTTACCTTTCAAAATGAAAAGGTCGTACAGATACGAATACGGGCTCAACTGCACTATTACCGGTTCGCCTGAGCCTTTGGCGAGGCTCCATACCCACTCACGCTGTGCAGTGGATATAGCTTGAGAGGGAGGCGAAGGATACTGCGAAATTCTGTACAGACCGACCCAATAGGCACCCCAAGGCAGGATCAGTGCCAGTGCAAGAATTCCAATTAGCAAAAAGCCGACACGACGCATCATGAGGCTGAGTCCTTTTGCCTATTGTGGAGCTTTCGGTTTGGTCGGGCGTTTAGGGTGAGGGCTGTAACGTTCTATCTCTCGAAGGTATTCACGCGCTTCGCGAAAATAGTAGAGTCTCAAATGAACTCGCACGTTCTGCCTTAGCCGCCAAGTACTGTATGCACCTGCGCAAAGAAAGAAAAAAAGCAATACCAGTTGGTTGGAGTCAGATAAAAATACAGCCAGACAAATAAGTGCTACGACAATTAATTGATCAGACGTATTGAGCCACCCCCTGTTTACTTCTTGCTTTCCCAGTGCGCGAAGGGACCGTCTATACATGGAAAAAAAAAGGGCACTCAAGGCAAAGAAAACTAACCCTATGATCCAGCTTCCTGACATGGGTAAAAACACAACTTAACCCCAAAGCCAGCAAGGCAAATGCTTGTGGTGAATCCACCAAAAGGAGCATCCCACTGTTGAGCGGCGTAGCGATACAGCCTTCTTTTGATCTCGGCCTTGTGTATTTCGCGGTAGCGAGGGTTCATAGGCATGACCTGAGGCTAGCCGGCAAAAGAAGCTGTGCCTTTGGTTCTCGAGTGTATGTTAGATAGAGTTTTTGTCCAGGCGGCCCTCCCTGGTCGCCGGCATTTACCAAAGTGTGCCCCGGTTGCATGCGGGTGACGGATTTATGGAATAGTGCTTTGTAAAGGTGTACGGGCTCATGTGTCATAGTCATGTGAGCCTCGTATGAGGCGGCTCTCAACCCAGTATGGATGCGACGGACAAACAATGAACACTGCTCAACTATCGATTCGACAGTACATCAAAGCCAAGGACGGCAACCGTCCACATTTGTTACACCAGGCCTTTGCGCCAGACGCGATACTGGACATGGTCGTGCACACCGGATCCATCTCGTTTCCACCCCACGTTGAAGGCCTTGGACCTATCGGCGATGTGCTGGTCAGGCGATTCGGCCAGACCTTCGAAAACGTCTATACCTTTTGCCTGGGAGGCCCACCTGAACCGCAGGCCAAAACATTCCAGTGCAAATGGCTGGTCGGCATGTCCGACAAGCACTCCGGCGAAGCCCGGGTCGGTTGCGGTCTGTATGAATGGCAGTTCAGCCCCGAGTCGGGACTTGTCCAAAGGCTCACTATCACCATCGAGCACATGAAAACCCTGCCAGCGACTGATCTGCACTGCATCATGGAGTGGCTATCGCATCAGGATTACCCATGGTGCCGCCCGCAAGCGTTAGTGAGCAATGCTCCAGACATAGACACGCTTGAAGAGGTGATCCAGTACGTGAAACAGAGCTGATCGCGTTAGCTCAATAGCCGCTCGACCTGCGCCAACTCCCAGGTGCTCAGCAAACTGACCGGGTCAGTGCCGTAACGCCAGGCCTGGAGCGTGCCCTCGCGACCGTCCGGGCTCCGGCAGTGTTGGCAGTGGTGCAAGCGGTTGCCGTCGAAGTCGAGGGTCAGACGCCAGCCTTCGATATCGACCTGTACCTGACCGGGTTCACACGGTTCGTGGAGGCGCCGCAACGGGAGGACTTCCAGGGCGGCGTCTCGCAGGCGTTGGCAGACTTCACGGGCGGTGAGGGCGGGTATCGGGGTTAGGCTCTGCAAGGTCATTCTCATTCTAGGGAGTAACTTTTGGAGCATTGTAGCGAGACACGCCGGCGTCATATCACCGGATACGGATTTTCGGTGTCACGGACATGCCGACTCGCAGCTTCGCCACCGCAGGCTGATCGGGATCGATACGAATGCGTACGGGCAAGCGCTGGACGATCTTCGTGAAGTTGCCAGTGGCATTGTGTGGCGCAACGGCGGAGTAGGTGACTCCGCTGGCCGGTCCCAGGCTGTCCACCGTTCCTTGCAGCGTCTCACCCGGCAAGGCATCCACTTCGATATCCACGGCTTGACCCGTTTGTACGCGCGCCAGTTGCGTCTCCCTGAAGTTGGCCGTGACATAGACGGCATCGAGCGGAACAATCGCCAGCAAGGGTTTTCCGGCATTGACGAAGGCACCGATGCGTACCGATTTCTGCCCGATCGTGCCGCCGATCGGTGCAGTGATGCGGGTATAGGAAAGTTTCAGCTCCGCGGTGGCTTGTTCAGCTTGCGCGTGGGCAAGAGCCGCCCTGGCTTTCTCCAGATCAGCTTTCAGGATAACCACTTGTTGCCGAGCAGCTTGTAACCCCGCCTGGCTCTTTTCCCCACGGGCCTGTTGAATGCTCAATTGCGCTTCGGCCTGTTGCCGCGCTTGCACCGTTCCCGAGCCGTCGGTGGCCAGGTTGCGATAACGCGCCTGATTGATTCTGGCCAGCTTGAGCGCAGCGTCGTCTGCGGCAACGGCCGCTTGGGCCTGGCGTATGGCGGTTTCCTGTTGAATCAGGTGCGCTTGCAGGCTGGCGATGCTGGCCTGGGCACTGGCGACCTGGGCCTTCGCCGCGTTCACGGCCACAACGAAATCACGGTCGTCAATGATCGCGAGCAGATCGCCTTTCTTTACCAGCTGATTGTCTTCGACCAATACCGTATCAACCGTTCCCGACACCTGCGGCGCTACCGTGGTGAAGTCGGCGTGGACGTAGGCATCGTCCGTGGACTGGGTCGATGCGCTGGATTCGGGGCGATTGAGATAGAGAACACCGCCGATCGCCACTGTAAGCAGCAGCACGGTACTGATGATCCTGGCTTTCTTTGGCAAGGCCATGATGGGTTATCCGTGTGAGGAAGATGAAGGAGAGGAAGAGGGCGAGGCCACACGCACATCGGGTGCGGGGATGTAGGTCAGCCGCAGTACCAGAGGAATCAACACCAGCGCCAGAATGCCCAGCACGCGATAGGCGTCGGCGATCGACAGCACCAGCGATTGCTGACCGATGATGCTCATCAGTTGCGACGGCTCAAGCACCAGGGCGTTATCCGTCAGGGCAGCATGAACGAGCAGCATTTCCCCATGGAAACGACCGCGTACGGTCATCAGCTGTCCGACCACCGCAGCCCCCACCAGTGACCCGAAGGCGCGCAGGGTGTTGATGGTGCCGGACACGTAAGGTCCTTCGTGGGGCTGCACGACGCTGGTGACCAGAAACAGCATCGATACCACCGCCATCGGCTGGCCGAACGCTTGCAACGTTTGCACCACGACGAACTGCTCGCGGTTCCAGTCGGAGGTCAATTGCGCGCCGCAAAAACACGCCAGCGCGATCAACAACAACCCCAACGCGAACATGACTCGCGCATCGACCCACTTCTGGTACAGGAGCAGCGCCACCGCAGGCCCCAGGACCAGTTGCGGTAAGGCGACGATCAAACCGATCGAGGCCATTTGCAGGGGCCGGTAGTTCTGCAGAGGGCCGAGATAGCTGGCCGGCAAGAGTGAGCTGGACATCAGCACTACCAGCAAGCTGACGAACAGAATGCAGCCCAGTCCCAGGTTGCGGCGTCCGAGAATCTGCAATTTGATGAACGGCGAGGGGTGATACCACTCGGTCAGCAGGTAGACGGCCAGCAGGGCCAGCCCGGCCACCAGCGATAAGGTGATCAAGGGTGAGTGAAACCAGTCCAGGCGCACGCCTAGATCGAGGGCGACGGTGATCAAACCGAGCGCGGGCACACCGCAGACCATGCCGGACCAATTGGCCTGGCCAAAGCGTACGATCTGGATGGGCTCCCGCGGCAACCCCCATCCGACCAACAATCCGGCGATGATGGTCAGGGGAACGATTTGCCAGTACACCCAGCGCCAGTCGAACAGCCCATCCGTCCAGTACCCGGCCAGCCAGATCGAGAGATTGGGCGCGAAGGTCGCGGTCATCGCATACAGCGCCAGCCCGTACAGCCGGATGGGCGGGGGCAGGAATTTCAGCGCCGCCATCATCAGCAGCGGGATCGTCGTGCCGCAGGCAATGCCTTGCACAAAGCGCAAGGTCAGCAGCAGGTTCAGATCGTGGATGAAGGGCAGGATCACCGCCAGCAGCGCACACGTACCGAGCATCCACAGTTCGAAGCGACGCAGCGAAAGGGTAATGGCAAACCATGCCGCAAACGGCATGGCAATCAATTCCCCGGCACTGTACGCCGTGGTCAGCCAGGAGGCGTCATCAAGGCCAAAACCGAGTGCGCCGCGTACATCGGCCAGCGCCAATGCGCCGACACGGGTGTTCAACCCCGCCATCATGGCCGCGATGAAAATCCCGACGAGACCTGCCATGGGGCGTTTCGAGGGTTTGGCCAAGGGCGCTGCGGTAGCCGGGGCGTTCGCTGGCGACAAGGCGACGCCGTTCATTGCTCGGCCTTTGAGCGTGAAGCAACCGGCGACACAAGGGCAACCGGGTGATCCGATGAAGGTGCCGCCGAATGATCGATGCCCGCCTGCGGGTCCCAACCGCCACCCAGCGACTTGTAGAGGTTGACTACGGTGAGCGTGGCGTTGGTCGCGCTGTCATTGAGACTGGTTTGGCTGGCAAGCACGTTGAGTTGCGCCGTCAGTACGCTCAGATAGTCCGTAGCGCCTTGCTGATAGCCTCGCTGGGCAGCCTGCAGTGCCTGCTTGTTCTGTTCATACGAAACCAACAATTCACCGTGCCGGCGCTGTTGGGCAGCCCAGGCATCCAGGGCATTGTCCACTTCATGCCAGGCTCGCAATACTGTTTGCCGATAAGCCAGCGCGGCGGTTTTTTGCCGTGATTCGTTCAGCGCCAGGCGCTGCGTCAACCGCCCCCCTTGGAAGATCGGGAGGTAAACCGTCGGGCCGACGGAAAAGAAGCGCGAGTCCCAACTCGCGAGATCGCTGCTTTCGAAGGCTTCCACGCCGACTCTTCCTTTCAAACCGATACGTGGGTAGAAATCAGCCTTGGCCACACCGATGGCGGCTGTCGCGGCATGCAGTTGCGCTTCGGCACGCAGGATGTCGGGTCGCCGGTGAGCCAATTCCGAAGGGACGCCGACCGGTACGCGGGTCGGCAGTGAAGGCAAGGGCATGGCGTCACGCAGTTGCGCATCGAGCGCGCGCGGCTGTTCTCCCATTAACAACGCCAGCGCATTCATCAGGGCGTTGCGACGCTGGATCAGTTCGGGAACCAAGGCCTTGATCGTCGCCAATTGCGCGCGAGCGGACGAGGTTTCGAAGCGCGTAGCGACGCCGTTACGTTCGCGGCTTTCGGCCAGGCCGAGGGTGCGTTCGGCGATCGTCAGGTTCTGCTGCGCGATGTCCAGTTGCGCTTGCGTTCCGCGCAACTGCAAATAGGTGCGCGCCACTTCGGCGGACAAGGTCACTCGCGCCGCTTCACGGTCATACACCGTGGCTTCCAGGGTCGCCGCAGCGCCCTCGCGCGCACGTTGTGCACGGCCCCACAGATCGAGTTCCCAACTGGCATCGAAGCCAAGTTGCCAGAAATTGCTGGGGGCAGTAGGCGCTCCCAGGGCGGCGAACTTGCCATGTTCGCTGAGCCCCTCACGCGTGTAGCTGGCGTTGGCTGCCACGCTGGGCAGCAACTGCGAGGAGGTGATGCCCAGTTGCGCCCGGCTTTGTTCGATGCGTTCGGAGGCTATGTGCAGATCGAGGTTGCCAGCCTGCGCACGTGATTGCAGCTCGGCGAGTACGGTGTCGTTGAACAACAACCACCACTGGGAGGGCACTGCGGCGTCGGAAGTCAGGGCGGCGCTTGGGTGGTCCTGTCTGGGCGCCAGCACCGTTTCGTGAAGACCGTTTTCAGGCTTCACGAAGTGGGGGCCGACCATGCAGCCGGCCAGCGAGACGGCGCCTAGCGTTGCGATCGCGCACTGCCGTAATTGTGAAAGCAGCCGTTGAGAGGTCATTGCAGCGTCCTGTCGAGGAAGGGATCGCCCCAGGCCGATATCCGTTGAACTGATGATGTCGGCCGAGTAGGGCGTCACCGAGCACGCAGCTGGCCGCGTGTACGGGCGATGCTGTCAGTGCACCGGTGTAAAAATGGGCTTGCTCTTGTCCTTCAGCAGCACGACCAGAAACTTGGCGGGTTTGGTGAGGCTGGCGTTGCGCCCGACCGTGTGGATGTCGTCCGGGCCTTCGTAGAAGGTCTGGCCTGGAGTCAGCGTGACGGATTCGCCGCCGCGCACGCCCATCACAATCGAACCCTCCAGCACATAGATGAATCCGTGGGCATTGTGCCGATGCACGGGATCGCCTCCACCCGGTGGAAACTCCACCGTGATCATCACCGCTTCCTTGCCGGGGTAGTCCGCCAGCGCTTTGGTCATCAGCGGTGTTACCTGTGCCTGTGGCAATGCCTCCTGTGCGCCGGCGGTGCCGGTGGTCAACAGGAGCCCGATGGCGAACGTTCTGAAAATGGACATGGCGTGTTCCTCGTTGTCGATTACGGCAAGGGTTGATGCCGGTCAGTTAAGACGCATAACCTGTGGGAGCGAGGCTTGCCCGCGAAGAACGATGACGCGTAATACCTGAAAAACTGCGGTGCATTCTTCGCGGGCAAGCCTCGCTCCCACAGGATTTTCATCGCTCCACAGGTCGCAGCCAGAAGAGCTGTGCGTTGTCAGGACAGGCCGGACTTGTCCACGCCGAATGCCTTGTCGTACGTGCCGGGCACGACCTGGAAGCCCACGTTGATGCGGTTCCAGGCATTGATCGACATCACCAGGAAGGTCAGATCGGACAACTCCTTCTCGGACAGTTGTGTACGAACACGCTCATAGACCTCGTCAGGCACGCCATGGGCGGGAATCTGGGTGAGGATTTCGGTCCACGCCAGGGCAGCGCGTTCGCGTGGGCTGAACAGCGTTGACTCACGCCAGATGGCGACATGGTGCATCCTGAGCGGCCGCTCGCCATGGATCGTGGCTTCCTTGACGTGCATGTCCACGCAGAAGGCGCAGCCGTTGAGTTGCGATGCCCTGATATCCACGAGATCGCGCAGCGACTCCTCGATGGCGCATTGCTTGAAGGCAAAGCTGAACTCGACGAACTTCTTGAACAGCTCGGGGGATTGCTTCTGGTAATCGATGCGCTGAGTCATGGTGAATCCTCTGTGTGAGAAAAACGTAGGTGGAGACTCGATGGCGTCCTGCCTGATTAGCTGGCTGGCGCGATCCTTAAGCCGATGTGCGACTGAGCCAGTTCAGGAAGCGTGTTGGACCGATGTGCGCGTCGTCGCCCGCGACCAGGGATCGATCATTCAACTCATTGCCGAAGTAGCACGCATGCACGTCGGCAATGACCTGCCGCTTGTCGTGGTGCGCGGCAAGAAACTTGCGGGCCAGTTCGTCGAGAGGAAAGCGATCAGGTCCGCCCACCTCGACGATGCCGTTGACCGGTGCCCCGACCGCGAGATCGGCCAGCACCGCCGAGACGTCATCCGCTGCTATGGGCTGAATGAGGGCGGGCGAAAGGCGAATCGTGTCGCCGTCGGCACCCGAGTTGACAATGCCTTTGATGAACTCGAAGAACTGCGTCGAGCGCAGGATGGTGTAGGGGATCTTCGAGGCCTCGATCAGCTCTTCCTGGGCGACTTTTGCCCGGAAGTAACCGCTTTGCGGAAGACGATCAGTGCCTACGATAGAGAGCGCGACGTGGTGCTCCACGCCGGCGGCCGCTTCGGCTGCAAGCAGGTTTCGACTGGAGGTCTGGAAGAATTCCATGACGGCCCGGTCTTCAAATGAAGGAGAGTTCGCCACATCGACGACGACCTGAGCACCGGCAAGCGCTTCGGCCAGCCCCTCGCCCGTGAGGGCGTTCACGCCCGAGCGTGGCGATGCCGCCACTGTCTCGTGTCCATTGAGACGTAGCCTGCTGACAATGTTCGATCCGATCAGTCCGCTACCGCCAATAACGACAATTTTCATGTCCCGCTCCTCGGTTGGGTGTCGATCAAATTCGTTGCAGTGATCGATGTAGGGAGCATGCTCGTCAGTCGGGCGCGATACTTTGCCGAAGCCTTGGGTTTCCATTGAATTTGGCTTGGCTATTTGTCCAGGAACCCGTGTTATAAATCACGTCGCCTGGCCGTCAAACGTCGGCCGGTAACCACGGGCACGTGCCCGGCGCGTGAGTACGGGACAGGAGCCCTGAATGCTATTGGTGTTTGATGACTGCGTACTCGACCTGGACCGGCGAGAACTCCTTCGCGCCTCGCAGGTGATTGCCACTGCGCCTCAGGTTTTCGACCTGCTGGTCTACCTGGCGCAGCACCACGAGCACGTCGTCAGCAAGGACGACCTGATCAATGCGATATGGACCGGCCGAATCGTCTCTGAGTCGACCCTGGCCAGCCATATCAATGCGGTGCGCAAGGCAGTCGGCGATGACGGTCAGCAGCAGCGCGTGATTCGAACGGTGGCCCGCAAGGGATTCCGGTTCGTCGCCGACGTCAAGTCGCAGGAGGGCGTTGGCCTTGCTGGCACCGAGCCTGCCCCATCAATTCAAGCTTCTGCATCCGCGCCGGCCCTGCCTGCCAAACCGTCCATCGCGGTCTTGCCGTTCGTGAACTTGAGCGGGGACGAAGAGCAGGATTACCTGGCCGACGGCGTGGTAGGGGACATCATCGCGGCGCTGTCGCAGTATCGTTGGCTGTTTGTCGTCGCGCGCAATTCGAGCTTTACCTACAAGGCTCGTACGGTGGACGTGAAACAAGTCGGTCGCGAATTGGGCGTTCGTTATGTGCTGGAGGGCAGCTGGCGCAAAGCCAATAATCGTGTGCGCATCACGGCCCAGCTGATCGATGCGACAACCGGGGCCCACCATTGGGCGGGCCGTTTCGAAGGTGTGCTGGGAGACATCTTCGAACTGCAGGACCAGATTACCGAAAGCGTGGTCGGTGCGATCGCGCCAGAGCTTGAGCGGGCGGAGATCGAACGTGCGAGGCACACACCCACCGAAAGTCTCGACGCCTACGATTACTATCTGCGCGCAATGGCCAAGCTTCATCATGGCACCCGGGAGGCCATCGACCAGGCGCTGCCGCTCTTCCATAGGGCCATAGAGTTCGACCCGGATTTTGCATCGGCCTATGCGATGGCGGCCTGGTGTCATAGTTGGCGCAAAGCCAATCGCTGGATGACTGATCACCCACGGGAGGTCGCGGAGGGTATTCGACTCGCTCGCCGAGCAGTGGAGCTGGACAAGGGCGATGCGGTCGCTCTCACCAGAAGCGGCCATACGCTTGGCTATCTTGCTGGCGACCTCCGGGGCGGCATCGCATTGCTGGACAAGGCACTCATGCTCAATCCCAACCTCGCAGCCGCGTGGTTCCTCGGCGGGTTCCTCAGGCTCTGGCACGGCGAAACCGATGTAGCCATCGAGTACTTTACGCACGCCATGCGGTTCAGCCCCCTCGACCCGGAGCTATATAGAATGCAAGCCGGAATGGCGGTCGCGCATCTCTTCGTGGGGCGCTTTGATGCGGCGTCGTCTTGGGCGGAGAAAGCACTTCGGGATTTGCCAGGTTTTCTGTTGGCCGTCGCCATCCTCGCAGCGAGCCATGCGCTTGCCGGACGGATGGCCGAAGCGCAGCGTGCGATGGACCATTTGCGTAAGCTCGATCCTGCGTTGCATCTCTGCAATATCGCGGATTGGCTACCCATCCATCGGCCGGAGAATCTCGCCACTCTGGTGGACGGTCTACGCAAAGCGGGACTGCCGGAATAAAGGAGAATCATCCATGTTCACGTTCTTGCAGGCCCACCCCTTGATCTGCGCCGCCACCCTGATAGTGATTGAACTGGCGCTCTGGCAGTTCATTGGTGCCTCGCGGCGCAACCTGCGGATGTGTGTGCGCGTCGGTATTTTTGTGGTGTTCTGCTGGGTCATGCTGTCTGTCGGCATCAGCCCTTTGCAACCACCACTCTGGCCGGAAGATCCCGTACTGAACCTGATCGCCACGGTGTTGGGCATTAGCTGGTGGCTGTTTGCGGCCAGAGTACTGACGGTGATCCTGGGCAATGGCCTGATCTCTCGCGCCGGTCACAACGCTCGATTTCTCTACGATCTGATGGGCGCGTTGATTTTCCTGATCGGCATTGTCGGCGCCGCGGCCTATGTCTTGCAGCTGCCGGTCAAGGGCTTGCTGGCGACTTCCGGGGCGATGGCGGTCATTATCGGTCTGGCGGTGCAAAGCACATTGAGCGATCTGTTTTCAGGCATCGTGATCAACACCACCAAGCCTTACCAACTGGATGACCAGGTTTCCATTGATGGCACCCAGGGAAAGGTCGTTGAGATTGACTGGCGCTCGACGCATCTGATCACCGAGATGGGCGGCATGGCGGTGGTGCCCAACTCTGTGGCAGCGAAAGCGCGAATTATCAATTTCAGTCGTCCCGGGAATGTGCATGGGGTCAGTGTGATCATTGCAGTGCCCAGCAGCGTGCGTCCGCGCCGCGTCATTGATGCCCTGGAAAAAACCTTGCGCGGAACCCAGGCGTTGTTGCCCGCGTCGTCCGCTAAAGTCTCGATAAAGAGCTCTCACCTCGACTACACCGAATACGAACTCAAGGGTTTTATAGCGTCGCAAAAGCACAAGACCGAAGTGTGCAACCTGATGTTCGACCTCGCCCATCGTCACCTCGAAGCCGCGGGTGTCTCCTGGGATGCGGGTCAGGAAAATCAACCCTGGAACCGTCAACGCCAGTTGCTCGAGGACGTGCGTATTTTCCGCTCGCTGAGCAGCGATGAGCGTGAACGGCTCGCCAGTGATATGACCCCGGTGGACTATCAGGCTGATGAGGTGATTCTGGCTTTCGGTGAGGTTGCCGATTGCCTGATGGTCATCAGTACCGGGGTGGTCTCCGTCTCGATTCACGACGGTGAAAAGCTGATTGAAGCGATGCGTATGGGGCCGGGGGAGGTCATGGGCGAAGAGGGGATTCTCGCTGCAGGTCCTTCGCGAGCGGAGTTTCGCAGTATCACCAGTGGCCGGCTTTTCAGGATTGAAAAAACCACGCTCGACAACCAGTTGGAGCACCTCAGTGATTTGAAATCTGCCCTGAGCACTCTACAAGACAAGCGCCTGGAAATCCGTCAGGCCGTGGTCATGCAAAAGCCCGTGGAGATCAAGAAAAGCGGGTTGTTGCACTGGTTGCTGCAAAGGAAGTGAAAATCGCCGCCAGTCGTCAGGCTGTCGGACTTGCAACCTCCAGATGACTCAGCAGCCACTCGCTGAAGCTTCGCGCCAGCGCATTGTTCTCACTGTCGCGATGGGTCAGCAAGGCCCAGTTCGGGCCGCGAATGGTTTGCTCCACCAAAGGTTGCAACAGCCCGTTGGCGCGCGCCTGCCGACTCAGTAATTGGCTGACCAGCGCGATACCGAGGCCCGAGCACGCGGCATCCAGCAGCAGGCCGGGGTCGGAGAAATTCAGCCCCTGATCTTTCTGGCCGACATCGATGCCAGCCTCTACTGCCCAGTGACTCCAGTCCATTTCCCGCTCGCCGTGAAGGGTGGTGCGTTGCTCGCGGGGCACCGCCAACAAGCTTGGGTGACAAGCCGGGTAGAGGCGGTCTGCGTGCAGCACCTTGAAGCTGCATTCGGCTTGGGAACTGATGTCGTCGCGCACGGCGAGGTCGATGGTCTGGCTGCTCATGTCCGGGACTTCATCGGTACTGAAAATCCACAGATCGACTTCCGGATGCTCACGGCGAAAATCCCCCAGACGCGGCAGCAGCCAGTGACGGGCGAACGCCGGGGTGGTGTTGAGCACCAGTTGGTTGGGCTTCTGATACTGCCCAAGCCGGCGTATGCCGACGGCCAGTTGTTGCAACAGCGCCTGGGTGGTACTGAGCAGGTCGTGACCCGCATCGGTCAGGCTGACGCTGCGGCCACTGCGAAAGAACAAGGGCTGTTCAAGGTACGCCTCAAGGCTGCGGATTTGCTGACTGATTGCCGATTGGGTGAGGTTCAGTTCGGCAGCAGCCTTGTGAAAACTGCCCAGCCGGGCAGCGGCTTCAAAGCCGCGAAGGGTGCTGAGAGGCGGCCAGTGCTTGAGCATACTGATAAGTTCCTCTAATCATTTATCTACAAAATCCATCGTTTGTTTGCCAGTTTTTACAGCCGTAGCATGCATGCCAAGACCGCCAAGGCAGTTTTAGTGAACACAATAACTTAACTAAAAGGGCTTTTTGTCATGCAGCAGAATGAAATTCGAAACAGTGGTTGGTGGATGCCGGCAGAGTGGGCCCGGCACGCCGCGACCTGGATGGTCTGGCCGCACAACAAGGCTCTCTGGGAGTCGGGTTGGGGCGTCACATTGGCGCTGGTGCAAGAGGACTTCGCTCGTGTGGCCAACGCCATCGCTCGTTTCGAACCGGTGAAAATGGTCGTCGACCCGTCTGCTGTCGCCAGTGCCCAAGCGTTGTGTGGGCCCAACATCGAATTGATCGAATTGGCGGTGAACGACAGTTGGTGTCGAGACTCCGGTCCAAGCTTCGTCTGCCACCCGCAACAAGGGTTGGGCGGTGTGAGCTGGCGCTTCAACGCGTGGGGCGGCAAGTCGGCCCATGATCTGGACGAAAGCCTGGCGCGCCGCACACTCAATCACCTCGGCGTGCAGTGCTTTGGTACTCCCCTGAGTAACGAAGGCGGTGCCATTCATGTGGACGGCGAGGGCACGCTGATCACCACCGAGTCTGTATTGCTCAATGCCAATCGCAACCCGGGCATGAGCAAGGCGCAGATGGAGGACATCTTCACGCGTCTGCTGGGTGTGAAGAAGACCATCTGGCTGCCGGGCGATCCGGACCATGTAACCGGCGACATGACCGACGGCCATGTCGATGGCGTGTGTGCTTTCGCCCGCCCTGGTGTGCTGCTGGTGGACGCCACTCACGACAAGCACTCGGTGTACGCCGAGGTGGTACGGGAAAACCGTCGCGCGCTGGAACTGGCCACCGATGCCCAGGGCCGACAGTTTGAACTGATCGAGTTGTATGAAGCGAGCGATGCCGTGGACACCGACGCCGAAGTGTTCTGTGCCTCCTACACCAACTTCTACATCGCCAACAACGCCATCATCATGCCGGCCTATGGCATCGATGCCGATCATGCGGCCGAGAAAGTGTTGGCTCAGGCTTTCCCCGAGCGCGAAGTGGTACCGGTGCGGATCAATCATCTGGCCCATGGTGGCGGCGGTGTGCATTGCATCACCCAGCAACAGCCCGCCTGGCCACTGGAGGGTTGATGCCATGACCCTATTGACGATTGCCACCACCCAGATGCCCTGCACCTGGGACTTGCAACACAACCTCGATCAGGCTGAGCAGTTGGTGCGCGAGGCGGCGGCGAAGGGCGCCCAGGTCATCCTGCTGCAGGAACTGTTTGCCACACCGTATTTTTGTATCGAGCAAAGTCACCAGCACCTGGCGCTGGCCGAAGAGTATCGAGACCGCCATGTGCTCAAGCGCTTTGCCGCACTGGCCAAGGAGTTGGGTGTGGTGTTGCCGCTGAGCTGGTTCGAGAAGGCGGGCAATGCGTACTTCAATTCCTTGAGCGTGGCCGATGCCGATGGGCGTCTGCTGGGTGTGTATCGCAAGACCCACATTCCCAACGCGATCGGTTATCAGGAGAAGGAATACTTCAGCCCCGGTGATACAGGTTTCCGTGTCTGGGACACGGCGTTTGGGCGTCTCGGTGTGGGCATCTGCTGGGATCAGTGGTTCCCCGAGACCGCGCGCTGCCTGGCGTTGATGGGCGCGCAAGTCTTGCTGTTTCCCACCGCCATCGGTTCTGAACCTGGCTGCGCGGCCCTGGATTCACGGGACCACTGGCAAATGACCATGCGCGGTCATGCGGCTGCCAACATCCTTCCGGTCGTGGCGTCCAATCGTGTCGGCCGAGAAGTGGCGACCACCGATCCGACCCTGCAGATGAGCTTCTACGGCTCGTCCTTTATCTGCAACCACAAGGGCAAGTTGCTCGCCGAGGCCGACCGTGACAGCACCGGTGTGCTGGTGCACAGCCTGGACTTGACCGCCATGGGCGAAGAACGCCAGAGCTGGGGCATCTACCGCGACCGCCGCCCGGACATGTACGGGGCGCTGTTAAGCCAGGACGGTCGTCACATCCATGCACGCTGGAACACTCAGGGGATTTGACATGCGCATTTACAACAAGCTGTTGATCGGCACCCTGGGATTGGCACTTGGTGGTGTCATGCCGTCACTGCACGCCGAAGAAAAAAACTTAAGGCTGTACAACTGGGCCGACTATTTCGCCGAGGACACCCTGACCCGGTTCACCGCCGAAACCGGGATCAAAGTGATCTACGACGTCATGGATGGCAGTGAGACGCTGGAAGCCAAGATGCTCGCCGGCGGAAGCGGTTATGACCTGATCTTTCCCGGCGACACCGTTGCCGAGCGTTTGATGCGCGCCGGCAGTCTGCTGCCGCTGGACCGGTCAAAGCTCACAGCTCTGGATGACATCGAGCCCGGCTTGCAGAAGCTGCGTACCCATTATGTGCATTCGAGCCAGGCCACCGTTCCGTATACCTGGGGGACCATCGGCCTGACCTACAATGCCGAGCAGATCAAACAGCGCATGCCGGATGCCCCGGTCAACAGCCTGGACATGCTGTTCAAACCGGAACTGGCCGCCAGATTTGCCGATTGCGGTATCTCGGTGATCGATTCGCCCGATGAAGTGTTGGCGGTGGTGCTCAACTACCTGGGCCGGGAGCCGCGCAGCGCCAAGCCTGAGGATCTGGTCGCAGCGAGTGAGCTGCTGCTCAAGCTACGGCCGTACATTCGCAAGTTCCAGTCGCAGCCGGTGACCGATCTGGTCAACGGTAACTTGTGCCTGTCGCTGGGTTACAGCGGGGATATGACTCAGGCGCAGCGGACAGCGGATACCGCCGGCAAGAAAACCACGTTCCAATATCGCATTCCCCGTGAGGGCACCACGGTGTGGATGGACACCATGGCGATTCCGGTCGATGCCAAACATCCGGAGTACGCCTATGCGTTTATCAACTTCATCATGCGCCCGGAGAATATGGCCGCGATCAGTAACTTCACCGGCTACCCCACCTCCAACGCCAAGGCACGTCCGAGTGTCGATGCAGTCATGCGCAACAACCCGGATATTTATCTCGACGAGGCCACGTACGAACGGCTGATCCCCGGCAAGGACATTCCCCAGCCCGATATGCGGGCGCGCATGCGAACCTGGACCAAGTTCAAGACGGCTACCGTGAAATGAGTACAAATTCCAAGGATCAATACATGTCGACTCGTCGTGAGTTCATTAAGCAGGCTTCGATCGTTGCCGGTTTGGGCGCAGCTGCGTCCATCGGACTGGGCCTGATGCCTTTGCGCGCGCAAGCGGCGACTCAGGGCCGTTGGCGTATGCCGGATGAGGCCGACAGACACCAGCGCGCCTTCGTCGCTTTTGGTGCGCAGGAGGCTATCTGGAAAGATTTCACCCCTCACGTGCAAGAAGCCATTGGCCTGATCGCGAGCACCATTGCCCGATATGAACCAGTGACGGTGTTCTGTCGCGAGCACGAGCGGGATCTGGCCGAAGAGCACTGCGGCACGGTCAATATCACTTACGTCACCACCGGACTCGACGATATCTGGATGCGTGATACCGGGGCCAACTTTGTCATCGACGGGGAGGGCGGGCTCGGCGCCGTGGATTTCAACTTCAATGGCTGGGGCAATAAACAGCGACATGCCGAGGATGCGCAGTTGGCCGCGTTGGTTGCCCGCACCGTGGATGCCCGCCATATGCGCAGCGAATTGGTGGGAGAGGGCGGTGGTATCGAAGTCGATGGTCACGGAACAGGGATCATGACCGAAAGCAGCTGGATCAATAGCAACCGCAACCCCGACTGGAGCAAGGCCGAGGTCGAGCAAGAACTGAAAGCCCGTCTGGGGTTGCGCAAAATCATCTGGCTGCCGGGCATCAAGGGCAAGGACATCACCGACGCCCACGTCGATTTCTACGCCCGCTTCGTCAAGCCAGGCGTGGTGATCGCCAACCTCGACAACGACCCTGAGTCATACGACCACAACGTGACACTGGCCCACCTGGAGATTCTCAAACAGACCACGGATGCCGACGGCCGCAAGCTGCAGGTGCACACAGTGTCGCCACCGCTCAATCCACGAAAGAGTCAGTTCAGTCGCAACAACCCGGACTTTGCCGCCGGCTACATCAACTACTTCGTCATCAACGGGGCGATCATTGCGCCCGAGTTCGGTGACCGGGCGGCAGATACCAAGGCCTTTGATCTGTTGTCTGGACTCTATCCGGAACGTGAAGTGGTACAGCTCAACATCGACGCGATCGCCGCCGGTGGTGGCGGTATCCACTGTGTGACCAGCCACCAACCGCAGGCTTAGTCTGAACCCGCGCGTCGGCATGCCCTCGCATCCGCCGGCGCTGGTTAACGCTTCAGAGCTGCTTCGATCGCTGCGATGTCGATCTTGCCCATCCCCATCATGGCGTCGAACGCGCGCTTGGCCGCCGCTCGATCCGGATTGGCTATCGCGGCGCTCAGGACCCGTGGCGTGATCTGCCACGACAGTCCCCACTTGTCCTGGCACCAGCCGCATACATTTTCCTGGCCGCCGTTGCCGACAATCGCGTTCCACAAACGGTCGGTTTCGGCCTGGTCGTCGGTCGCCACCTGGAACGAGAAGGCCTCGTTGTGCTTGACCCCCGGCCCACCGTTCAACCCGAGACAAGGGATGCCCATCACCGTGAACTCCACCGTCAAGACATCACCCTGTTTGCCCGCCGGATAGTCGCCAGGCGCGCGAAGGACCGCTCCCACCGCGCTGTCCGGAAACGTCTCGGCGTAGAACGTCGCAGCGTCCAGCGCGGTGCCGTCGTACCAGAGACAAATCGTGTTCTTGCTGATCATCTTGGTTCTCCAGGGTTGGGACAGGTACGTGGATTCTAGCAGTGCAGGTAACCGCATATTCCTGGTCTACGCTAAAGGGCAGAACCGAGCGGCATATCTATGAGGTTGGGTTATGTCTGAGGACGGTTGTGGGCGTAGCAGGACAAGTATTTTCTTGCCGGTTTTCAGTATAGGACAGGCAAAGCTGATCATTGTATTGCTTATCCTTTTATTGGTTGTGGCCAGTGCCGTTGTGCCCGATACGTCTAATGACGAAGGGTGGTTGTTAGTCCAGCAAATTATCTTGGTTGGGTACAAGGATATTGGGAGCCTTAGTGAAGGTTCAAGTTATAGATTGGTAGTGATGGTTGGTTTTTCTATGGCGGTTATTCTGTCTTGGATTGCCGCCATTGTGATGTCGTTGACTCGTATTAATATGCATGCTTTTCAGGCTGTTGAGAAAAAAAGCTGTTTGTCAAGAGTTTTGACTGTTGGGCTCATACTGGTATTCTTGTTACTGCCAATTTTTCAAGAGCTGCCAAATAGTGATTTGAGCTTCTCATATCATGTGTTTAAGGCAATGTGGGAAAGTAGATTGTTGATAATCGGGGCGAGCGTTACGTATTTTTTGCTCTCTTTGTCGTTTTGGGTGTTGGTTTTATTTGAGTTTTCTAACTTGTTGGGTCGGAGGTCGTTATGAGTTTGGCGACGGGCGAGCAAACCCAATACCGGTCAGATATATGAATGCAATCGCACTGACGAGAGAGTTGGAAAAGCATTACTCACCACTTGTGGGGAGAGTCCATATACGACTTGTTAGCCGCTTTAGAAGCCCCCGAAACCGATAAACCAGGGAAACATAGCCCCGCCTTTATGCCCTTTATACTCCGATTTCCTTCTAAGCTGCCTTCGACAATAAAGCAAGCTGATCATTGCTGGGATAAGTAACAAGTTGAACAGTCATTGAAATGCATCTGTTGATTTCAATGTGATCGCTGCAAGTAAATTAATTATGATTGCGCCAATGATTATAAGATTGTATTTAATATGTTGGCGATTGATTAAGGCAAAACTTTCCCAATCATAAATCAGCCAGTCGTGGGAAAATTCGTCGCATTTAGGGCACTTATGGGTTGGAGGAGGTTTGTCTGCGATATAACCACAGCCAGGGCATCGAACTTTCATGGCGCTATCCTGACACTCTCTCATTAGGTGACATGCCATGTCGCGTCTCTTGTCGCGGTAAGCGCGAGACCTATCGAGGGGAAACGCGACTGGGGCGACGGTAAGCCCGACTATGGTAAAGAGGGTAGCAGGGCACCCCCTGTTTGCCACTAGTCTGTCCACCGGTTGAATCCACAATCCAAAGCGGACATGCAGAACGGCCATTACGGTGTCGGCAATCCTAGTTGATTTGCTTCGTCGCTCACATTCATCTTTGCGCCCTTGAGCGCCGGCTGATGGCCGAGCAGGCGGGTGGCAGGTTCCAGGCTGTCATCCGCAGGCACGAGTAATGCCTGCAAGCTCTCCGGATCAATAACACCCCAGTTTGATAACTCGAAACAACCGCTACCGCTGCATACCGCTTGGTAGACGATTCGTGGGGAATTGTTCGCGTCTGTGTCGCACGTGCCTCCAATGAAATCGACGTTGCTGTACCGTAGGAGCGTCGAACGCGGACCTCGCTCTACGCGCAGTATGACGTCAGCGCCTTCAGTTGATCGTAATGGCAGGGTCGTGTCGACGCTCATAGTGACTGTGGCTTCACCACACTGGAAAACTTGTTCGGCCAGAACCGATTGAGAAGCCATTGCGATCAGGAGGGAACAGGCGGCGATCCGTAGCATGCAGGTAGCTCAGAAATGTACAAAAAGCGGATGCTAGCAGACCTGTCTGCGAACCAGATGGAATCCACACACGCCCAAGGGTTTTCAGCCACTCAACGCGACTCGATAATTCCCACCCGACCGTGCATCATCATGCTCGCCACGATCCCGTGTGGCATCGAATCCATAAGTGCAGAACCTGATACCGTGAATCAGGTAATTAACCTGCCCGCCCCTCGTGGCATCCATTTTTTCCACCTGCTGACTCTTTCAATCCCACCTTCAAGGACCGAACCTGTGATCGCATCCCCCGCCAAATTCCTCTTCCTGCCCGGAGCCTCAGGTAACACCCGGTTTTGGCATCCGGTTGCTGAGCGCTTGACCCACCCGGCGCAACAGGTCCATATCGGCTGGCCCGGCTTTGGAGACACTCCGCCCTTGCCTGGCGTGACTGGCATGGATGATCTGGTGGCTCGCGTGTTGGCCGAGATCGACCGGCCCACAGCGCTGGTGGCACAGTCCATGGGCGGCATAGTCGCTGTGCTTGCAGCGCTTGAACGCCCTGAGCTGATCACGCACCTGACGCTGACCGTTACCTCTGGCGGGGTGGATATGTCTGCTCTGGGCGCGCATGACTGGCGCCCGGATTTTGCTGCCGACAACCCGACACTGCCGAGTTGGTTTCTCGACGACCGCACCGACCTCACGCACCGGTTGATCGAGTTGCGCATGCCAGTCCTGCTCCTCTGGGGGGATTCTGATCCGATCAGCCCCGTTCGCGTCGGCCAGCGCCTGGCTCAACTGTTACCTCGTGCTGAACTACACGTTTTCCCTGGCGCCGATCACAGTCTGGGCTTTACTCACGCAGCCGAAGTGGCGAGGTTGATCGAGAGACATCTGGCCGGCTGATGAGCGCTTCGCTTAGATATGCAGCCAAGCCAGCGAACCCAACATGACGCCAACACCCGCGGCCCCAAAAGAGAGCCGCTTGAGCCATTCCTTACGCGTCAGCAAGGTAATGGCCGCCAGTGAAATTGCTATTTGAATCGCTGTCATTGCCTGGGCCCAACGGTGATGCTGATGCAGCACCTGCTCTGACTTCTCGTCCCACTCTCTTGCCCCTTGTTCGAATGCTTCAGCTTTCTTGCGCGCCTCCTCCTTCTGTTCCCCGTACCGCCGCGCCTCTGCAACATAATGGGCGGAGTCCAGCCCTGGGAGATGGCTGGCCAGATCCGACAGGTTCTGCCGGCTGGATTTGGCCTGGTAGTAATTCCACTCGTTGGCGGCTTCGGTTTTCTGGATGGCGGCGTTGTTTTTGTCCATGGCCGCCTCATTCTCCGTTGAGCCGGCCTGATAGCTCATCAGGGCGCCGACGGTCGCCATGATGGCTGTCATCACCGCAATCTTGCTCGCAAAGCTGTCGCCTTGTGCATGCGCATGATGGGTGGTGTGCTCAATATGTTGCTCGTGTGGGCTGGGGACTTCGAACTCTTCAGGCATGGGTGTCGATCTTGGAGGCGTTAGTGGAGATGGACAGCATTATGAATTGTCCCTGATTCTTTGGACACAATTGACTGGCAGCTAGTGGTCGATTCTGTTGAACAAGTCGGTTCTTCCAGACTGCCCGCTCATGGCCGATTTTTTCAACAGAATCGGCCGTTAACTGCCTGCCAAGAACTGCCATAAGCGCCCCATTCATGGCTTGACGGTCGCCTGTTGCTCACGTCCCCATGGCCTGATCCGCGATTTTTCGCCCCACCTGCCACTTTCGCCACAATCGGCGTGGATCTAAAGTCAGGGGCGCACCTTCAGGGGACTTCCAGTCATGTACAGCTCGCTTGCCATACCGAGTACCGCTCGCCAATTGCATGACCGGATCTATGCTGGCGAGATCATTCGCTTCACTGACCTGCAGCCCATGATGGCGCTGGTGGAATACACGCGTGCGTTCCTCGAAGACGCGCTGCATCCCTGGTCGCCGCAGCAGATCCATCGCCATTTGAGCCACCCTGAGCAGACTGAGCGCTTTGCGAAAATTCAGAACGATTTCGCCGGCTCGGCTGAGGTCCAGCAGCGCTGGCAGGACGTTGTGCAAAGCCTTGGCATCGCCCCCGATACCCTGGCGTGCGATCGCCTGCATTTGCGTTTTCAGCCGCATTGCGAGCCAGCGCAGTCAACACCGCGTGCCCGCACGACGGCCACCATCGCGTTTCACCGCGATACCTGGGGGTCGAATATCTATGCACAAACCAACTGGTGGGCGCCCATCTATCCCATCGCGGCAGGGCGTACCGTCGCCTTGTATCCAGACCTCTGGCAGCGACCGCTGGGTAATTCGAGCGCAGATTTCGATATGCGCGCCATTTTGCAGCGATCCCATCGAGACGGCCGCAATGCCGTGGATGCCGACGAAGCCATTCCGCACCTGCTGGAAACGATCGACCCGCAGGAGGGGATTGCCGTCGATATCGCGCCGGGGAGCCTGATCGCCTTTTCCGGGGCTCATGCCCATGCCGGCGTCGGCAATAGTACCGGGCTGACACGCATCTCTTTCGAGACCCGATCAATACTGATCGCCGATCTGTTGGCCGGATTGGGAGCGCCCAATGTCGATGGTCACGCGCCGTGGAAGACTGTTGGACTGTTTCGCCGAATGACCGATGCGCAACGCCTGAACGAGATCCTTGGTTGCGGCTTTATCGAGCCCTATCTGCGGCCAGCAGAGCCCTAACGCTGGCGCCGGTAGTCGCTTGGGAAAAACCGGTGTGCTTGAGAAATACATGGGCGAAGTGACTGAGGTTGGAGTAGCCGACTTCATTGGCGACAGTGACTACGCTCAGTTGTGTTTCGCACAATAAGCGCCGCAACGCCTTGAACGAACAGGCGGCTGGCCACGGGGCGTTCGGCTTCTTCGCGCAGGCATTGGTGGCAGCGTTACGACCGTCACAACGACTGGCATCTCACCAGAAGCCGACGGTCGTGGATGACTTCATCCGCAGCGGATCAGCGTCGTCCGGTCCGGGTGCTCACATCTACCCACACGGCCAGCACGAGAATGCTGCCCTTGACGATCATCTGCCAATAACTGTCGACGTCGAGCATGGACATGCCATTGTCCAGGCTGGTGATGACCAGCGCGCCGAGGAGGGCGCCGTAGACAGTACCGGAGCCACCACGCATGGAGGTGCCGCCGATGAAGCAGGCGGCGATGGCGTCGAGTTCGCCCATGCTGCCGGCCGAGGGCGAACCGGCGGCCAGGCGCGCGGTGTTGACCACGCCGGCGAGGGCGCACATTACGCCCATGATCCCGAAAATCCAGAGCTTCACGGCCTGCACATTGATACCGGACAGACGCGTTGCTTCCATGTTGCTGCCCACGGAATAGACACGTCGGCCGAAGACGGTCTGACTGGTCACGTAGCTGAACCCGCCCAGTAGAATCAGCAGAAGCAGGACCGGCACGGGAATGCCGTCATAGCTGTTGAGGGTCTGGACGAAGCCGGCCAGCACCGCGCCGATCAACAGCACGCGTACGACGTCACGCACCAGTGAATGTGCCGCCAGGCCGTGAAGGGCGCGATTGCGCCGTTGTTTCCAGGTCAGGAACAACGTCAGTGCGAACAGCAGAACGCCCAGGCCTGTGCCGATCGTGTGTGGCAAATAACCCTGGCCAATGTAGACGAGCTCCGGCGACACCGGGGCGATGGTCGTGCCGCCGGTAATCCCCAGCAAAATGCCCCGGAAAGCCAGCATGCCCCCCAGCCCCACGATGAAAGACGGAATGCGCAGGTAGGCGGCCATGTAGCCGTTGGCGAGGCCGATCAGCAGTCCGCACAGGGCGACGAGGCTCAGGTTCGCCAGCAGCGGTATGTGGTAGATAACGTCGAGAATCGCCGCGACGCCACCGAGCAGTCCCAGCAATGAGCCGACCGACAAATCGATCTCGCCGCTGATGATGACCAGCACCATACCGCAGGCGAGAATCCCGGTAATGGACATCTGGCGCAGCAGATTGGAGAGGTTGCGCGGTGTCAGGAATCCGCCTTCGGTCTGCCAGCTGAAGAACAGCCAGATAAACGCCACGGCAAACACCAGCGCGAGCATCTTGTAGCGGGTGAAGAGTTGTTTGACCTGATTCATTTACACGGATTTCCGATCTTTATTGTTATGGCTGTCAGGCTGGCTGAGTGCGGCGGCGAGCACCTGTTCCTGAGTGAGTTCATGGTTGATGAAGTCGCCCTGCAACCGGCCTTCGCCGATCACCAGTACGCGGTCGGAAACGCCTAGCACTTCGGCCAGCTCCGAAGACACCATGATGATCGACACGCCTTCGGCCGCCAGCGCCCCCATCAACTTGTAGATCTCGTACTTGGCGCCGACATCCACCCCCCGGGTGGGCTCATCGAGAATCAGCACCCGGGGTTTGGTCAGCAGCATCTTCGCCAATACGGCTTTTTGTTGATTGCCGCCGGACAGACTGGTGATCGGCAGGAACGGGCTCGCGGTCTTCAGGTGCAGGCGCGAAATTTCCCGATCGATGCTGGCCAGTTCGGCTTCGGTATCGATGCGGGTCAGTTTCGAGTAACTGTCCAGCACGGCCAGGGTGATGTTCTGGCCGACTCCCAGGTCTGGAATGATGCCCTGGCGCTTGCGGTCCTCGGGCACCAGGCACAGGCCGGCACGGATTGACTTGAGCGGCGTGCGGGTGTCGATGAGTTGGCCGTCCAGCCAGACTTCGCCTTCGTGGCGACCAGGGTAGGCGCCGAACAGCGCTGTCACCAGCTCGGTGCGGCCTGCACCGACCAGCCCGGCGATGCCGAGGATTTCCCCGCGTTTGAGGCTGAACGAAATATCGTCGACCCGTTTGCGCCTGGGGTTGTCGACGTCGTAGCAGGTGATGTGGCGGGCCTCGAAAATCACCTCGCCAATGTCGTGTGGCTCGGTGGGGTAGAGGTTGCTCATTTCCCGTCCGACCATCTGGGTGATGATCTGTGGAATATCCATGTCCGCCATGGCGGTCGTGGCGATGTGTTTGCCGTCCCGGATCACCGAAATGGTGTCACACACGGCGGCCACTTCATCGAGCTTGTGGGAGATGTACACACAGGCAACACCCTTGGCCTTGAGGTCGCGGATGATGTCCAGCAACACCTCGATTTCCGAACGGGTCAGGGCCGATGAAGGCTCGTCGAGGATCAGCAGGCGCGCGCGCTTGTTCAGTGCCTTGGCGATTTCCACCAGTTGCTGATAGCCGCCGCCGTACTGCGAAACCGGCAGCGATACGTTCATGTCCGGCACTTTCAGTTCACGCATCAGGGCTTCGGCGCGGTGGATCATCGCCGGGTAATTCATCCGCCCACCAGGCAGCGTCAGTTCATGGCCCATGAAAATGTTCTCGGCCACCGACAGGTCGGGAACCAGCGTCAGCTCCTGGTGAATGATGACGATACCGGCGGCTTCCGTTTCGCTGATCGATTGCGCCTTGAGCGGTTGACCGTCCCAGAGGATTTCACCGTCCCAGGTGCCATGGGGGTACACCGCGGAAAGGATCTTCATCAGAGTGGACTTGCCGGCGCCATTCTCGCCGCACAGCCCGACGCACTCACCCGGCTTGACCTTGATGTCGATGCCATTGAGCGCTTTGACACCGCCGAAGGTTTTGACGATACCGTTCATTTGCAGCAGATAGTCGGACATGGCAGAGACTCATAAGCGGCAGGTACGAGGCTGGTCCCGCAGGAGCGAGCTCCTGCGGTGGGGGCATTACGGGGTGATGATCACTTTCCGGCAATCTGCGCCTTGGTGTAGAACCCGTCCTGTTCCAGCAGGTCGATGTTGTCCTTGGTCAACGGAGTCGGCGTGAGCAGGATGGTGTCGACTTTTTTGCTGCCGTTGTCGTACTGCGAGCTGTAGGCGGGTTTCTCGTTACGCGCCAGTTGCACCGAGAGCCTGGCGGCTTCGGAGGCGATGAGTTTCAGCGGCTTGTACACGGTCATGGTTTGAGTGCCAGCGATCACTCGCTTGACCGCTGCGAGGTCCGCGTCCTGCCCCGAAATCGGCACCTTGCCGGCCAGTTGCTGAGCGGCCAGGGCCTGGATGGCGCCGCCTGCCGTGGCGTCGTTGGAGGCGACGATGCCGTCGATTTTGTTGGCGTTACGGGTCAAGGCGTTTTCAACAATGCTCAACGCTTCGGTAGGGTTCCATTCCTTCACCCATTGTTGGCCGACGATCTTGATATCACCCTTGTCGATGGCCGGTTGCAGCACTTTCATCTGACCTTCGCGCAGGACTTTTGCGTTGTTGTCGGTGGGCGCACCACCGAGCAGAAAGTAATTGCCCTTGGGCGCCGCGTGCAGCACGCCGCTGGCCTGCATCTCGCCGACCTTTTCGTTATCGAAGGAAATGTAGGCGTCGATATCCGCGTTGAGTATCAGACGGTCATAGGACACGACCTTGATTCCGGCTTTCTTCGCTTCGGCCACTGCATTGGTCAGGACCGTAGCGTTGAACGGCACGATGACGATGACATCGACGCCACGGGAAATGAGGTTTTCGATTTGCGAAATCTGCTTTTGCTCGTTGGCATCGGCCGACTGTACGAAGACCTTGGCGTCCATTTTCTCCGCCGCCGCAACGAAGTAATCGCGGTCACGTGACCAGCGTTCCAGCCGCAGATCATCAATGGAGAAACCGATTTTCGGGTGGGCAGCATCGGCCATCACCGGCAGCGACAGCAGAGCCAGGGCGCTGGCAAATAGCGCGCGTTTTACTTTCTTCATGGTGGTGCGTCCTTTTATTTTTGTTTGAAAGACACTGCCTGACGATGAGTATCGGGCTGGGAGAACTGTAGAGAATCGGCAGACGCAACGGACTACAGATTTGTCGCGCAAATGTCACAGCGTCCGCATTCCCGTTGGCGATCAGCGATAGATAAACCGGTTGACGACGTTTTCGAGCATCTCCTGCCTGCCGCTGACGGCCTGCGGATTCAGCTCGTTGGCGAAAGCGTGTTCGGCCAATGACTGGAGGTTGAACTCACCCGCCAGCACCGCCTGCCCGAACGGCTGCTGCCAGCCGGCGTAGCGTTGATCCTTGAGCTGCTGAAGCTGGTCGTTCTGCACCATGGCGGCTGCCCGCTCCAGGGACTGGGCGAGGACGTCCATCGCGCCGACGTGACCATGGAACAGATCGATCTCATCGAGGCTCTGGCGGCGTACCTTGGAGTCGAAGTTGAACCCGCCATTCTTGAACCCGCCGGCCTTGAGAATTTCATAGGTGACCAAGGTCATTTCTTCGACGCTGTTGGGGAATTGATCGGTGTCCCAGCCGTTTTGCGGATCACCGCGATTGGCGTCGATGCTGCCGAAAATCCCCAGCGAGACGGCCGTCGCAATCTCGTGATGAAAGCTATGACCGGCCAGGGTCGCGTGGTTGGCCTCGATGTTGACCTTGATTTCCTTTTCCAGGCCAAACTGCTGGAGAAAGCCAAACACGGTGGCGCTGTCGTAATCGTATTGGTGCTTGGTCGGCTCCTGCGGCTTGGGTTCGATCAGCAGGTCGCCTTTGAAACCGATCTTGTGCTTGTGCTCGACCACCATGCGCATGAAGCGGCCCAGTTGTTCGCGTTCACGTTTCAAGTCGGTGTTGAGCAGGGTTTCGTAGCCTTCGCGACCGCCCCACAACACGTAGTTGGACCCTTTCAGGCGTTGGGTCGCGTTCATGGCGCTGAATACCTGGGCAGCGGCGCAGGCGAACACTTCGGGGTCCGGGTTGCTGGCGGCGCCTGCGGCAAAGCGCGGATTGCTGAAGCAGTTGGCAGTTCCCCACAGCAGCTTGATCCCGCTTTCTTCCTGGTGTCGCTCCAGGTGATCAATCATTTGCGCGAAGTGGTTGCGGTACTCCTTCAGCGAATTGCCTTCCGGAGCGACATCCGTGTCGTGGAAGCAGTAATAGTCGATACCCAATTTGGAGAAGAACTCGAACGCGGCTGCCGCCTTGCCAATGGCCAGCTCCATCGGGTCGCCGGCGTGTTGCCACGGGCGCTTGAAAGTACCTGCACCGAACACATCGGAACCCGGCCAGACGAAGGTGTGCCAATAACAGGCGGCCATGCGCAGGTGTTCGCGCATGGGTTTGCCGAGGATGATTTTGTCGGCGTCGTAGTGACGGAAGGCGAGGGGAGAATCGCTGGCAGGGCCTTCGTAGCGAATCCTGTCGACATCGGGGAAGTACGGCATTGGCAATGTCCTTGTTGTTCTTGGCGGTGTCTCGATACTAGCAACGGCCCTGTGCCTGCTGATTATGAAAATCACCAACACAGGGTGCGATTTTGCGTATTGAGATTCGTTGTCTGCGCGCCTAGTCTGTGCACACCGCCTCCGTGACAAGGGGCCCGGAACAAGCATAAAAACAATGAAAACCGTACCGCCTGTTCACCGCATCGCACTGTTGTTCAACGGGAGCAAGATCTATGACCGCGGCATCATCAGCGGCATCGGCAACTACCTGAGCAGCACCCGCGCGTCCTGGGACCTGTTCCTGGAAGAGGATTTTCTCTGCCGGTTGAAAGGGATCGAGCGCTGGCAAGGTGACGGAATCATTGCCGACTTCGACGATCCGCTGATTGGCGAGGCGCTGGCCGGCATCAAGTTGCCCGTGGTGGCGGTGGGTGGTTCTTATCAGGATGAGCGGGCCTATCCGAAAGGGATCCCGTACGTCGCTACCGACAATAACGCACTGATCACACTGGCTTACGCGCACTTGATCGAGGCAGGGCTGCAGCGTTTTGCCTGCTTCAGCCTGCCTGAAGCACAGGCGAATCGTTGGGCTCAGGAGCGGGAAAAATCCTTTCGACGACTGATGCAACGTGACGGCTTGCACGCCGAGGTCTATCGCGGCATGGGAACCAGCGCACCGCTCTGGGACAGCGCCGTCGAACAATTGATCGCCTGGCTCCAAAGCCTGCCCAAGCCCATTGGCATCATCGCCGTCAGTGACGCCCGCGCCCGGCAGTTGCTGCAAGCCTGCCTGACCGCCGGAATCGCCGTACCGGAGCAGGTGGCGTTGATCGGCATCGACAACGACCCCCTGACACGCAGCCTGACCCGGGTCCCCCTGAGCTCGGTCATCCAGGGCACCGAAACCATGGGCCGCACCGCCGCGCAACTGCTGCACCAGATGCTGCACGGCAAGCCGTCCACGGGCACGCACATCCTGATCCCGCCTGATGCGATCAACGTGCAGGTGTCGAGTTTGCACCAACCTTTGGGCAACCCCTACGTTATGCAAGCGCTGCTGTTTATCCGCCAATATGCCTGCCAGGGCATCAAGACGGCGCAGGTGGCGGCTTATGTCGGCGTGTCGCGCTCATCGCTGGAGTCGCACTTTCGCACTGTGCGAGGCTGCAGCGTGCACGACGAGATTCTGCGTTTCAAACTGGCGGCGGCCACCCGCGGGCTGGAAAATACCGACACAGCGATTGCGGACGTTGCCCGCACTTGCGGTTTCAAATCCGCACAATATCTACACACGGTGTTCCGTCGCGAGTTTGGATGTACGCCCCGTGAATACCAGCAGGGCGCCAGATAGCGATGCCTCCCAAGGCTGGAAATGATTGCAGGTGTGGAAAATGAGACTAAAACCAAAGTACTTTTCGGACATTGTCAGAACATTAGTTTTGGTCGTTGTGGGCTGTTTCGTGGCAGCGAAAGGCAGAGATTGGCTTATAGAGTGGTGGGGCATACGAATTTCGCCAGGGCTTTACTTTTGCATGGCGTATCTATTTGTAGCCTTCGTAGTATGGATAGCGACAGCGAAGTTACTTAATGAACTGCGGGCTGAATCGATGGTACAACAAGAACGACAGGTGTCCTTCGGTGATATGCCGGCTCTCGACCAAAATGAAGGGACGACTGTTTATCGATACCCCTACCATGTTGTATGTATGGCAGTTGCCGTTTCCGCGATTTTCATAATCGTCCCAGCTCTTTCAGATAATCCTGCGAAACCGATTTCGTTGGCCGGGTACCTGATGTGCTTTGGTTTTGCCACGATTGTAATCATATATGCAGCCTATCTTTTAAAATTTTCAGTTCGCGTTGATGGGGCAAGCGTGGAAATTCACGGATTCAAGAAAGAAACCTTCCTGTTGAGTGATGTTTTGGACGTCCAGTTACGCCGAGATAAAGGCAACCTACGCGCGGTGGTAAAGCTCAACAATGGGGAAATATTTTCTTTTTCTGGAATGCTTAAAGACTTTTCCAGTTTGACAAAAACATTGCAAACGAAAATTGGATAGGACGAAATTGTACCTTCTCGGCACTTATAGGCGCGCCACATGAATCTTTCCGAATACTTTGCAACTAACGATGGATCGCTCCCTGAGGTTGTGGTGACGTATTCGGATTCGTCGCTTGTACCGCAGGCATTTCAATATCTGTTCGATCATGGCGCGAAAAATGCCACTGTTGACGGCGGCTATCTTTGGATCAAAGCATCCCAAAGTGGAAAGCCATTCTCCGGCCCTCAGGATGCTTTGCTTGTAAGCTCAGGAGCAGCAGAGGCATTCCACGTCGTTCTCGGTGGGCTTTACGGCACCAGGGGTCAAATACCTGACCTTGGTGTTTACGTTTTCACTAATAGCCTCACATTGGACTATCGGATGGGGGCTCAGTGGGGACAAGATCAGATCTACTCATTGTTGGAACTACTGCGACAGCTCAGAGACCTCGGCGGCGTTGTATCTATCCCATGGTGGGGAGCTGAGGGTGAACAGGACTTCCTTACGGCCCTGGAGAGCCCCGAATAAATTATCTGGGAATAGGGTCATGGCCTGCTGTTAGCCGAAAACAGCCGTTTTAGTAAGGACTGCTCTCGACTCAAGGCGATCATCCATCAGAACGCACCACCCCGTTTGTGGGATCACCCTCGGCCAGCATCTGCCTCATGATTTCCTGCTCCCTCGGGCCAGGCAAAACACCGCTGGTTTCTCCCTCCATCACAGTAATGCCGTCCTCGTTGGCCATCGTGATAACCGCCGTCGCACGACCTTTTTCATCCACGTCCTTGATGACCCAATAACAGGTGACGGTATCCCCTGGATAAACGGGGCGCTTGAAGTGGAACGTCATCGCTGAGGCCAGCCAGCCAATCTGGCCGCCGATTTCAGTCATCAGGCTGGCTGTCAGCAAGCCATGGGAGACCGGTGCCTTGAAGTGTCGCGCTTGCGCGAAATGCGTATCGAAATGCACTGGATTGTAGTCGCGGGAGATCTGCGCAAAGCGCTGGATGTCTTCCTGCGAGAAGCAGCGGGAGAGGGTGAAGCTATCGCCTGTTTGAAGCCCTTCGGCTGCACGCTGTCTGAAGCTTTTCATTGAAGCGCCTTCTCCTTCGACTAAAAAGAATGCTCGGTCCCTGGAAAGTCGCCCGTTTGCACATCGCCGGCGAATTCGCGCGCGGCCCCGAGCAGCACGCCTCGCAGGTCGGCGTATTGCTTGACGAACCTGGGCAGAGGTCCGGTGCGCAATCCCGCCATGTCCTGCCACACCAATACTTGAGCGTCACAACCGCTGCCGGCACCGATGCCGACGGTAGGAATGGCAACGGCGGCGGTGATCTGTGCAGCGACCTCTGCGGGCACCATTTCAATGAGCAGCGCGAAGGCGCCGGCCGCCTCGAAGGCTCGGGCACTGTCGATCAGTCGCTGCGCATCGTCACCTCGCCCTTGAACACGGTAGCCGCCCAGTTGATGTTCGGCTTGCGGGGTAAAGCCGATGTGAGCCATCACCGGAATCCCCGAGCGTGTGAGTTTCTCGACCTGCGGCAGCATCTCGATGTCTCCCTCGATTTTCACCGCATGGGCGCCACCTTCCTTCATGAAGCGCACGGCGGTGTGGAAGCATTGCTCGGCCGAAGCCTGGTAGGAGCCGAAGGGCAGGTCGGCAATCACCAACGGTCTGCGGGTTGATCGGGAGACGGCGCGTACCAGTGGAATCAGCTCGTCAACCGTGACGGGCAGGGTGGATTCATGGCCGTAGACGTTGTTGGATGCCGAGTCGCCCACCAGCAGAACAGGAATGCCGGCTTCTTCGAAGATCGTTGCCGTGTACATGTCGTAGGCCGTCAGCATCGCCCACTTCTGGCCCTGTACTTTCATTTGTTGCAGATGAGGAATCCGGATCCGTGATTTCACATTCGATACTTCGTTGTTGCCGTAGGGTGAGCAGGTGTCACTCATTATCTTTTCCTCCGAGATGAATAAACGATCAGCGCAAGATCTGCTCGATCAACAACAGCACCGCGATAATGATCATGATCGCCCCCGAGAGCCGACTGACCACTTGCGCAGCAACAGGGCGTGCCTGCAACACGACTCGAGAGCCGAACCCCACCAGCAAATAAACCACGCCACAACTGAACGCATGGAGCAGGCCTAACGCGATGATCTGCATCGGCACCGGCCAGGACGCCGTCGGGTCAGTGAATTGAGGCAGTAACGCCAGGAACAGCAGAAAGACCTTGGGGTTGAGGCCGCTCACGCAAACCCCTTTAAAGGTCCAGCGCGCCCAGGAGCCGGATCGCTGGGTTTGCCCCGCGCGAGGAACCGAAGGATGCAGGAGCATGTTGATGCCCAGCCAAAGCAGGTACGCAGCCCCGCCGACGGTGAGCACCGAAAGGGCAAAGGGGTTGCTCGCAACAAGTCCGCCGACACCGGCCGCCACGACCAGCGTGGCGACTAAATGCCCGATCAGTAGCCCGGCCACGGCGGGCATCACCACACGCCCGAATAACCCCGCCGATATCGCATACGCCCAATCGGCCCCCGGTGTAATCACGAACAAAAACGACACGGCCCAGAAAGCAGCGAAAACACTAAGGGTCATGATCGCCACCTTCTGATTTCAACGTGTTTTTGCATTTTCTATCTCGCAGACAGGAAGTGGCGACCGACTTGTCTCGAAGTGCGGACGACCAACAGCGCTAAAGTTCGCGAAAAAGAATAATTGAAACCGGCTAGAATATTTTCCCTATTATTCCAATACAGATACTGGTTTTAGGGAGATTCTTCTATATGGACAGAATTGATCTGAAAATTCTTGCCGAGCTTCAGGCAGACGGGCGCCTGTCGGTGACTGAACTGGCAGAGCGGGTCGGTCTCAGCCTGTCCCCATGCCATCGTCGAGTGCGTGCCCTGGAAGAATCAGGCGTGATCCTGGGTTATCGCGCACAACTCGCCCCCAGCGCGCTCGGCCTTAACTTCTCGGCAATGGTGTTTGCGACGCTTCGCGAGGGCGATCACCGGGCGGTTGAAGCGTTCGAGGTTGCGCTTCAGGAGATACCCCAGATTGTGGAGGCGCAAAGGCTTTTTGGAGAGCCCGATTACCTGCTCCACATCGTCACTAAGGATCTGCCGGCTTTCCAGCAGCTTTATGATGAACGCCTCTCCACGCTGCCCAACGTCCAGCGCCTGACATCCACTCTGGTGATGAAACGAGTCATTCAGGACCGGTCCCTTCCTCTGTGATTTGAACCTGTCTTTTGAGTGGCGCCGGATCGGCTTTCAACTGGCTTGATCGGTCGCATAATGGTGCTAGGGCTTTTTGCGCTTCTACAGTTAGCATTAGGCTTTATCTACGCAGTAACCGAGTGGGTCGAACATTGATCGAACGACGCCAATTTAGCGGAGGCATGAAGGGGAAAAATCTCCGCTATCTGAATGAAAACCCTGATGAGCCTGCTCGTATGACCCGAGCAGGCTTTGTGTTGCTCGAGCATTTCTCGCTGCCTGCGTTCACCCAGGCACTGGACACCATTGTCACCGCGAATCTTCTACGACCCAGGCTGTTCTCTTCGCGAACGTTCGGCTTGAACGACGGCGAGGTCATCAGCGATCTGGGCCTGGTCATTCGGCCGGATGCACGTCTGGATGCTTCAGCCATTCACGAGCTGGATCTGCTGGTGATTTGCGGCGGCTACAGGACAGAGCTCAAGGCTAATGATGAGTTCATTAGCTTGTTGCGAATGGCGGCGGACCAGGGTGTCTGCCTGGCCGGGTTGTGGAATGGCGCATGGTTCCTGGGCAGCGCAGGTTTGCTCGATGGGTATCGTTGCGCCATTCACCCCGAACATCGCCCCGCACTCGCGGAAATCTCCAAGGCGACGCAGGTCACCAGTGAGCCCTACGTCATTGATCGCGACCGGCTCACCGCATCCAGCCCCTCGGGGGCATTTCATATGGCGCTGGACTGGATCAAGGGCCTGCACGATAAAGCCCTCGTCGAGGGGATCGAGGACATTCTGGCGTTCGAGGAGTCCCGTTATCGGCGCATCAAACCGGCTGAAAATATCTGTGTGAGCGCGCCCTTGCGCGAGGTGGTCAAGCTGATGGATGCCAACCTCGAAGAGCCTCTGGAGCTGGAGCAACTGGCGGTTTACGCCGGCCGTTCCCGGCGGCAACTGGAACGGCTGTTCAAGGAGCAACTGGGAACAACGCCGCAACGGTATTACATGGAGCTGCGCATCACCGAAGCGCGGCGACTGCTCCAGCACACCGAACTGTCCCAGGTCGACGTGTTGGTGGCTTGTGGCTTCGTGTCGCCCAGTCATTTCAGCAAGTGTTATAGCTCGTACTTCGGGTACAGACCTTCCAAGGAAAAGCGGCTCGTTAAATAAGAGCTGCTTTCTTGAGTCTTTTACGAGATCAAAAAGTGTCGCCTGGCGCGTAGCGCATCTCTGATAAAAAAGTCGGGGCAGTGAAGTCAAGTCGCCCCCAACTTCCGGATTGCTTAATTCGCCACAGTCTCGTTGTAGGCGGGATAGTCGGTATAGCCCTTGGTTGGGCTACCGCTGATACCGTAAAAGGTAGTCCGGTCGCCTTCAACAATCGGCCAGCCGTGTTGCATCCGCTCGACAAGATCGGGGTTGGCAATGAACGGGCGACCAAACGCGATCAGATCCAGATCGCCTTCGTCCAGCACCGCTTCTGCCAGCTCGCGATTGAAGCCCCCAGCGGCGATCAGGGTGCCTTGATATGCTTGCCGGAATCGGGTGGCGAAGCCCTCCGGAATAGCTTCTGCGCCAATAGTAAGTTGATCGCTCAAATGCACGTACGCCAGGTCTCGGTCATTGAGTGCCGACGCCAGGCTCAGCCAGGTATCGAATTCTTCCGCATAGGGGTGCATGTCGAAAAGACGACCAAACGGGGACAGTCGCACACCCACCCGGGCACTGCCGATTTCTGCGGCCAGCGCATCAAGAGTTTCGAGGAGAAAGCGTTGACGGTTGGCAATGGAGCCACCGTAGGCGTCGGAACGAGTGTTCAATGCGCCGCTCAGGAACTGTTCGAAGAGGTAGCCGTTGGCGCCGTGCAATTCGATGCCGTCAAAACCGGCTTCTATCGCTCGACGTGCAGCGTTTACAAAGTCAGTGGTGATCCGTTGAACTTCAGTTGTGCTCAGTGCTTTTGGGATGCTGGCTTGCACCGGGCCCGGCTTGCCTTTTTCAACCCACGCATAGGCATTGGAGTTTGCGGCAACGGTAGCGACCGAAGACACCGGAGAGCCATTGTCTGGCTGAAGTGACACATGGGACATGCGCCCGACGTGCCACAGCTGCGCGAAAATCCGTCCGCCTTTGGCGTGGACTGCATCAGTGACACGACGCCATGCCTGGGTGTGTTCGTCGCTATAGAGACCGGGGTTAAACAGATAGCCACATCCCTCTCGGGAGATAGGTATGCCTTCACTGATGATTAAGCCGGCAGATGCTCGCTGGGCGTAATAGAGAACAGTGTGCTCATCCGGGATATCGTTCAGGGCTCTTGCACGAGTCATGGGTGCCATGACCACGCGATTGGCCAGCTCGGTGCCGGCAAGGTCGTAGGATTTGAATAAATTTTTCATCAGGAACGCTCTGAGGGTGATGGGAGAGGGGTGGAAGACAGGGGATGGGTCAGGACGGCAGAACCAGGCCGTTGCCTGGATCACCACCGCCGACATTGGGCTCAGGCCATACGACATCCAGGCGGGTACGGCTGATCAACCACTGACCATCCACACGACGATATTCGTCGGCATACAGCCCAAGGAGCAGTAGCGGGTTCTCCCCGGTAGCCCTTTGGGTGGCGAAGTCGATCAGGTAGCAACGACCTTCAGCGCGGTTCTCATCGAGAATCTCAATCCAGTGATTCGACACGGCGTGAATGAACGGATACATCCCTCGTTGTTGTGTATCGAATGCCGAAAATGCCTGGGACAAGCCCTCCTGGATGGCCTTGCGCCCCTTCCAGCGACCCCGATCGACCTGGCAAATGGCATCTTCGGTAAACAACTGTGCGAGCGCGTCCATTCGGTTTGAATCGAGGTGATGGCAGTAGCGCAGTCGCAAGTTCCTGATCGCTTCAAGGGTGAGCAGTCGGTTCAAGTCGGCGTGCATGGGGGCCTCCATAGGGAAGTAGCTCAAAAGTGAGGCCCACCTTAATCCGATCTCTAAATTCTATTAATTAGCGATAATTACAATCAGTTGATCCTGTCAGGATAGAATCGAGTTTTGATTCGGCGGGAGCTGTTTATGGAATCCCTTCTATTTGATGGCATCCCGGAGTTCACACTGGCGGCTCAGTACCGGAGTTTTACGGCGGCTGCATTGCAACTGGGCGTAACCAGTTCAGCAGTGGGCAAGAGTGTGACCCGACTGGAAAAGCGGCTGGGCATCAAGCTACTGCACCGCACCACGCGCAAGCTGAGTTTGACTAACGAAGGTGAGGCTTACCTGGCCAGTTGCTTACGGGTTTTGGATGAATTACGGGGAGTTGAAGGCAGCTTTTTGAATGGCGTTGCTGAACCGAAAGGACGTCTACGAATTGATCTTCCTGCCGCGTTTGGTCGACGGCATATCGCTCCGATGCTGATCGCCCTGGCACGGCAATACTCACAACTCGACTTAACCTTGACCTTTGGCGAGCGCACGGTCGACATGATCGAAGACGGCATTGATCTTGCCGTACGAATCGGTGACCTCAAGGATGATCCGGAGTTGGTGGCGCGCCGACTCGGCGACCAGCATCTGGTGATCTGTGCTGCGCCGGCCTACCTGAGTAGATGCCCACCGATTCTGCACAAGTCCGATTTGCTGGGGCACGACTGCATTATTGCCTGGCGCAAAGGGCTGCGCATGGCATGGCTGCTAAGGAATGCCAAAGGCGGGGTTGAAGAACAGGAAGTGCGAGTGCGCCATGAGTTTGGCGATGGTGAAATGATGCTGCGTGCGACCCTGGATGGGGGCGGACTTTGTCAATTGCCCACTTGGCTGGTTTCGGATCACTTGCGCAGTGGTGCATTGGTAACCGTTTTGGACAGTGATGCTGGCGCAACAATGCCTATCCACGTCATTTGGCCACGTACGCGTTATATCCAGCCAAAGGTGAGAGTCGTCGTTGATGCGTTACTGAACATGGCCGAAGAGCAAACAGACGTGTTCGGTGTGCGCCAAGGCTAGCCACACGATCGGCGTGTCGTGTGCGAATCCCTGCCAGGTAGATTCATATAGCTATCAATGAGCGTTTCTGGCCCGATTGCTGCCCCGTCCCGCAGGGCAGCAATCGAACGACTGCGACGCTATTTATAACGCTGCTCAAACATCGCCACCTGATCCGGCGTGATCAGCTGAAAGGGCACCCAGACATCCGCTTCGACCGGCTCGCCCTTGATCATCTTGATGGCCGCTTGCACCGCGCTGGTCGCCTGGGCCTTGGGGTCTTGAAAGACGGAGGCGACCAGCATCCCGCGCTTGATCGCCGCCAGGCCGTCGGGCAGCCCGTCGATGCCGACAATCGCAATCTCGCCCTTGGCTTTGCCGGCTTGCTGCAGGGCCATGGCCGCGCCGATGGCCATCTCGTCGTTGTTGGCGACGATGGCATCGAAGCCGGTGCCGGCCAGCAGCCAGTTGCTGGTCAGGTCCATCCCTTTGTTGCGCTGCCACTCGGCACTTTGTTGTTCGATGATCTTGATCCCGGGGTAGTCCTTGAGCACCTGTTTGACCCCTTCGGTGCGGTCGTGCGTGGAGTTCTGCGCCAGGTCGCCCATGATGATCGCGATGTTGCCTTTGCCCCCCAGCTTGTCGGCCAGGTAGCGCATTTGCAGTTGCCCGGCCTCGATGTCATTGGACGCCACCGTGACCACGCCTTTGGGTAGCACGCGCTCGTCCGGGTGACGGTTGACGTAGACCAGCGGAATCTTCGCCTCGACGGCGGCGCGGGTCATGTTGGCGGTGGCGGCGGTGTCCACGGGCAGGACGATGACGGCATCCACCTTCTGACCGAGAAAACCCTGAATCTGATTGAGCTGGCGAACCACATCGCCCTGGGCATCCTCGAACTGGATCTGGACGTTTTCCTTCCTGGCAGCATTTTCCAGGCCGCTGCGCACATAGGTCATGAAGTTGTCGTCAACCCTGGCAATGCTGACGCCGATGCGATAGCTGGCGGCGGCCCATTGGCTGGCGAGTAATAACAGCGTGGCAAATAGAAGTGTGCAGCGACGCATGATGGTTTTCCTTTTGTTGTTATGAGATGAGCCAGTCAGTCAAGCCGTAACGCGACCCGTAGCGGCATTTCAATCCAGCGTGAAGGCTTGCCGAAAACGCTCAAGTGCCACTTCGCTGTCACCGCTGGCCCAGCCCTCGAGCCCGACGACCCCGGTGTATCCCATGCGAAACAAGGCTTTGGCAATGGCCGGGTAGTGGATTTCACCGGTGCCGGGTTCCATGCGGCCGGGGACGTCGGCGACCTGGATTTCGCCGATGGCGCTGCCGGCGCGCTGGATCAGTTCGATCAGGTTTCCTTCGCCGATCTGGGCATGGTAAAGGTCCAGGTTCATCTTCAAATGCGGGCTGCCCACGGCCTCGATCAGCGCCAGGGTATCGTCGGCGCGAGCGAAGGGCGTGCCAGGGTGATCCACCTCGGTATTGAGGTTTTCCAGCAGGAACACCCGGCCGGCGTCTTCGCCCAGTCGAGCGATTTTCTCCAGGGTCTTGCAGGCGCTCAACCACATGCGTCCCGTGGTGTGGGCCACGGGTTTGACCGGCAGGCCCTTGTCGCCCAGGCCGGTGCCATGCAGGTTGAGGCTCGGGCAATTCAGCTGTGCGGCCACGGCCAGCGATTCCCGTGCGCTGTCGAGCAGATGCTGGATGCCTTCGGCGTCGGTCAGGTTGCCTGAGATGTAGCCGGTCATGGAGGTGAAGTCAGCGCCGGTGGCGACCAGGGCCGCAATGTCTTTCTGGGTCCAGTCCCAAATTTCGGCGCTGAAACCCAGCGCGTGAATCCGTTTGACGCGTTCGGTGAACGGCAGGTCGAGGAACACCATCTCGGCACTGATCGCCAGTTTGAACGGGATGAAACTCATGAACGGGCTCCTTGCACGCGCACCGCTTTGCCCTGTTGGACGGACTCGATACACGCGCGGGCAATGGCCAGTGCCGCTCGGGCATCTTCACCGCTGGCCAGCGGTTTTTCACCGGTGCGCAGGCAGTCGACAAAGTGATTGAGCTCGGCCACATAAGCATCACGCAGCAGGTCGGTGTCCATGCGTTGGGTGTCGGCCTGGATGCCGTTGGCCAGATAGCGCAACAGGTCTGAGTCATTGACGCTGCCCATGGTCAGCATGCCGGCGCTGCCGAACACTTCGCCTCGAACATCGTAGCCATAAACGGCCTGGAAATTGGCCTCGGCGGTGGCGATGGCGCCGTTGTCGAAACGGATCGTGACCACGGCGGTGTCGAGAAACCCTTTGCTCTTGTAGTCCGGTGCAATCAGCGCATCGGCCATGACATAGACCTCGACCGCTTCGGCACCGGGATTGAGGTAGCGCAGGGTATCGAAGTCATGGATCAGGGTTTCGAGAAAAATCACCCACTGCGGCGAAGCGGCCGGATTGTTCAGCGCCGGATCGCGGGTCAGTGAGCGCAGTAGTTGCGGCGTACCGATACGGCCGGCGACCACGTCCAGATGGGCGGTGCGGAAGCTTTTGGCAAAGCGACGATTGAAGCCGACCTGCAACGGCACGCGGGCATCGGCGGCTGCAGCGATGGCGCGGTCGGCCTCATCCAGAGTAATGGCCATGGGCTTTTCACAAAACACCCCTTTGCCGGCCCGTGCCGCGCTGATCACCAGTTCGGCATGGCTGCGGGCCGGGGCGGCGATCAGGACGCCGTCAATTTCCGGGTCATCGAGCAGTTGCTGTGGATCGGTATAGACCTTCTGCACACCCAACTCTGCCGCCAACCGAGCGGCCTGGCCGGGTGTCGGGTCGGCGATGGCGGCCAGGCAGGCGCCGGGAATGTGCAGGGCGGCCGTCTGACCGTGAAAACTGCCCATGCGGCCGGCGCCGATGAGGCCCAGGCGGATGATTTTGGACGTACTCATGAATTGACTCCCTTTTATTGTTGTTCAATGACTTGGCCGCAGGAATGTCCTCGCTGGCATAACCCTTGGAGCAAGCGCTGTGCCAATATTTAACTCATTGATAGTTAAGGAATTAATCAATATTTTCTGAAAGAAGTGTTCATTCTCAGGACATGTCTACACTGACATGTCAAAAACATGAACATGGAAGCGGATGTCAATGATGGTCAACCCACAGGTAACAGCCTTCAGCGCGCAAGACCTCGATTACATCACCGCTCTCGGTCCTGCGTCGTTGAACGAAGGACCGATCGCCGAGCTGGAGCAGGCTTGGCTGGACTGCCTGAAAGGGCGCATCGATCGACCTGTCGGGGTCAGGCAGGTGATTTGGGATTCCTGGCGGCGCAGCGTCGGTACTGGCCTCGATCCTGAGGATGGCGAATACCGGTTTGTTGTTCCTGCCGTTCTGACCGCGACGCTGGCGGCCAATCGCACGTTGATTGCAGCGGCGGCGCAGGTCATGGGGGGATTGCTGGCCTACAACCCCAGGGGCCATATCAACCTGACTGATGCTCAAGGCACGACCCTGTATTTCTGCGGCCTGGACCTCACGCCGGTGGGTAGCCGGCTGCTGGAGTCGGTGCAGGGCACCAACTGCACGGGGCTGGCGCTTGCCGAAGATCGCTTGGTGTATGTGCTGGCCGAGGAAAACTTCGCCAGCGGCTTGCGTCGACGGCGCATGCATTGCGCCGCCGCGCCGATCAGGGATGCGCAGGGCAGGACGCTCGCCATGCTGACCCTGACCGCCGAGCCGGGCTGGTTTCATTTCCATACGCTGGGCACCGTCCAGGCTGCGGCCGAAGCGGTCTCGCGGCAGATGGCGCTGCAAACCCTGCTGGAAGAACAACAAACCGTGCTTGAAGTGCTCAACGAGGGACTTGTGGTGCTGGATGAGCAGGGCTGCATCAAGGCGCTCAATCGTTATGCCCGGCAATTGTTCCGCGTGGGCCAGGATCTGCTCGGCAGCCCGTTCCAGCGCCTGGGTCAGAGCGAACTGAACGATGAAATTTTGCTGCGTGGCGGGGAAGGGCAGCAGTATGAAGGGATAAGAGATTTGGATTGCACCTTCGAGCTGCATGATCGCAGCCACTTGGCGTGTCTGGTGTCGGTATGCCCATTGGAGCAGGGTGGGCGGATTGTTTCGTTGCGTGAAAACCGGCGCATCCGCGAAATTACGCGCCGGGTCATCGGCACTCAAGCCAGCTACACCTTCGAGACCATTCAAGGCAATTCGCGAGCGATACAAGACGCCTTGCACCTGGGGCGGATCGCCAGTCGCAGTGAATCGACCACGCTGATCCTGGGTGAGAGCGGTACCGGCAAGGAGCTGTTCGCCCAGGCGATCCATAACGCCAGCGAGCGTTGCGGCGGTCCTTTCGTGGCGGTCAATTGCGGAGCCATTCCGCGCGATCTGGTGCAAAGCGAACTGTTTGGTCATGTCGAGGGGGCCTTCACCGGATCGGCCCGCGGCGGATCTGCCGGGAAGTTCGAATTGGCCGATGGCGGCACGATCTTCCTCGACGAAATCGGCGACATGTCGTTCGATGCCCAGGTCAGCCTTCTGCGGGTCTTGCAGGAAGGCGAGGTAACGCGCGTGGGGGCGAAGAAGTTGCAGCAGGTGGATGTGCGCATCATCGCCGCCACCCACCGCAACCTGAGTCAGGCGGTGGCCGATGGAGCTTTCCGTGAGGATCTTTACTACCGGCTCAACGTCCTGAACCTGACGGTTCCGCCGCTGCGGATGCGCCGGGAAGATGTGCCCTTGCTGGCGCGACATTTTCTCGCTCGTTGCGCGCGGTCATTGCGCAAATCGGTGCAGGGCATCTCGCCAGAGGCGCTGGATATTCTTTCGGCCTACAGCTGGCCGGGTAATGTTCGCGAACTTGAAAACACCATCGAGCGCGCAACGAATCTGGCGATGACCGAGATGATTCAGCCAGGTGATCTGCCACTTGAAATCAAGCAAAGGTTACGGCCATCGGCGCCGGGAAGTGTGCCCGAACCCCGGGCTGCGCTGGACCTTGGCACCCATGAAATGAACGCGATCATTGCCGCCCTCAGGGATGCCCGAGGCAACATCCGCCTGGCCGCCCGGCAGCTGAACGTTTCTCGTGGTGGGCTGTACAACAAGATGAATCGGTTCGGGCTGAGTGCCGATGCTTTTCGTGCGAGCCCCAACCTCTGACAGGCAGCCCCCCTGTGGCGCGGGAGCAAGCTCCCTCGCCACAGGTTCAGTGTTTCACTGTCAGCTTCGAGTGTTCTCTGAGGTGATGATCTGCAACGGAATATGCACCCGATGCCGGAGCGGATCGAAGTCCGGCGTGGTCTGCAGCTCGACCAGCAACTCGACCAGCGCGGCCGCCAGCAATCGTGGCTGGGAATCGATGACCAGGCTGATTAATCCCTGATCCAGTGCTTGTCGCGACAGCTCGGTCGACTCCTGCAAAATGCAGCACAGCGACGGCCGCTTCGGCAGCTGCGACAGGGCGCTGATAATGCCGTCGCCGCCACCGCCGACCACGCACAGCCCTCGCAAGTCAGCATGGCGCGCGAGGAGTTCCAGCGTCGCCTCTTCGGTCACGTCGCAGTTGTCCAGGTTGATCACCGCTTCGAGTAGCCGCAGCCCCGGCGCGCGCTCCGCCAGGTAACTGCGCAACCCCTCGACCCGAGCCTGATGACCAAGAAAACGATGACCGCCGAGCAGCACGCCGACGCTGCCCTTGCGTGCACCGCAGGTGTGGGCCAGCAGCCAGCCCATGGTGCGTCCGACCTCATGATTGTCCAGACCAACGTAAGGTTCTTCCGCCGCCTCGTGGATGTCGGACAGCAGGGCGATCACCGGCACTCCCGCCGCTCTGATCTGCGCGATGGCGGCATTGATCAGCGGGTGAGCGAAGCTGACCACCGCCAGGCCATCGCACTGCACCGCCAGTTGTTCGATCTGGGCAATGATGGCGCCGGGTGTGCGATCGAAGACGTATTCGAATTGGCAGCTCAGGTTCGCGCCGGTCTGACGCTGTGCCGCCTCGGTGATGGCGGCGGCAACGATGGCATAGAACGCCTGGGCAGTACCGAGCAGCAGGATGCCGAAACGATAGCTGGGACGACGTTCGCGAATCCGCTGACCGATCAGCCTGGCAGCGAAATAACCAACGGCTTCGGCAGCCTGGAACACCTGCTCGGCGGTGGTCGGGCTGACCGGAGCCCTGGCGTTGAGTACCCGGTCCACGGTGGCGACACTCAAGCGAGCGTGCTCGGCGACGGTGGCGATGGTTGGGCGTTTATTGTTGTTCATGAGGGCCCCGAAAGCGCTTTGATAGAAAACTATCAAGCTGTACTGGGCCTGGATGATAGCTTGATAGGGAATGTATTCAAGGGCTTGAGGGGGATTTGCGCGCTCCCTATATTTTCTCCAGCGATGTCATCCCGCATCGAAAGCAAGTGCTTAAAACCATCAAGCTTGCGGAGAACAATAAAATGCCCGAACACAACGCAGCCTTTGAAAAAACCGATAAACCCGTGCCAAGGGATTATCGATTGACCGGCCCCGAAGCCGCCCGAGCGGCGCAAAAAGGTTTGGTATCGGCAACGTGGTACCAATCGCCGATCTCCCGTAAACGCATGAAAGAATTGATGCAGCGTCGCGATGGCCCGGCCTTGCGTGATACCGCAATCTGGCTGTCGGCGATGGTCGTCACCGGCTTCGGCGGTTACTGGTTCTGGGGTTCCTGGGCCTGTGTTCCGTTCTTCTTCGTCTATGGGCTGCTCTACGGCACCGCGTCCAATGCCCGTTGGCACGAAACGGGTCATGGCACAGCGTTCAAGACCCGCTGGATGAATGATGCGGTCTATCAGTTGTCGAGCTTCATGTTCATGTTCGAACCCCAGGTCTGGCGCTGGAGCCATGCGCGGCATCACACCGACACCGTTATCGTCGGTCGCGATCCGGAGATCGTCGAGCCGCGTCCGCCGAGCCTGATCATGATGGTGTTGAGTCTGTTCAGAATGCCTTATGCGTTGAAGACGATGGGGTCAGTCTGCCGGCATGCGGTAGGGCGGATGGGTGAAGAAGAGCAGACGTTCATCCCCGAATCCGAGTGGCCCAAGGTGGCGAGGGACGCACGCGTCTGGCTGGTCATCTATGGGCTTACCGTGGGCACGGCGCTGTATCTGCAGAGCTGGTTGCCGCTGATGCTTATCGGCTTGCCGACCCTCTATGGCGGTTGGCTGTCTTACCTGTTCGGTCTTTCGCAGCATGTCGGCCTGGCGGAAGACGTACTGGATCACCGCAGCAATTGCCGCACGATTTACATGAGCCCGGTGCTGCGCTTCATGTACCTCAACATGAACTATCACCTCGAACACCACATGTATCCAATGGTGCCGTTTCATGCGCTGGCGCAGCTTCACGAGGAGATCCGCCACGACTGCCCGCCGCCGTACAGCAACCTGTTCGAGGCCTTCCGGGAAATCCTCCCGACTATCTGGAAACAGCGCAAAGACCCGAGCTACTTCGTCTGTCGTCCTTTGCCACAACGCGCAGCATCGGCCGCCACCGTCCAGGCAGAACCTGAAGTAACGCCGGCCTGACACCTTCCTGTCTGTACCACTACCAGAGAAAACGCCATGACCGATCAATGGATCGATGTATGTGCCGTGGGCGATATCAACGAAGAAGACGTTATTCGTTTCGACCATGGCCCGCACACCTATGCCGTCTACCGCTCCGCCGACAGCGAGTTTTTCGCCACCGCGGGCCTGTGCACCCACGAGTCCATTCACCTGGCCGATGGCCTGGTGATGGAACACGTCATCGAGTGCCCCAAGCACAACGGGCGTTTCGACTACCGCTCCGGCAAAGCGCTTGGTGCACCGGTGTGCGTCAACCTCAAGACCTATGAAGTCCGGGTCGAGGCGGGGCGTGTCCTGCTCGCCATCACGGTTTAACTGCACGGAGTCTGTGCCATGAGTCCTGCCAATGCTCCACTGGTTATCGTTGGCGCCGGGCATGCCGGTGGCCGCGCGGCCCTGACCCTGCGCGACGAAGGTTATAGCGGTCGCCTGATCCTGATAGGTGACGAGTTTCACCCGCCCTATGAACGTCCGCCGCTGTCCAAAGGGTTGCTGCAGGGCACGGTCGATCTGGCGGGCTACAGCCTGTGCGATAGCGCTCGGCTCGCTGAACTGGACATCGAGCACCTGGCCGGCAACCCGGTAAAAGGCCTGGACCCGCAGCAGCATCGTCTGCAATTGGCCGACGGCAGCTGGCTGCATTACGCCCGATTGTTGCTGGCGACGGGAGGGCGCTCGCGCAGGCTTGCCTGTGTGCCCGAGCATCTGCGCAATGTGCTTTATCTGCGTAGCCACGACGAGGCGCTGGCACTGCGCGCTTCGTTGCGGCCCGACACTCGACTGGTGATCATCGGCGGCGGTTTCATCGGCCTCGAAGTCGCAGCCACCGCCCGAGCCTTGGGTTGCGCGGTGACCTTGCTCGAAGCCGGGCCGCGACTGGCGGGGCGGGTGTTGCCGGAACGCTTGTCCAGCGTTCTGTTGGAACTGCATCGCAGCCAGGGCGTGGATGTCCGGCTCAACGTGGCGATCGAGGCGGTGCAGGGCACTACTCATGTTGAATCGGTGCAACTGGTCGATGGCCAACTGCTGCCCTGTGACCTGGTGGTGGTGGGCATCGGCATGCAACCCAACATTGAGTTGGCCATGGCCGCCGGGCTTGAGGTCGGCCAGGGCATCCGTGTCGATGCGCAACTGCGCACCAGCGCGCCGGACATCTTTGCGGCGGGGGATGTCTGTGAATTCCGGCTGCACCCACAAGGGGTTTTCCAGCGTCAGGAAACCTGGCGCAACGCCGAAACCCAGGGCCGTCACGCCGCCCTGAATCTGTTGGGCGGCGAGTTGCCTTTCGAGGTCGTTCCCGGTTTCTGGTCCGATCAATACGACTGGGGATTACAGACAGTAGGCGTGATTGCAAACACAGAACCCACGGTAAGCCGGACAACCCCGGGCGGCGGTTTCCTGCTGTTCTACCTCGATGCCGAGCAGCGTTTGCAAGGTGCTTGCGGCTGGGGCCAGGGCAATAGCGTCGCCAAGGACATCAAGCTGTGCGAACGACTGATCGCTTCGCATAACCCCCTCTCGGTAGAGGCTCTGGCCGACGCCGAGGTATCGCTTAAACAACTGCTGAGGAACTGACATGCGCGAATTCCTGGTCTTCCAGTCCCTTTGGGCCATGCAAGATCACCGTGGCCAATGCGAGCTTGCGCTGGAAGCGCAGCTGGAGAAAATCGCCGCCGCCGGTTTCGACGGAATCACCGACCATTTCTGGGTGGCGAACCATGCCGCACGCCTGCATGCAGCCGCCAAGGCGCAGGGCCTGCAAATCGAAGGACAGGTGTTCCCCCGCACCGTGGATGATCTGGCGGCAGCGATCGACGTCGCGTCCCGCTACGGCTGCCACCATCTCACGCTGCAAGCCGACGTCCGGCCACGCACGCTGGCGCAAGCCATCAAGTTGATCGAGGGGTGGCAGCGACTGGCAGAGCAGGTGGACTTTCCGATCCTGCTGGAAACCCACCGTTATCGCCTCACCAGTGATCTGTTGTTCACCCTCGACATTCTCGCTGAAATGCCCGATCTCAAACTGTTGGCCGACTTGTCCCACTATGTCGTGGGCCGCGAACTGCCAGAGCCGGCTGCGGCCGAGGACGACGAACAGATCCAGACCATCCTGCGCAATAGTTGGGGTTTTCATGGTCGTGTCGCCAACAGCGAACAGGTCCAGGTGCCTCTGAGTTTTGCCCAGCATCGACCCTGGCTGGAGCGTTTCCTGGGCTGGTGGCGCTATGGGATCGAGGACTGGCTGGCCCGACCGGACACACCCGCCAGCCTGTCCTTCACCTGTGAACTCGGCCCGCCACCCTATGCCATCACGGGGGCCGACGGACGCGACATCACCGACCGCTGGGTCGAGGCGTTGATGTTGAAGGAATTGATGCGCGAGGTCTGGGATGACTGCCGGGAACGGTCTTGCTGAGCGACGAAAACCCTGTAGGAGCGAGGCTTGCCCGCGAAGAATGCACCGCGGTTTTTCAGGTATTCCGCGTCATCGTTCTTCGCGGGCAAGTCGGATCGCCGCACCGCTCGCTCCTACAGCCTTATCCGGCCTCGATCAAAGACAAACAGGCGGTCTGATTCCGGCCTGAGCGTTTCGCCAGGTACAGTGCCGAGTCCGCCTGTGTCAGCAGGTGCTTATATTCGGCAGCCTCCGGCACGCAGGTATAAACCCCTAAACTGACGGTCACACTCTTGGCCAGGTTGCCATCGTGTGCAATAGCAAGGTTCAGCACCGCGAGCCTGATGTCTTCGGCAATGGAGTAGGCACCTTCGGCATCTGTATCAGGTAGTAACACCGCAAACTCTTCGCCACCGTACCGCGCGGCTAAATCGGATGGCCTGTGAATGCATTGTGCGATTGCCTGCGCTACGGAAGCGATGCAATGGTCGCCGGCAATGTGCCCGTATTGATCGTTGAAGCTTTTGAAATAATCAATGTCGAGCATTATCAAACTGATCGGAGATTGATGTCTCACCGCGCGAAGCCATTCCTGTTGCAAGCTGTTCTCGAGGTGGCGCCGGTTTGCAAGTCCGGTGAGGGCATCTTGCAATACCAGTTTTTCAAGGGCTGCCCGGGTCTGCTTCAAATGATTCTCTACCGAGACGCCGTAACGTATTTTCTTGATGAGCAAGAGGCCGACAAGAAGGTTTACCAGCAGCACTGCACCGATCATCAATGCCATCTTGATTGTTCCGGTTTTCCACTCGGCAAAAATGGCTTCCCGTGAATTGGCGGCAGCGACGACCAACGGATATTTTTGAAGAAGCCTGTAGCCGAAGAGTCGATCAACGCCGTCGATAATCGATTTGATCATGACGGTATCAGCCGGAGACTTGGGTAAATAGATGGAAAATATTTCCCCTTTGGCTATCGATGCACCGATAAATTCTTCAGCAAAAGGTCGCCTGGCGATTATCGTTCCGTCGGGAAGGGCCAGGAAAATGGCGCCTTTGCGGTCAATGGAGAACGTTGAGAAGAACTTATCAAAGTAGGCCATTTTGATCGTGGCCAGCGCGACACCCTTAAAATGGCCTTCGCTATCGTTGACTCGTCGGGAGAACGGAATAATCCATTCGCCGGTCGTGCGGCTGCGTATGGCCCGGCCGATTCTAGGCGACAGGGTTACGTTGTTTTTGTGAAAGATGAAGTAATCACGATCGGCATTATTGGGGGCTTCAGGTTTCGAATCGAACGAAGTCAGGACCCAGTTGCCGTTTTCATCATAGTAAAAAAGGCCATGCAACTGCTCGGTGGTAAAGACTCTGCGCTTAAGCAGTTTTTGCGTTTTGTCGAGCTGTTGGGCGCTTGGATTGTCTTTTATTCTGTCGATCAGTTCATCCAGGATCAGGTTGGCTTCATCAAACGTGTCAGTCGCTTGTTGGGCTATCGACCACGTCAAATTACCTGACACCAGTTTTGCTTGTGAGAGTTCATAGGCTTTACTTTGTGCGGCTTGAAGCCAGTAAATACTCAGTATCGAGAGGGTGACTAAAGCCATGAACACGATGGAGATCGCTGTTGCCGGCAGTCTTCTCGGCTGGCGGGTCTTGTCTTCGGAGCGGTTTTCCACAAAAACCCCTAGGATGAATTTCTACTACATTATCTGCTGATCTCCATCGGTGCCAACAGTTCATGTCATTCTCGAACTTGGGGCAATTCAAGATTCATATGGGTTTCACGTTTTGTTCCAAACGACTAGATCAGCGTTTTCAGGTCGATATCCTCGGCCATCGCCTTGTTGCCGGCATCGCCGGGATGCAAGTGGTCGCCAGAGTCAATATGCGGCAGTAAGCGACTTGGGTGTTCAGGGTCACGGGTCATGAGGTCGAAGTCGATCACGGCATCGAATGCGTGACTGGTACGTATCCAGTCATTAATTGCCTGGCGCAGTTGTTCTTTCTCCGCGCTGTGATAATTCTTCACGATCGTTCCGTCCAGGGCGCCTTCGACCGGCATCAGGGTTGTTCCAATGATGCGAATATTGTTCAGGCGTGCTTGATCGATCAGTTGCCGATAGCCCGCCATCAACTTTTCCTTGGCTGGTAGGCGTTCGTTCGGTGCGAAGGAACTGCCCGGCCAACTGATGTCATTGATGCCGAGCATCACAATCACCGTTTTTACCCCGGGCTTGCCCAGAACATCGCGCTTGAAACGCGCCAGTGCGCTGGCACCCATGCCATCTTCGAGCAGACGAGCCCCGGATATCCCCGCGTTGAGCACCGCGAGCTTCTGTGTGCTCAAGCGTTGAGCGAGGAAGTCCGGCCAGCGTCGATTGCTGTCCAGGGTCGAGCCATTGCCATCGGTAATCGAGTCGCCGAGCACCACCAGGGCACGGGTGTCGACCGGTGCATCCACCAGGATGTCGCTGAGAAACAGCCGCGCCTCCACCTGCTCGCTACCTTCCAGTCGCTGAGCATCGACGTGTTTGCCGGGTGCGATGAATGTGGTTTGTTTGCCATCCCAATGGAAGGTCGTCAGCGGCGTGTGCTGTGGCAGATAAAGAGAGATCGCCAGTTCACTGAGTGCCGGCGCTGCCAGTTCTATCGGGTCACTGACCCGCGCTTCACCCGCAGCGAGGGTGACCTGTTCCTGATCACTGAACTTCAGGGTGTGCTCAGAGCCTGCGCGAATCTGGTCGACGCCCTCAACGAAGGCGATATGCGCGGCACCGATGACCAGCGGTTGCTTGCCATATTCGTTGGAAACCACCACCCGTACACGGCTTCCGCCGCTGCTGATGCGCACCCTCTGGTGAAGGGTGCTGTCGGTCAGCGCTTCAGGAATTCGCGTGGGCAGCGGTAATTCGTTGCCCCAGGTGGGTTGAGGGCTGGCCATCCAGGTGGTGATCCAGTTTTCCGCCGCCATGATGGGGCTTGCGGCAAGCAGGGCAGTCAAGGCGAGGGGCAACGGTATTCTCGAGTGAAAGGCATTCATCCAGGTGTCTCCTTGGGGGTAATGGATCAAGAAGTCCAGATTGGTCTATTCAAAATACGTGTGGTAGAAGATAAAACTGCATGCAGCCCATTCCAGAATAGAATGCCCATGGACAGTCTGAAAGCGATGCACTGTTTTGTCCGCGCCATTGAACTCGGAAGCCTGTCATCTGCCGCGCGTGAGTTGGGCAGCACTCAGCCCACCGTCAGCAAACTGGTTGCTGCCCTGGAAAAGCAATTGGGAGCCCGTCTGCTGATTCGTGGCACTACCGGGTTGACGCCTACCGAACAGGGAAAGCGTTTCTACGAGCGTGCCAAAGGCGTGTTGGAGGAGTACGGCGAGGCCGTTGCGGATGTGCGCGGCCTGACCGAACGCCCCGAGGGTTTTCTGCGCGTCAACGTTCCGGTCAGCCTAGGCGTGTTGCGTTTGAATGCGTTGCTATTGTCGTTCATGGAGCAGTACCCGGCCATTGAGGTGGAGCTGATCCTCAATGATCGTTTCGTCGATCTCACTGAGGAAAACGTCGACCTGGCCCTGCGGCTGGGGGGCAACCTGCCACCGAACGCCGTCGCCCGGCGCATAGCGACTTCACCGCGCTACCTGGTGGCCGCACCTGAATACCTGCGCAACCATTCCCCGTTGAAAAGCCCGGCAGACCTGAGCGAACACAACTTCCTGCGTTTTGCGTGGTTGACCGCGGGCGACCGTCTGGAGCTCAGCGGCCCGCAGGGTGAGCAGGTCAGCGTCACGACTCAGGGACGTTATCGAACCAACAGCTCATTGGCCATTCGCGACGGTCTTCTGCAGGGCGCGGGGCTGTGTATCACGCCTGCCTGGCTGGTCAGCGACCTGCTTGAAAGCGGGCAGTTGGTACGTGTGCTGACCGACTGGAGTGGCCCACCGAACGACGCTTTTCTGATCTATCCCGAACGCCGCTATCGCCCGCTGCGCACGCGTTTATTAATGCAGTATCTGGCCGAACGAGTAGGGCAGTTGCCTGGTTTCATGCCTTGACGGAGCACCCTTGATTTGACGGATATTTAGTTGTGCGATACAACTAAATACACATTTTGTTCGAGGTGCTTGCCGTGACCCGTATCCAGTCAGACCTGATCAGCCAAGTCCGTTCGGCGTCACGCCTCATGGTGCGCGAGTTGGGGTTCATGCAAACCACGCTGGCGGCGACGGACTATTCGCCTTCGTTTGTTCACACGATCGTGGAGATTGGGGATCGGGGTTCGCTGACGGCAGGGGAGCTTGTGGAGCTTCTCGGCCTGGAAAAATCCACCGTGAGCCGGATGGTGCGCAAGCTCATTGAGGCCGGCGAGATCGAAGAAATTCCACACGAGGAGGATGCGCGCTCCAAGAAGCTGCGACTCACGGCGCAGGGCAAGAAAACCCTGCAAGCCATCGATTCGTTCGCCAGGCAACAGGTGGACGCCGCCATGGTTTATCTGACGAATGAGCAACAGCAGGCGGTGAGTGAGGGTATCGCCAACTATGCCGGTGCCCTGCAAGCTCATCGACTCGGTACAGCGCCGCAGCCCCCGGCGCAGCTGGATATCGCTAGGGGCTACCGGCCCGGAATCATCGGCCGCATTGTGCAAATGCACGCGGACTACTACGCAAGGCATTCGAACTTCGGTCAGCCGTTCGAGAGCCTGGTTGCATCAGACATGGCGGAGTTGATGGGGCGTTTGCACAATCCACGCAACGAGGTTTGGGTGGCGCTGGATGGCCAGCGAATTGTCGGTTCCATCGCGATAGACGGAGAGGGAGAGGGCGGCGAAGCGATTCTGCGCTGTTTCATTCTGGATGACTCGGCGCGAGGCAAGGGCGCAGGCAAACGCTTGTTGGCCGAAGCGATAAAGTTCTGTGACGAGCACGGTTTCTGCGCGACGCGGCTTTGGACGTTCAAAGGTCTGGATGTGGCTCGCAAACTGTATGAAGACTTTGGCTTCAAGTTGGAACAGGAGCAGGAGGGCCAGCAGTGGGGGGCAACGGTTATCGAGCAATGTTTTGTACGACCTGGCCCGGTTGCTGCGCACATTTGAGTCGGCATTTATCTAAAGCCGCTAAATGGAGTTGGCGGTACGCATTCACCAGTTGATCCTGCGTGAACGCACGATTTCGCCCGCTGGGATTGGGCAGGACCCAGACCGAGGCATCACCAAAAGTCTTTGACTGAAGCCCCCATGCAATTTCCCGTTGACCGGATAACGCGCTGTACGCAGCTTTGCCGAGAAATGCCACAAAGCGTGGCGCATGGTGCGCGATCTTTTGTTCAAAATCCGCGGCGGCAGCGGTGAATTCATGCACGGACAGCTGATCCGCTCGCGCTGTAGGCCGTTCAACCACTGCGGTTAATCCACACTGATACTGCAAGATCGTCCGGTCGTTTTCCGGGTGCACCTCTGTAGGCGTAAAGCCAGCAAGATGGAGTGTGCGCCAGAAGCGATTGCCTCGACCCGCAAAATGATGGCCCAGGGCGGCGGCAGTCACGCCCGGATTAATGCCACAAAAAATCACCGCAAGCCGTTCGGTGAGAATGTCTTCGAGTCCTTCACCCACCCTACACCTCACACACCGCACATCACGTTGACCGCATTGCGGGCAAGCTCCGTCAATTCCGTGCGGGATTTGCCCGCTCGCGCCCGTATCGAAATGCTATGCAGCAAGGATGACGCGAGTACGGCGAGGGCGGCTGGGTCAACATCGTCTTTCAACTCACCGGCGCTGACTGCCGCGCGCAGACGTGTTTCGAGATCAGCATCGAGCCTGCTGAGCCGGTCCGAAAGAATCTCACGTATTGCAGAATCCTCGACGGCTTCGGTCGTTGCTGTGCCGATTGCAAAGCAGCCACGCGGTTGCCCCTCGCCCGAGAAGTAGATCGACAACTGCCCTTCATAGAAGCCCATCAGCGCCTGCTCCAATGTCAGGTCCTTGTCTGTAAGCGCCTCCTGCATGGCAGCGGAGGCAGATTCCCAATACTGCTCAAGCGCCTTGATGTAGAGCGCGTGCTTGTCACCGAATGCCGCATAGAGGCTTGGGCGATTCATGCCGGCGGCAGTGGCGATGCTGTCCAGGGAAGCGCCGGAATATCCGGTGCTCCAGAAAACCCCAAGTGCCTGTTGCAGCGCTGTCTGTGGGTCATACGCGCGGGGACGGCCTCGGCCTTTGCCCTCTGCAATCTTATTTTGTGCCATGTCGTACAAAATCCTTGTGTGGGGATAGGTAGCTCTATATTCTTACATCATCGCACAAAATTAAGGAGCCAGAAGTTCCTGAATTTCAGGTTTGTTGTAGCGGAGCTCGAACTGGGTGTTGCGGCGACGAAACCGGCGCGGCGGAGCGATCCTCCTGACCGCACACGGGTCTGCTTTCTCACAGCAATTTTTGCCATCAGGGCCGCAGGCGATTCTCGCAGGTACTGGCCCGATTTCCCGGTTAAAGGTGTATTCGATCATGACTAAACAGTTCGACATCCCGGCTACGCAGACCTTCGAGCACGCAAGGCCTGACGCGCCCATCAAAAAACCGTTCAAGCAGAAATTTCGGCCCTTGTTGATTGTCGGTTTGCCGGTGCTCTTCGCAGCGCTGGGCTATGCCCGCTATCAAGCAGGCGAGGCGTTCATTTCGACCGATAACGCCTACGCCCGAGTGGCGAAGGCGGCGATCAACGCGCGTATTTCCGGACAAGTCGTCGAAATCGCTGTCGAGGACAACCAACCGGTTCACAAAGGCCAGATGCTGTTTCGGATCGACCCCAAACCGTTCCAGATCGCGGTCGACCGTGCACAAGCACAACTGAGCGTCGCGCGACTGCGCATCGATGGGCTCAAGGCCGGTTACCGGCAACAGCAGGCAGAACTGCAATCGGCCAAAGAGTCAGCCGATTTCGATCAGCGCGAGTTTGCCCGCAAGAAAGCGCTGGTCGCTACCGAGTTCGTCTCGCGGGCGATTTACGAACGCGCCGACACCGACCTTAAAGTTGCCCGGCAACGCATCGCGTCGATCGAACAACAGATCGCCAGCACGGTCGTCGCGTTGAGCGGTAACCCGGACATCGAAGCCGATAGCCACCCGACGGTTCGTGAGGCCAAGGCGCAGTTGGATGAGGCCCAGCTCTACCTCTCATACACGACGGTGTATGCGCCAGACGATGGCATCGTGGCCAAGGTCGACGATTTGCAGGTTGGCAACTACGTCAACAACGGTGCGCCGGCCTTTGCGTTGTTGTCCGATCGGCAGATTTGGGTCGAGGCCAACTTCCGCGAAACGCAGGTGACCCACATGCGTCCAGGCCAGGAAGCGACCATCAGCATCGATACCTATCCTGATCACGTATTCAAAGCCCACGTGACCAGCATGAGCCCTGGGGCTGGATCGGACTTTGCCTTGCTGCCGCCCGAAAATGCGACCGGCAACTGGGTCAAGGTCGTCCAGCGGGTTCCTGTGCGACTCGAACTTGATGAGGTGGATCCTGCGCTGCCACTGTTTTCGGGCACCAGCGCTACGGTCAAGGTCGATACCGGGTATCACACGCCATGGTGGCATCCGCTCAAGGCGCTGTTAACCGCAGGTAACTTCTGATGAACGCCAACCTTGCCGGACCTCAAGGTGCGGGGACATTAAGGTTCGCCGCGCTGCTCGCGACTTATATGCAGTCTGCGAACCTGCCATTGCCGAATGCGGTACTCAGGTTTATCCAAGGCAGTCTGTCGATGACTGACGACCAGGCAGGCTGGGTATTCACCTCGTACCTCGCGGCGAGCGCCATCACTATGCCGGTTGCGCAGTGGCTGGCCGGGCGTTATGGCTTGAAGCGGGTTTATCAAGCCGCGTTAGCCTGCTTCATGCTTGGCTTGCTGCTCGCCACGGTTGCGACGACTCCGCTGGAATTCGTCGGTGCGCGAGTTATTCAAGGCCTGGCGAGTGGCGTGCTGGCGCCGCTGTCGATGGCGATTTCAATGGAGACGTTGCCACTGGAGAAGCGTGCGAAATTTGGCGCGACATGGACGGCAATCGTGCTCTTCGGCATCGTCAGCGGCCCGAGCATCGGTGGTTGGGTCAGCGAACATTTTGGCTGGCGGCCGATCTTCTACATCAGCCTTCCGTTGTCGGCATTCATCTTCCTGGTGATGGCGCTTTTGCTTGCCGAGAAGAAGGCCGAGCAACGTCCGTCGTTCGATTTCTTCGGCTTCGGCAGCTTCACGCTGGGGTTGATCAGCCTGCAAATGTTGCTCGACCGCGGTGAGCGCCTGGACTGGTTTGCCTCGACCGAAATCTGGCTGGAAGCGGCGGGCTGCGCGTTGGGGCTGTACCTGTTCGCCATGCATCTGTTGAGCAAGAAGGTGCATTTCCTCAACAAGCGTCTGTTCAAGGACCGCAACTTCGTACTGTCGACGATTATCTTTTTCGCCGTGGGTTTCGTGCTGTTGTCGACCATGGCACTGACGTCGCCGATGCTGGACGAGATCCTCGGCTACCCGCCTGATACGACAGGTTCGCTGACGATACCACGCGGTGTGGGGCTGGTAGGGGCGTTCCTGTTGATGGGCCGTGTTCCCGAGCGTTTCGACCGTCGATTGTTCGTGGCGGCAGGCGTGGCCGTGGTGGTTTACGCCAATTGGTTGATGCTCGGCTATTCGCCGTTGATGGACTGGTCGCCTGTGGCGATCGCCGGTGCGATCCAGGGGATTGGCATCGGCATCTTGATGCCGTCGCTCACCAAGGTCGCGTTCAGCACGCTCGACCCCAAGTTACGTCCGGAAGGCACCGGTTTTTTCAATCTGTCGCGTGTTTACGGGAGCACCCTCGGCGTTGCGATCGTGCAGATTTTCTTCTTCAACAATACGCAAGCGATGCACCTGGCACTGGTCAGCCATTTAACGCCTTATCGCGCCGCTGCGCATGCCGCGCCAATGTCCCTGCAAGCGCTGGCGGGGCTTAACGAAATGATCACCGGCCAAGCGGCTTTTATCGCGGTGATCGACCAGTTCAAGTTGTTGATGGTGGCGATGCTGGTGGTCAGTCCACTGGTTGTCTTTCTTCGCAAGCCCGTTCCGACCAAGTAGTTTTCGTGGAGTTTGCCCAAATTAAATCCAATGCGCGCTTCATCAACAGACAGACGTTCAAAACCGCGTTCGGTGCGGTGTCGGTTCTTGTGTTCCTGACGGCCTGTACTGTCGGCCCCGATTATCAAATGCAGCCGCCGAGCTTGTCGCAGCACTACGACCAACAGGCCGAGCAGCGTCTCGGCCAGAATGGCAACCAGCCTGGCGAGCAACACATCGACCTTGGCCATAAGGTCAGCGGTGACTGGTGGACGGCCTTCCATTCGCAGAAGCTCGACAAGGTTGTACGTCGCGCCATCGAGGGCAACCTTGAGTTGGTGGCGGCGGATGCAACGATCCGGCAAGCGGCGTCTTCAGTGGCGGCGGCGGAGGGGGCGCTTTATCCGCAGGTCGACTTTGGCGCTCAAGCGGGTCGCCAGCGGGTACACAACGCGAAAGAGCCTTCGATCTCCAATTTCTACGCGATCGGGCCGCGGGTCGGTTTCGACCTTGATGCGTTCGGCGGTAACAAGCGGCGGGTCGAGCAGCAGCAAGCGTTTGCCGATTTTCAGAAGCATCGATACGAAGCGGCGTACCTGACCCTGACGGGGAATGTCGCCAGCCAGGCGTTGTTGGTGGCTTCTGCCAACGCGCAGATGGAGGCCGTCGAGAAGCTGCTCGCCAATGACGCCAAGAACCTCGACCTGGTGCGCAGGGCACACGCCAACGGCGCCACCACGCAGATCGACGTTTCGTTGGCCGAGACCCGGCTGGCGCAGGACCGCACACTGTTGCCGCCCCTCGCCCAGCAGCGTGATGCCGCGCGTCATGCGCTGTCGATTCTCACGGGCAAAGGCCCCGGCGACTGGATCGCGCCGGACTTCGATTTTGCCGAGTTCGTATTGCCGGCCAACGTGCCGGTGAGCGTGCCCTCGGAAATGGCTCACGGCCGACCGGACGTACTGCAAGCAGAGGCGGAGCTGCACATGGCCAGCGCGGCAGTCGGCATCGCGACCGCGAACCTCTATCCCCACGTGACGCTGTCCGCGTCGTTGGTACAGGCCGCGTCAGGCAATGGCGGTGCCGCGCTCTGGGGCTTGGCAGCGGGGCTGGTGGGGCCGATCTTCGATGGCGGAACGCTCAAGGCTGAGCGTCAGGCTGCCGTCGACGGCTACAAGGCGACGCTCGCCGGCTATCAGCAGACCGTCATTCAGTCGTTCGGCCAGGTCGCGGACTCGTTGCAGGCGATCAACCATGACGCCGAGCAAAACCAGGCGCAGGAAGAGGCGTTGCGCGCTGCAGAAACCAGTTTTCGGTTGAATCAGCAAGCCTATGCGCAAGGCGAGAACAGCATTCTCCAGGTGCTGGAAGCGGAACGTGCCTATGAGCAAGCGTTGCTGGGTCGAATCCGGGGGAAGACCGCGCAGTATCTCGACACGGTGCAGCTGTATGTAGCCCTCGGCGGTAATTCCGTCGGCGCGTTTGAGCAACGGATTGCCAGTCGCGAAGCACAGAACCCTTCGTATCAATAACGGCTACGGCCCCGAACATTGGAGTCAAGAGATGTCTTACGAAGCTTTTCACGATGCACTTCGCGATACCCGGTTTGCGCTGAACCACGGCTCAGGTGAAATGCCGGCCGTTGGGTTTGGCACGCTGTTCAGTGATCTCAGCGTCACCACACAAGCGGTCAAGGACGCGTTGGAAGCGGGCTTTCGCCATTTCGATTGTGCAGAGCGCTATCGCAATGAGGAGAGTGTCGGCGCTGCGATAAAAGAGATGCTGGAGGCGGGCAAGATCCGCCGGGAGGACGTGTTCATTACCACTAAACTGTGGAACACCAACCATCGTCCCGAGCGAGTCAAACCTGCTTTCAAGGCCAGTTGCCGCCGCCTCCAAGTGGGCTCTATCGACTGCTACCTGATCCATACGCCGTTTGCCTTTCAACCCGGTGAGAATCAGGACCCGAGAGACGAACAGGGTCGAGTTATCTATGACTCCGGCGTGACACTGATCGAGACCTGGAGAGCACTTGAACGCCTGGTGGATGAAGGCCGCTGCAAGGCCATCGGCTTGTCTGATATCACGCTGGAAACGTTAAAAGAGATTGTGGCAGTGGCCCGGATCAAACCTGCCGTGGTGCAGGTTGAGTCCCACCCTTATCTGCCGGAATGGGAACTGCTTGAGTTCTGCAAACAGCATGGAATCGTCCTCCTGGCGTTCGCGCCACTGGGCCATGGCATGGAGCCGAAAGTGTTGGAAGATTCCGTGATTACAGGGATCGCCAAGCGCTTGCAGAAGACTCCGGCTCAAGTGGCATTGGCCTGGTCTGTTCAGCGGGGCGTTGCTTTTCTGACCACATCCGCTACACCGAGCCATATCAAGGAGAACTTCGATATTTCCACCCTGCCGCATAGGGCGATGCTTGAGATCAAGGAAGATATTACGACCAGGGTAAGATTCAACTCGGTAGTGGAAACCGGTGTGCCTGGATTTATTCCACGGAAAAAGTGACACACGACGAGGAGGGCGGTCTTCTGTAAGGCCGCCCCCGTTATCCACGCCCTTGAGGTGAAAACGATGGACGTTTTCCAAACCATGCGGTTTTTCATTGCGGTTGCTCAGAGCGGCAGTTTTACCGCGGCAGCCGAGCTATTGGACACCACGACAACCAACGTCTCCAAAGCCGTTTCCAGTCTGGAGGCCAGGCTTCAAACCCGCCTGATTAACCGCACCACCCGACGCCTGGCGTTGACCGAAGCGGGTGCACGCTATTTGCAACGATGCGAGAGGATTCTTGATGAGGTACGTGAAGCCGAGGAGGAAGCAGGGACCGCTCACACCCGACCCGTGGGCAGGCTGAAAATTCACGCCATGTCAGCCATCGGTAATCATTACGTGATCGATGCCATTGCCAAATACAGAGAGACTCATCCCTCGGTCATGTTTGATTTGACGCTGACCAATCGGCTACCTGACTTGCTCGAGGAAGGGTATGACATGTCGATTGTTCTAGCGCGCGATCTTCCCGACTCGGGGTTTGTCGCTCAGCGACTCGGCATCACTTACAGCATTCTCTGCGCTTCGCCTGCTTATCTGAAGAAGCGCGGAATCCCGGACTCTCCAGGTTCTCTTGGTGCACATGATTGTTTGAGGATTGTTAACACGGTAATGCCGGTTGAAAACTGGGCATTTGAGGGGCCTGAAGGCGTGGAGTCAATCAACGTTCCATTGTCTCCCTTTCACATTAACACCGCTGATGGAATGACCGTCGCTATAACCAATGGGATGGGCATCGGTATTCAGCCGATTGCTTCTGCGGTCGATGGTATCAAGGCCGGCACGTTAGTGCGCGTGCTGCCAGAGTATCGTCTTGAAGAGTTAAATTTGTTTGCGATATACCCATCACGAAAATTCGTGGATGCGAAAATAAAGACATGGGTAGAGTTTCTTAAAGATTACATCCCAGGCATGTTGGCAGCCGATGACAAAATCGCAGGCTCAACAAAAAACGTTCACAGGGTTTGAGCTCGCTGGCACCGCAGGCATGGAGTGTCGACCCTCCATCGTCCGCACAGTACTCAACCGTTTGAACATCCAGTGCCCATGACTTGATACTGCATGACATGCTGTTGATCGTGGGAGTCTTCATACGTCATTTGCACCGGGACCGGTTTGCACTCGTCCGCAATCGCGGTGATGTTAATGACTTTCTTAATGTCGAGCTTCGTTTCGTACGTGTAGATTTCAACAGGTGTTTTGCTGGTCGCGTTAGTTGAATGGCCATCGTCTGCAAAGGCGTGTGCGCCTATACCGGCAAGCGCAAGAAGAACCGCAATTTTTAAAGTTTTCATTATCTTCACCGTATCGTCCAAGGTTTACTCTGGGGTCGAGATGATCGTAAAGCTCATCTCGGATTCTCGAGTTGCTACCTCGTGAGCTAATGGATGCTTACTCCATTTGCTCACTGGGTAGAGACGATGCTAAGTGTTTAACCTTCCTTCAAATAGCGGCCCGATGGACAAACACTGTTGCCGGATTTCGCATGAATGGCCCAAAGATCGCAGCCTGCGGCAGCTCCTACATCGACCGTGTGCAACCACGATGCAACGGGTGTACCTAACCTCTGTAGGAGCTGGCGAAGCCTGCGATCTTTGCTATTTTTTGCCAACCGACAATGGCGGGGTGCGAGGCGGGATCAAGCGTTTCGTCCCTGTCGACTCGAATGCCGAAGCCAGGCGAAGCAGCGTCGAATCGTCATAGGCACGACCGGCAAATGTCAGCCCGACGGGCATGCCGATGTCCGGCATGACGCCCATCGGCACCGTGACTGTGGGAACACCCAGGTGGCGGATGGCGAGATTGCCGTTGGCGACCCATACCCCGTTACTCCAAGCGATATCCGCAGACGTCGGATCGACATCGGCATTCGCCGGCCCGACGTCGGCTACCGTCGGGAAGATCACCGCGTCGAGTCCCAGCCGATCCATCCAGTCTTCCAGATCGATTCGGCGCGTCTGTTCCAGTCCGCGCAATCCATCAGGCAGCGTGTCGATCTGATCCCACGGCGTAATGCCGCGTTCGGCCATCCGCACATACTCGTCCATGCCCGCGGCAAGATCGCCCTCGCGGTTGGGTAGAGTCCCCGGGTCGTGTGGAAAAATCAGCGGCCCGTTCACGTCGACCAGGCGATTCAGTTTTGGATCGCCATTGGCCCGCAGAAAATCATCGAACGCCCAAGCCGTCAGATCCCACAATTCATGGTGCATGAACTCTTCGGACACCAGACCCCGGTTGAACACCGTCGGTGCACCAGGACGATCGCCCTCGCAATTGGAGACCAGCGGGAAATCGACCTCGAGCACTTCAGCACCGGCCGCTTCGAGTGCCTTGCGCGCCGCCTCCCAAAGCCCGATCACGGAGGGGCGGGTGTTGATGCGCTGGCCCGTCGGGCCACCAATGCCAGGCGCATCGCTGGTGCCCGCGTCGGGATCGGCGTTGATGTACATGCGAGGCACGCCGAAGCGCTTTCCTTTGAGCGCATCGCTTTTCGCGGCCAGCGATCCGTAGGAAGCGGGACGCACCGAAGCGACACTCGGAATTGGCACCCAAGGTTGCATCCGCCATAGATCACCGCGTGTGTCGGGATCATCGGCCACCACCACATCGAGCACCTCGAGCAGGTCCGCCATCGTCCTGGCATACGGCACGACCACGTCCATCGTCGGCGTCAACGGCCAGTTGCCGCGCACCGAGATCACTCCGCGCGAAGGCGTATAGGCGCACAGGCCATTGTTCGAGGCAGGGCCACGTCCGCTCGACCAGGTTTCTTCCGCCAGGCCGAATGCCGAGAAACTGGCGGCGGTTGCGGTACCGGCGCCGTTCGATGAGCCCGAGGCGAAAGGTGCGGTGAGGTAGTCGGCGTTGTACGGACTCTCGGCACGGCCATACACGCCGCGCTGCATGCCGCCGTTGGCCATCGGCGGCATATTGGTCTTGCCCAGGCAGATCGCCCCGGCGGCGCGAAGCCGTTCGATGGTGAACGCATCGCGATAAGCAATCAGGTTGGCGAAGGCAGGACTTCCAGAAGCTGCGGTCAGCCCCTTCACCAGATAACTGTCCTTGGCCGTGTAGGGGATGCCATCGAGTGGCCCCAACGTCTCGCCCCTGGCCCGACGAGCATCGGACGCCTGCGCTTCCTTGAGCGCATCGGGGTTGCGAACCACCACCGCATTGAGGGCGGTGGGCGTGTCGGCGCTGTCGTAGGCGTCGATCCGGGCGAGATAGGCCTGGACCAGCTCAACCGCTGTGGTCTGGCCGGATTCGAGCGCAGCACGCAGCTCGGCAATGGAAACCTCGGTGACCTCGATCATGCTGTTACCACCGGCCCGGTAAGGACATCACTTCTCTCAAAACGGGTACTCGAATGGCGTTCGCCAGAAATAGCCACACCAACTTTTACAACGTGTACGCAGGTCATTATCAGCGCCTCGAAAATTGCTCACCGGTGAGAAGGATAACTGAAGTCCGCTTCTGCCATGGAGCCTTGATGCTGTCCGGCACAGCGGGACGGAGGTCATTCGGGAGCCAAATCGCCGTACCAGTAAGCCGCCGTGACGCCGCCATCCATCAGAAAATCGCTGCCGGTAATGAACGTGCCCTCAGGTCCCATCAGCAGCGCGCCCAAGGCGCCCACCTCATCCGGCGTGCCGCCGCGTCCTGCCGCGCTCAGTTCGATCATGCGCCGGTAACCCTCACCGCGTGGGCCGCTCAATTCGTCCCGCGCCAGCGGTGTAAAGATGATCCCCGGGCTGATCGTATTGACCCGCGCACCGCGTTTGCCCCAGCGCACCGCTTCAGCCATGACTCGCAACGAGTTACCACGCTTGGAAATCTGGTAAGCATTCAAAGGATCGGTGACTTGATCGGCTTGCAGCATCGGGAGCGCGAGCAGATCGTCCACCGGGGTGGTTGCCAGCGCTTTGTTTTGTTCAGCGCTCAACGCGGGCAAGCGGTGGCCGGATTGTGATGCGATCACAATCGCGGAGCCGCCTTCGGCGATGACGTTGCCGAACTCCTCAAGCACAACTGCCGTGCCATATAAATCAACTCGCAAAATGGTGGCAGCCGGCGCCTGGGAGGGTGAAACCCCTGCGGCGTGAATGACACCGGTGATGCTTCCAATGGCCGTCGCGGTCTGCACCAGCGCCTGCACCGATTCACGAGAAGAGACGTCTACGATGGCTGTGGTGACCTCGAATCCTGCATCAAACAAGACCTTTGCCGCTGCGTCGGCGTTCTCCTGCCGCAGATCCGCCAGTACAACATGCTTACCGGCACTGACTCTGCGGGCAATGGCCTGGCCGATTGAGCCGGCGCCAATAACGACAATCACCTTCGTAAGATTTTTCATGGGTCTATCTCTCATCAGGTTGAAATGGACTAAACCGGTTGATGGCATAATCGTCGAAGGTTCATAACCAGGGCGTATAAATGACCACTGAAAGCTACGACCAACTCGCGATCTTCGCGGCCGTGGCACAGGAGCGCAGTTTCACCCGCGCCGCTGCCAGGCTCGGCATGTCGCAGCCCGCCTTGAGCCGGGCCATGCGTCAGTTGGAGGAACGACTGGGCGTCAGGTTGCTTGCGCGCACCACTCGAAGCGTTTCCCCCACGGAAGCGGGCGAACATTTGCTGCAGGTGATCGCCCCCAGGTTCGAAGAAATCAACAGCGAGTTGGCACTGCTCAGCGAGTTCCGCGACAAGCCGGCAGGCAAACTGCGCATCACGGCCGGCGAGCATTCCGCGATCACGATCCTGCAACCGGTGCTCGCGAAGCTGCTGCCCGACAATCCCGATCTCAACATTGAGATCATTGTGGACTACGGCCTGACCGACATCGTGGCGGAAGGCTTCGATGCCGGTGTCCGCCTGGGTGAGCAGGTCGCCAAGGACATGATCGCGGTGCGCATCGGCCCCGACATGCGGATGGCGGTTGTCGGCTCCCCGGAGTATTTCGCCCGCCACCCGCGGCCAAAAGTCCCGAGCGATCTGATGCAGCACAACTGCATCAACCTGCGCATGCCGACTTACGGCGGCATCTTCTCCTGGGAGTTTGAGAAGAAGGGACAAGCACTGAAAGTGCGCGTCGAGGGCCAACTGGTGTTCAACAACATCGCCATGCGCCTGGATGCCGCTCTCAAGGGGCTGGGGCTGACCTACATGCCGGAAGACCTGGTGCAGACACATATCGCGCAGGGTCGGTTGATTCGCGTGCTGGCGGATTGGTGCGAACCGTTTTCGGGATATCACCTTTACTATCCAAGCCGTCGCCAGAGTTCTCCCGCCTTTACGTTGTTGCGCGATGCCCTGCGTTACGCGGGTTGATTCCTGACTCACGGCTGCCCGGCAGTTCTAGCCAGCGCCTCGCGGGCACGCTGGGCTGCATCGGCATCGCCGTGATCGGCCAGCACCCGGATCAGCTGACGCAATTGCGCAGCGCTCAGACCGACCCTCATGCTGGCGGCCATGTGCGAACGCAGTTGCGGCTCCACGCCGGGGGTGGCGGCCAGTGCTCCGACGGTAGCCAGCTCGCGACTTTGCCAATCCAGGTTATCGCGCTCGAAGATCTCGCCGAACAAATGCGCCTGCAGGTACTGGTTGATAACGGGGGCGAAGTCGAACAGCGGGCCCTGGACGGGCGCGCCCGCAATGCGCGTCTGGTTAGCCTTGCCCACCGCCAGCAGTTCGTCGCCGCTAGGAATCACACTAGCGGGTTCGCGCCCCGGGGCGTCCTGGAGGCCGCGTTGTTTGCGTTCCTCCAGCACCTTCATCAGCTCGCCGAGTGCGTTGAGACTGCGCGGAAAGCCGACATAGGCATAGAGTTGCACCAGGATTTCCTTCGCCTCGCTGACGCTCAGGCCCGCATCCAGCCCTTGGTTCAAAGCGGTATTGAGCCTGGGCATGTTGCTCGTGGCCATGAAAGCCGCAATCAACGGGATGGACTGCTGCTTGGCGGACAGCACCTCGGAAGCGGGTAGTTCGGCGGACATTGCTTGCGGCTTCACCGGACTTTGCGCATTGGATGGGTCATCGGTGACTTTCTCCAGCCATTGCACGCTTTTACCATCCACCACGCCGGTCACGGCCAAATGGGTCATGGCGCTCGTCGGTGCGGCACCGTGCCAATGCTTGACGCCCGGAGGGCAGACGATCACGTCTCCCGGATGGATTTCCTGCACGGGTTTGCCCCATTCCTGCGTCAGCCCCACGCCGGAAACCACCACCAATCGCTGTCCTGCGGGATGGGTATGCCAGGCCGAGCGCGCGCCCGGTTCGAAGGTGACGTAGGCGCCGGATGCACTGATTTCGCCGCTGGCGGGAAACAACGGATCGACACGCACGCGTCCGGAGAAATAATCCGCCGGTCCCGCTGCCGAAGCCTGGGTACCGGTGCGGCTGATCTGCTGGGCGGCCAAGGATTCGCCGGCAGTGTCCGGTTGGCTGGCCGCGCTGGCGAAGGGCGTCGCGGCGCACACTGCGATCCCGAAAAGGGTTTTGTTCATGATCACGGTTCCTTGCTCAGGTCAGAGTGTTCTGGCGTAAAACGCAGTCAACTTGCCCATTGCTGCGTCCACATACGCGGGTACCCAATAGGTTTCGATGTGGGTTGCGCCATCGATCTTGAACAACTCCTTGTCCTTCGTGCCGGTAGCCTTGGCGAACGCATCCTCGGTCATGTACAGGCTGTCAGCCTTGCTGCCGGCGATCATCAGCAGCGGCTGCCGGATCAGTTCAATCTGGTCGGTGGCGTCGAAGCGCATCAAGTCCAGCAAACTGCTCATGGTGTACTTAAAGGTCGAATTGGGATGCGCATGCGTCTTCCAGTAATACTCGTAACCTTGGCGATACAGATCGAACGGCAATTTGGCGATCTGCTCATCCGTCAGGTTGGCATCCCCGGCATAGAGAATTTCCCCGCCAGCAGCTTCCTGGGCTCGGGCAGCGGAAGCCTGCTCCAGGCGTTGCTGGACAGTGTCCAGTTGCGAATCGTTGTAGCCATTGCGACGAACCCGTCCGGAGTTGAACATGCTCACCGTCGCAATCGACTTGAATCGCTTGTCGGTTTTCGCCGCGGCCAGCGAGTAGCCGCCACCGCCACAAATGCCGAGCAAGCCCAGATGCGCGCTGTCGACGCCTGGATAGCGGGCGATGAAGTCCGCCATGCCATGGATGTCCTCGATGCGGTAGGCGGGTTTGTCGACGTTGCGCGGCTGACCGCCACTGGCCCCCTGATACGCGGCATCCGCGGCGATCGTGATGTAGCCCTGTTCCGCCAATCGCTGGGCATACAGACCGGCGACCTGTTCCTTCACCCCGCCATTGGGATGCGCCACGACGACGGCGTGGTATTTCTTCCCCGAGTCATAGTTCGCGGGGGTGTAAACGTTGGCGGCAATCTCCAGGCCGTTGAGCGTGTACGTGACCGGGCGGATGTTGACCTTGCCCGGTTCGTTCTTGGTAATCGCGCCGCCGTAGGTCAACGTGAAAGGATTCTGCTTGTAGTCCGCGGCCTCAACCTCGGCTGCCGAAATCCCGACCATGGCGGCGAGGAGGGTGGCCTTTATCGTTGTTCGCATCGTATGAGTACTCCTGCTGTTTCCTGTTTCTGAAGGGCACGGCAGCCATCGCCGTGCTCGTAGTCAATCCAGATGTTTCTCTGCAAGGAATTTCGAAACCAGATCCGCGATCTCGACGTTGTTGAGGTCCGAGAACGGGAAGTGGGTATTGCCCTTGATCCCGATCTCCGGCAAATGGATGAGCGTTACGTCACCGCCATGGCGATTCACCGTATCGCGCCACAGGCGCGCCATCTCGAGCCGGGCGCGCCAGCTGTCTTGTGCCGGTAAACGAACCGGTTTGGCGGGGATGTTGTCGCCATAGAAGATGACGATGGGGATGCGGGTCAGCGCTTCGAATTGCGCCGTCGAGACGACATGGGCCGAGAGAGTGTCGAACGCGCTGGGAATCGGCGCGGGAACCTCTCCCTCTGGAAACACGAAGCTGCTGCCCGGCTCGAACGCCACGATGGCCCGCACATTGCGGTTCTTGATCGCCGTCAGCCAACCGGGCCCGCCACCTTGCGAGTGGGTGAACAGGATGGCGGGGCCAGTTTTTTCCAGCAGGGCGGATACACCATCGGACACGACCTCAATGTCGTAGGGGCCGGTGTTGGGCGCCATCGAACGGAAGAATTGCTCCTGCGCTTCCTGCCCACGCGGAAACTGGCTGCCCTCGAAAGTGTCAGGCCACAGACCGATGCGGAACTGGTTGAACCACATCTGCTCGTCGGCAACCGGTTTGATTGTCGTTTCAACCAGGCTGCGACCTGCATCGCCACGCCGTGGCTGGTCGATCAGATACGTGGAGAAGCGGCGACGCAGGAAGATGTTCTGGAACCCTTCACGTCCATCGGCCGTCGTCTCCCAAGACTTCGCGGACTGTCCGGCGCCATGCCACATGACGATCGGGAGCGGACGTGCGTCAACCGGGACCTGGTAGAACGCATACACATGGTCGCCATGGTAGCTCTGGCCGTCGGGCTTCATGGGTTGGTAAGGATCAAAGACACCCGGCTGAGCGATCAGCCCACCGCCGGCAAACAGGCTTCCCTGATCCTTGATGACCAGCGGACTGCGATCATCCGCACCAGCGACCGCACCGGTGCACAGCGCGAAACAAAGGGTGCCCGCCCGGGCTGCTGCAGGCATGCACTTGCGGAGGATGTCTGGGGTCATGGATGGCTCTCGACTTGAAATCGCAGAGCAGCAACTTACCCTTGGGCCATTGATTGATAAATGGCGCTAATCGTATAGGACTGATATCAAAATCACATAAGTGTGGTGTGTACCAAAAAAAGCGAGGTGCTCAGCACCCCGCTTTTTGGGGCTGTCGGGCTCAGCTCCCAGCCTGTTTATTCAACGCCTCCTCAGCCGCGGCGATTTCTGCCTGACGCTTGATGATCATCTCGCCCACGGGCGGGCCCTGGAAACGTCGGGCTTCGAAGGCGAACCAGATGATTGCTGTCAGAATCAGAAAACCGATGGTGATGTACAACGCCCACTCGTTCGGCGGCTGGATGCCGATGATGAAGATCAGCACCATCGAGAGGATCGAGAGGATGGCGAACAACGAGTACAGCGCGCGTCCCATGTTCCACGGTCCCATGTGTGGCCACTTCGAGGTCCCGTAGGTAAACAGGCCCAGCACGATGGGAATGATGAAAGAGAAGAACAGGAAGATCACTGTGCAGGACACCACGATCGTGTACACCGGCGTTTCGCCGATCGACACCAGCGACGATCCCCAGACGAACAGTACCGCGAGGGTGGCACCGGTCCAGATCGCCGCCACCGGGCTGCGATGGGTCGGTGAGACCGAGGCCAGTGCTTTGGAGAAGGGCAGGCCGCCGTCGCGGGAGAACGCGAAGATCATGCGTGAGACCGAGGTCACGGTCGCCAGCCCGCAGAGGAACTGCGAGATGAAAATCGCTACGTAAAGCGCCATCTTGATCGCCGGGTTCACCTGGGTGTCCATCGCCCAGAAGAACACATTCCAGCCCTGTTTGGCGGCTTCGTCCATGCTCGGCAACATCAGTACGAACGAGCAGAGCATGACCCAGCCGAACAGCAACGACCAGGCCACCGACATGACCATCCCCAGTGGCACCGACAGCGCGGCCTGCCGGGTTTCTTCGGAAGTGTGCGCGGAGGCGTCATAGCCGGTGATGGTGTAGATCGGCAAGAGCAGGCCGAGCATGAAAATCCAGCCGTTCGACACCTGTGGCCAGACAGCGCCGCCGGCTGCGCCGGAATAGTTGCTGAAGGTCACCAGCCGGATGAACTCATAGCTGGGCGCGGCGATCAGGCAGACGACGGTCAGTGCGATTGCCGTGGCGAAAATCAGATAGCCCGAGAAGTCGGTGAGCTTGGCGGTCAGGCCGATGCCGAAGTGGTTACACAAGGCCTGGATGCCGGTCAGGATCGCCAGGAAAATGATCCGTGTGGTGATCGTGTCTTGCATGCCCAGGGTCGGTCCGAAGGCACCGAAAAAGAAGTAATAGGTGCCGACGTTGATCGCGCCAAGCACCGTGACCAGCCCCAACAAGTTGAACCAGGCCGTCAGCCAGCCGGTGAAGCGGTTACCGAGAATCGAGCCCCAGTGATAGAGGCCGCCGGCGGTTGGGTAGGCCGAGGAAATCTGCGCCATGGCCAAGGCGAAAACCCCGGAGATCAGGCAGCCCAGTGGCCAGCCGATACCGATGGCCGCGCCGCCCGCACCCGAGGTGCCCTGTGCGAGCGAGTTGATGCCACCCGAGAGGATGCAGATGATCGAAAAGGAAATGGCGAAGTTGGAGAACACGCCCATGCGTCGCGAGAGTTGCTGGGCATAGCCCATGCTGTGCAACACCTTGAGGTCGTCGTCTTGTGGCGCGGTGGCGCCGGGTTGGCTTACAGGACTCATAATGTGTGCCTTGTCAGGTTTGATACACATCCATCCGCGTAGTGCGTTGCCGAATGGGACTGTCTTCAACCCCCTGTCTTACTGCTCCTGCGTCTAATGGATAAAACCCATCCATGCTGTGGCCGTTCTAAAGACGGCCGTGATAAGCCGCTTCGAAGATTTCTGCCGCGCCATTGCGTGTCAATGGCAGCGGATTACCGCCGGCGCAGGGGTCGACAATCGCCATGTCGGCAATCAGGTCGGCCTGTTGATCATCCACCCCCAGCTCCATCAGCGTATGCGGCACGCCGATGTCCTTGCGCAGCTTGAGGACGAAGGCCATAAAGCTGTCGAAGCCCGGGGAGGGCAGGCGCAGGTACGCCGCCAGACGGGTAATGCGCTCCTCAATGGCCGGGCGATTGAACTTCAGCACATAAGGCATGAAGGTGGCATTGGTCATGCCGTGGTGGGTGTCGTACAGGGCGCCCACCGGATGCGAGAGGGCGTGCATGCCTCCCAGACCTTTCTGGAACGCAGTGGCGCCCATCGCCGCAGCCGCCAGCATTTGCGCGCGCGCGTCGAGATCGGAAGGGGTGTGTACCGCCCGCACCAGGGCATTGGCCACCAGGCGCATGCCTTCCACTGCGATGCCTTCGGCCATGGGATGAAAGCCGGGAGCGCAGTAGGATTCCAGGCAATGGGAAAACGCGTCCATGCCGGTGCCGGCGGTGACCTTGGCCGGCATGCCGACGGTGAGGGCGGGGTCGCTGATGACCACCCGCGGCATCATCTTCGGGTGGAAAATGATGCGTTTGGTGTGCGTGCGCTCGTCGATGATCACCGCCGCACGACCCACTTCGGAACCGGTGCCCGCAGTAGTCGGCACCGCGATGATCGGGGCGATGCTGCTTTCGTCGGCGCGTGTCCAGTAGTCGCCGATGTCTTCGAAATCCCACACCGGTCGGGTCTGGCCGCTCATGAACGCGATGAGCTTGCCCATGTCCAGGCCGCTGCCACCGCCGAACGCCACCACGCCGTCATGTTTGCCGTCGCGCCAGGCGTCGAGCCCACCCGCCAGGTTGGCTTCAACCGGATTGGGTTTGAGGTCGCAGAACAATGCGACACCGAGGCCGGCGGCGCGCAAGGATTCCAGCGCCGCCGTGGTGATCGGCGCGCGCGCCAGGCCGCTGTCGGTGACCAGCAACGGTCGCTGGATCCCTTGACTGCGGCAGATATCGGCCAGCTCGGCGATGCGACCGACGCCGAAGCGGATGCTCGTGGGGTAATTCCAGTTCGCGGTCAGGCTCATGGCTCAGATCTCGTGGCGCAGATGGAAGGATTTGGCTCGGGTCAGGTGTTCATAGCCAAGGCGCGACAGCGTTACGCCGCGCCCGCTGTTCTTCACCCCGGTCCAGGCCAGGGCCGGGTCGAGGTAATCGCAGCGGTTCATGAACACGGTGCCGGTGGCGATTTCGTTGCCGATGCGTTCGGCGGCGGTCAGGTCCTGGGTCCAGATCGAGGCGCTGAGCCCTAATTCACTGTCGTTCATCAAGGCGATGGCTTCGTCGTCGCTGGCCACCGGCATGATGCCCACCACCGGCCCGAAGCTTTCCTCGCGCATCACCGCCATTTGATGGGTGACGTCGACTAATACCTGCGGCGCGAGGTAGGCGCTGCCCGGCACGTCGGCGGGAAAGTCCTTCGGATCGATCAGCGCCCTGGCCCCTTGTGCCAGGGCATCGGCAATCTGCCGGCGAACGAACTCTGCAGCACTCGGTGTGACCAGCGGCCCGAGGGTGGTGGCTTCGTCCAGCGGGTTGCCCAGCACGTATTGACGGGTCAGGGCGGCGAAGCGCTCGACAAACGCCGGGTAGATTTTTTTATCGACATAAATACGTTCGACGGCGCAGCAGCTCTGCCCGGAGTTGAAGAAGCTGCCGTCCACCAGGTTTTCCACCGCGTGCTCAAGGTTGGCGTCTGCCCGGACGTAGGCCGGGTCCTTGCCGCCAAGCTCCAGTCCCACGCCAAGGAAACCGCCGACGGCCGCGTGTTCCATGGCCTCGCCGCCGCCGACAGAACCGGTGAAGTTCACCTGCTGCACCCGTCCAGAGGTAATGATCGCCGCGGCATAGACATGACTGAGCAGCAGGTTCTGGAACAATCCTTTGGGCAGATGGGCGCGGCGAAAGGCTTCGGCGAAACGCTCGCCCACCAACAACGTTTGCGTGGCGTGTTTGAGGATCACGCTGTTGCCCGCCATCAGCGCCGGGATGATCGTATTCACCGCCGTCAGGTAGGGGTAATTCCACGGCGAGACGACCAACACCGTACCCAGCGGCTCGCGTTTGATATAGCGCTGAAACCCCGCGACAGGCGCGGGCTCAATCGCTGCCAAGGCTTCAGGCGCAATCGCAATCATGTGCCGGGCACGTTCTTCGAAGCCGCGCAGCTCGCCAGCGCCGAAGCGTACCGGGCGCCCCATTTGCCAGGCCAGCTCTGGCACGATCTCGTCCTTCATCGCCAGCATCGCGTCCACGGCGGCGCTGCAAAAGGCGGCGCGTTCGCTCAGTGGCCGGCGTTTCCATTGCGCCTGGGCGGTTTCGGCGGCGATCAGGGCTTGCTCGATCTGCGCCGCATCGGCACGGCGGCGTTCGGCGTAGACCCGGCCATCGACCGGGGAGATAAGTTGAACGGTCTCAGTCATGGCGTGCTCAATAGCGCTCGAAGCCGCGCTGCAGTTCCCAGTCGGTTATCCGTCGGTCGTACTCTTTCTGTTCCCAGTCGGCGGTGTGCACGTAGTGGTCGATCACTTCGTCACCGAACGCTTCGCGCAACATGCTCGACGCCTTGAGGGCGGCGCAGGCCTCGCGCAAGGTCTTCGACACTTCAGGCAAATGCTCATCGACGTAGGCATCGCCCTCGAACGGCGGCGCGAGCTCGAGCTTCTCGTCGATACCGGCCAGGCCTGCGGCGATCAACGCGGCGAAGGCCAGATAGGGGTTGAGGTCGGCACCGCCGATGCGGCATTCGATGCGGATGGCCTTGCTGCCTTCGGCGCACAACCGAAAGCCTGCGGTGCGATTGTCCCGGCTCCAGACCGCCCGTGTCGGCGCGAAGGTGCCGGCCTGAAAGCGCTTGTACGAATTGATGTAGGGCGCAAGAAAACAGGTAACGTCGTTGGCGTATTTGAGCTGCCCGGCCACCCACGAGCGCATCAGCTTCGACATGCCGAACTCGGCCTTGGGGTCGAAGAACAGCGACTTCTTGCCATGCTTGTCCCACAGCGAATTGTGGATATGGCTGCTGGAACCGGCGGCGTCATAGCGCCACTTGGCCATGAACGTGATCGCCTTGCCCTGCAGTTGCGCGATCTCTTTGCAGGCGTGCTTGATGATCACGTGGTGGTCGGCCATGGTCATGGCATCGGCATAACGGATGTTGATCTCTTCCTGACCCGGACCCCATTCGCCCTTGGAATTTTCCACGGGAATGCCGGATGCCTGCAGGTGTTTGCGAATAGCCCGCAGTACCGGCTCCTCGCGGGTGGTCTGCAGGATGTTGTAATCCTCGATGTAATGGCCGGCGGTCTTCGGCTTGTGGTAATTGCGCTCGTGGATCGCCTGGTAACTCTCGTCGAACAGATAGAACTCCAGCTCAGAGGCGAACATGCCGGTATAGCCACGCTCGCGCAGGCGCTCGACCTGTTTTCTCAGGATCGCTCGCGGGCTGTGGGGCAGGTCCTTTCTGTGGTGATGATCGAGCACATCGCAGAGCACCAGCGCCGTGCATTCCAGCCACGGCACACGCCGTAACGTGGCCATGTCGGGTTTGAGCACGAAGTCGCCATAGCCTTTGCTCCAACTGGCCGCGGCGTATCCCGGCACCGGTTCCATGTCGATGTCGTCAGCCAGCAGGTAATTGCAGCAGTGGGTTTCTTCGTGGCCGCTGTCGATGAAAAACTCGACCTGGAATCGCTTGCCAACCAGTCGCCCCTGCATATCGACCATGCACACCAGCACGGTATCGATCTCGCCGGCGGCAGCGGCGCGTTTGAGTGCTTCGAAACTGAGAAGGGGCTCGGTCATCGCGTCAGTCCTGCGTGAATGATCTGGACCTGTCTGAAATAGCTGTTGCAGACGCTCTCCAGAAAAAACCAAAACCTGCAGACGCGAGCATCGTGAGCAATAAGCTGTTGAAAGCTTAGCTTACTGGTGGTGTGCGCAAGTTTTGGTGAGTGGAGCTTGATGAAGTTTGTCTGTTGCTGGGGCTGACACCGGTGTTGCTGAGGTCTTGGCGGGGTGGTGTTGAATGTGGCGAGGCACTACCGCCTCGCCACAGATCCCGTCGATTACTCCTTCGGTTCGACGTGATCCAGTGCCTGGTTCACCGCCAGTTCACCGAGCATGACCACTTGCGCAATGCCCAGCAGGGTCTTGCGATGTGAGGTTTCCAGCAGTGCTGCGAAATTGGTGAGCATGACGGTAGCCGAGCCGAGTGTTTCGCTGGCGTTGGCCAGCAGGGCTTCGGTGTTGTACTTCGGGTTGGCGAAGTACATGGGCTCGGGTTCGTTGGCCGTGGCCATGATCTGGGCGGCCGGGTTGAGGTAGTGGTCGAGGGCGCGTTCGGCGGCTTCGTGGAGCTTTTTTGAATCGAGTGATTCGTAGGGAGATGTTGGGTCTGTGATCGGCGGATTGGGCGTAGGTTTGAACATGGATGAAACTCCTGATACGAGTTTACTTAAATGGGAGCCATCACGTTCGCTACCAAACGAATTAGGGTGATGGCCATACGCGGGTTGGTAGACCGGTCGTATCAGGAACCCGGCGCCCTCGAAAGGGCCCCGCGCATGGCCACCATAATAGGTGAAGCCGTGCGTCGTGCGAGACGGGCTACCAAACCCGATCACTGTTTTTCAGTGACCGGGAAACGATAAAACCCGAGCCCAAAACGCACAAGCCGGCGGATTCTGGCGTAGTCGTAGGCAATGACGCAAGGCGTTGTAGCCTTGATGAAGTAACACCGGGTGTCTTTAAACGCGCAGCTTAAACATCGTTGGTGTATGCGGTGATTCGCCCCGTCAGGAACGGACTGACGGGGCGTTTTTTGTTGCGTTGGGTGCAAATCTATCGCTGCTCTTACGTGTGATGAATCTCCCGATCCTTGGTTTCCGGCAGGAAGAAAGTACCAAGGATGGCCGTCATCACCGCGATGACGATCGGGTACCACAGCCCGTAGTAGATATCACCCGTGGCCGCGACCATGGCGAACGCCACCGTGGGCAGAAAGCCGCCGAACCAGCCATTGCCGATGTGGTAGGGCAGCGACATCGAGGTGTAGCGGATGCGCGCCGGGAAGAGCTCCACCAGCCAGGCAGCAATCGGGCCGTAGACCATGGTCACGTAGATCACCAGGATGGTCAGGAGCAGCAGCACCATCGGGTAGTTGGTCTTGGCTGGGTCGGCCTTCTCGGGGTAGCCGGCGTCCTTGAGGGCGGTGCCGAGGGTGGCGACGAAGGCGTCATTGCGGGTCTTGAAGTCGGCGGCCGGCATGCCGGTGCCCTCGAAGCTCGGGATCACCTTGTCGCCGATACGGACCTGCGCGACGGCGCCAGGTGTGGCTTTCTCGTTTATGTAGGGGATGGCTCTCTTCGCCAGCACAGTCTTGGCGAGGTCGCAGGAACTGGTGAATTTGGCCTTGCCCACCGGGTCGAACTGGAACGAGCACTGGGCGGGATCGGCGACCACCGTGACCGGATTTTTCGCCTGCGCGGCGAACACGTCGGGGTTCCCGTATTCGGTCAATGCATGGAAGATCGGGAAGTAGGTCAGCGCCGCGAGGATGCAGCCGACCATGATGATGCCCTTGCGGCCGATGCGGTCGGACAGGCTGCCGAACACGATGAAGAACGGCGTGCCGAGCAGCAGGGAGCCGGCAATCAAAAAGTTGGCGGTCTGCGGGTCGATCTTCAGCGTCTGCAGCAGGAAGAACAGCGCATAGAACTGCCCGGTGTACCAGACGACGGCCTGGCCGGCAGTGCCGCCGAGCAAGGCCATGATCACAATCTTGAGGTTGTCCCAGCGGGCGAAGGACTCGGTCAGCGGTGCCTTGGAAGACTTGCCTTCTTCTTTCATCTTCTTGAACACCGGCGACTCGCTGAGTTGCAAGCGGATGTAGACCGAGACGATCAGCAGCAGGATCGACAGCAGGAAGGGAATCCGCCAGCCCCAGGCCTCGAAGGCTTCAGTGCCGAGGAGGGTGCGGCAGGCGAGGATCACCAGCAGCGAAAGAAACAGACCGAGGGTCGCGGTGGTCTGAATCCACGAAGTGAAGTAGCCGCGCTTGCCTTTCGGCGCATGCTCGGCCACGTAAGTCGCCGCGCCGCCGTATTCACCGCCCAGGGCCAGGCCTTGCAATAGACGCAGGGTGATCAGGATGACCGGTGCCGCCACCCCGATGGTCGCGTAGCCGGGCAGAAAGCCCACTATGGCAGTGGATGTACCCATGATCACAATGGTGATGAGGAACGTGTGCTTGCGCCCGATCATGTCGCCCAGTCGGCCGAACACGATGGCGCCGAAGGGGCGCACGGCGAAGCCTGCGGCGAACGCGAGCAGCGCAAAGATGAAGGAGGTTGTTTCGTTGACGCCCGCGAAGAAGTGCTTGGCGATGATCGCCGCGAGGGAGCCGTAAAGGTAAAAGTCGTACCACTCGAACACGGTGCCCAGGGACGAGGCGAAAATGACCTTGCGCTCCTCCTTGGTAATCCCTCGGTTAGGCGTGCTGCCCGTGGCTGTAGTGTCAATCGTGGCCATGAGTCTTCTCCGTCTTGCTCTTGTTGAAGGCCGGAGTACCTCACAATATTGCCGCACCCAGGCCCTAGGGCTGATGTCGTCGGATTACCAATTGCACGAATAATGGAAACAGGCTGACGGCCTCGCATTGCTGCAGGGTTTCTTGAAGCATAATCATCTTCTCGCAGATATCCACTCGCCAACGTGCCCGGCGATTGCCACTCCCACCGGGCACATTCGCGGATTTAACCCTTGGCCGCCATCGCGGTGACTTCCACAAGCATGCCTTCGACCGCCAGCGCAGCCACGCCAACAGCGGCGCGAACCGGCCAGGGTTTGGCGAAGAAACGCTTGTAGACCTCGTTGAACGCGGCGCGGTCGGCCATGTCGGTGAGGTAGATGGTCAGATGCAACACCCGGTCCATGGAACTGCCGGCGTTCTCCAGTGCTACCTTGAGCGCCTGCAGGGTGCACTCGCTTTGCAGGGTGATGTCGCCCAGTTCCAGGCTGCCGTCGGCGCGGGTAGGGATCTGAGTGGAGACCAGCAGGCCGCCGAAACCGGCAACGTCGGAGGAGATGGATTCCGCGTCGGGGTCGGGGAGGAAAGTGATGTCGTGGTTTGCCATGGGGATCTCTTGTTTGTGGGGGTGAAGGGGCGCCGGAGCATTCAATGACGCAACGCCTTTTTTGCGCGGCCAGTTTACAGCCCTATCGTCGGGCTGTTCGTGAATCAGCTCGAAAACTCGGAAGGCAAGCAGACGGACGCCCCCCACGGCATGGCAGCCGCCCAACGTAGTTAGCTGAGCGAGGTTATTTTCAATGTCGCAATAACATCTTTTGGATTGTGCTTATAACAACGAACCATGTGATTACAATAATCGCCGATCGTGTAAATGGTCAGGTTGCCAGAGCTTATGGTCTTGTATGTCTCTCTGTCACATACATCAAGAATATCGCCTTCAATTGCATCATATTCATTTCTTCTGAATAGACCGGTAGAGCGGGTGGCTTTCAAGTCTTCCCCAAATACGGCTGCTTCGTTAAGAAGGTCCACGGAAATGTTGAAGACATTCGCAATTCTCTGTAAGGCAAATTTACGAATGATTTCATCTGGATCGCTCATGATGCACGCTCATCTCGTCGCCCTCAATAAACGCGGTCGCCTGACAAATGGCACATTGCTCCAGGTCATGCTCCACGAGTGTTTAAAATTATAAATAGTGAAAGGAATAATACAAAAATGGCTACTACTAATGCATAGCAAAGACCAAAGCCGATTTTGATGAGGAGTATTTCATCTGCCAGGGCTTTATAGCCGATAGAGCCTCCAAGCAATGCAGATGTGGCGATTCCGATGACTAGAATGTAGTAGGTCTTATAGGTGGGTGCAAATGCCGGGATGACAACTGCATACGATCCGCTTATCAGGGTGGTGAATATCACAATAATTTTTATTGCCGACATAATGCTGTTTTTTGTCGTGCTCATTTTTTGTTTTTCTCCTGACAAAATACCCCGGGACATTCTGGGCCTGTTGCCGACCACTAAACACTTTCAGCCACATCAATCTGCAACGAAAGCATGAACTTCGCTGCACTGTCCGATGCTGGATCTATCGCGGCATCCACCATGGCCCTGACCGCCGTTTGCGCCAGTGCCTCGACCGGATGTGACAGCACGGCTTGAACGATGCCGTCGCGCAGGGCGGTCCGGGTGATGGGGGTCAGGTCGTGGCACACCACGACAGGCAATGCGATGTGCTGGGCTTTCAGTTCGCGCAGGGCGTTGATGACCCCCTCGATGCCGCCGCCCGCGACATACAGGCCGACCAGGTCGGGCTGGCTGGTGAGAAGGTCGAGCGTGCCGGCATAGGCGAATTCCTCGTCTTCCAGGGTCAGGCGCGTCGCCAGCAATTCCCAGTCCTGGGGTTGTGCCGACAGGTAAGAGCGGCAACTCATTTCACACAGCTCCTGGCACTGAAAGCGTTGGGTGCCGACCATCACGGCCACCGGCCCCGGTTGCGCTGCCAGGTGCTTGATGAACCAGCCGGCGGTGCGGCCCATGGCGCGGTTGTCGACGCCGACATAACCGGCGCCGGCCGAGGCGCTCAGCTCGGACACCAGGGCGACCACCGGGATGCCCGCCGCTCGCAACTGCGCCATGGCTTCGCGCACAGCCGGATGGTCGGCGGCCACCACGCCCAGGGCATCGACTTCGCCTTGCAACTTGAGAATGCGTTCTGCGGTGGCGGCGGGGGCCAGGTCGTCGATGTAGTGGATCATCACCCGAACCTGGGCCCGCACGCTGGCCGTCGCTGCCTCGGCCAAGGCCTTGGCCAGCCCTTGATAAAACGCCACGCCACGCTTTTGCAGCAGAAATCCCAAGCGCACTGTCGGGCGCTGCTGCAGCACTCGCTGCTCGATCACATTACGCCCGTAGAAGCCCAGCCGGGCGGCGGCCTCGGCAATGCGTTGCGCGGTATCGGCGCGCACATTGGCCCGCAGGTTCATTACCCGGTCCACGGTGGACAGGCTCACCCCGGCGGCCAGGGCCACGTCTTCCATGGTTGAACGACGACCGAGCGGGTTGTCGGCTTTTGACGAGGAATGCTCTGACGAAGAATGCTCTGACATGAAATGAAAGCCTATCTGAAATTTTTGACGGGTTTTGACAGGTATAGCCCAAGGACTATAGCAGCCGCAGACCCGCCGGCCTTAGGATTTCTCCCAGCGAAACATCGCCACTCATAACAATAATTATCGGAGCCTGACATGACCCTCCACATCTCCACCGCGCCTTGTTGCTGGGGCGTAGACGACGTCAACAATCCTCATCTGCCGGCGTGGCAGCAGGTCCTTGGCGAAGCGGCGCAAGCGGGTTATCGCGGCATCGAATTGGGGCCATACGGTTACCTGCCACTGGACGCCGACGCGGTGGGTTCGGTACTGGCCGAACACGGCCTGCACGTGGTGGCCGGTACGATATTCGACAATCTGGTCGACCCCGCCAATCTGTCCAGCCTGCTGAATCAAACCCGCAATATCTGCGCATTGCTCAAGCAGTTGCCGGCGATTCCACTGGAGCCGGGGCAACGCTTTGCGATGCCGTGTCTGGTGGTCATCGATTGGGGGCATGAGGAGCGTGACTACGCCGCTGGCCACTCTGACCGCGCACCGCGCCTGGCACCCGATGCCTGGCAGGGCATGATGGCTCACATCCGTGCCATCGCCGAGCTGGCGTGGACGGAATTCGGTGTGCGCACGGTGATTCACCCGCACGCCGGGGGCTACATCGAGTTCGCCGACGAGCTGGCCCGACTGGTCGAAGACATCCCTTACGAAGTGGGCGGCCTGTGCCTGGACACCGGTCATCTGTACTACGCCGGCATGGACCCGGTGCAGACTCTGCGCCAGTACGCAGAACGCGTGGATTACCTGCATTTCAAAGACATCGATCAGGCCGTGTTCGATCAGGTGTTGGGCGAACACATCACCTTCTTCGCCGCGTGCGCAAAAGGCGTGATGTGCCCGATCGGCCAGGGTGTCATCGACTACGGCGCCTTGCGCGAGCTGATCACCGAGATCGGTTACCAGGGCTACATCACGGTCGAGCAAGAACGTGATCCACGTAACGCCCACGGCAGTCTGCGCGACGTGGCTGCCAGCCGAGCCTACCTGTCCCGGGCAGGTTTCTGAATTCCCCTCATGCGAAGGACTTTTCGATGATCAATGGCAGCAAGCGTATTCCTCAACCGATCCGCTGGGCGATGGTGGGCGGCGGGCGTGACAGTCAGATCGGCTACATCCATCGTTCGGCGGCCCTGCGTGACCAGTCGTTTGCACTGGTGGCCGGCGCCTTCGACCTGGACCCGCAACGCGGTCGGGACTTTGGCGTGCAACTGGGTGTCGACCCCGAGCGTTGCTACGCCGACTATCGCAGCTTGATTGAGGGGGAAGCGGGGCGGGCGGATAGCGTCCAGGCCATATCCGTGGCGACGCCCAATGGCACTCACTTTGAAATCACCAAGGCCGCTCTGGAAGCAGGGCTGCATGTGGTCTGTGAAAAACCGCTGTGCTTTACCCTTGAGGAGGCGCAAACCCTGCGCGAAATCGCGTTGTCGCGAAACCGGGTGGTGGGGGTGACTTACGGCTACGCCGGGCACCAGTTGATCGAACAAGCGCGGGAAATGATCGCCCGTGGCGAGCTGGGTGAAGTGCGCATGGTGCACATGCAGTTTGCCCATGGCTTCCACTGTGAGGCGGTCGAGGCACAGAGCGAGGCGACCAAATGGCGAGTCGATCCGCGCCTCGCCGGCCCCAGTTATGTGCTGGGCGACGTCGGCACTCACCCACTGTACCTGTCGGAAGTCATGCTGCCCGAGCTCAAGATCAAACGGTTGCTGTGCACGCGCCAGAGCTTTGTCAAAAGCCGCGCGCCGCTGGAGGACAACGCCTACACACTGATGGAATACGAAGGCGGGGCCATGGGCAGTGTGTGGTCCAGTGCGGTGAACGCCGGCTCCATGCATGGCCAGAAGATTCGCGTGATTGGTTCCAGGGCCAGCCTTGAATGGTGGGATGAGCGGCCGAACCAGTTGTCATTCGAAGTCCAGGGCAAACCCGCCCAGGTGCTGGAGCGCGGGATGGGTTACTTGCATCCTCATGCGTTGCTTGATGACCGGATCGGTGCCGGGCACCCGGAAGGGCTGTTCGATGCCTGGGCCAACCTCTATTACCGTTTCGCCCTGGCCATGGACGCCGCCAACCGTGGCGATCATGAGCAACTGGCAACGCTGCGTTATCCGGACATCAATGCCGGTGTCGAAGGCGTGCGCTGGGTCGAACGCTGCGTCCAGTCCGCGGACCTTGGTGGGGTTTGGGTCGATTATTGAGGCATTGACGCACTCCCTGGCAGATCGGCGTGCGGCTGAGCAGTCGTGAGATAGACTGATCAGCGAACATCGGACGTAGGGGGTGCCAGGTGGCGCGATTCACATGGATTCGCTGATCACCGCTGCGGCGCGTGCGCTTGCGGCGGGTGATCCGCTCGGCGCGCTGAATCGCATCGCCTTGCGTGACGATGCACCTGCACTCGCCCTTCGAGGCATCGCGATGGCGCAACTGGGCGACCTTGTGCGAGCGAAGGCGCTGGTGCATAGCGCCGCTCGGGCGTTCGGTGCGAAGGAGACTTTGGCCCGCGCGCGGTGTGTTGTCGCCGAGGCCGAGATTGCGCTCGCCTCCCGTGACCTGAACTGGCCGGTGAAGGCGCTCGACGCCGCGCGGGCAACGCTTCAGGCGCACGGCGATTGGGTCAACGCCGCCCATGCACGGTATCTCGAGATTCGCCGCTTGCTGCTGATCGGGCATCTCAACGAGGCCGAGGACCGTCTCGCCAAACTCGATCCGACGCCATTACCGCCCGCGTCGAGGGCCGCCTACGAGTTGGTCGTGGCGGGCATCGCCATGCGTCGCCTGCAAACGAAGGCGGCGCGCGCGGCACTCGATCGGGCCGAGCATGCCGCGCAGCACGCGGGCATCCCGGCACTGATCGTTGAGGTCGAAAGCGCCTCGCGCATCCTCGACACACCGGCGGCGCGGCTGATTATCGGTGGCCAGGAACGGTCGTTGCTGCTCGATGAAATTGAAGCGTTATTGGCATCCCCCACGCTGGTGGTGGACGCTTGTCGATATGTGGTGCGCGACGCAGGCTCGGCGGTTTCACTCGCCCGGCGTCCGGTGTTGTTCGCGCTCGCCCGGGCGCTGGGCGAAGCATGGCCGGCCGACGTGCCAAGGGAAACGCTGATTGCGCGAGCCTTTCGGATGAAGCACGCGGATGAGTCCCATCGCGCGCGGTTACGCGTCGAACTCGGGCGGCTGCGCGGGGCGCTGCACCTGATCGCCGATGTGGTCGCGACGCCGCGAGGGTTTGCACTGGTGCCACGGCTTGCGCCTGACGTCGTGGTGCTGGCGCGGCCTGTCGAAGAGCAGCATGCGACGCTGCTCGCTTTCCTCGCTGACGGTGAATCGTGGTCGAGTTCGGCCCTGGCGTTGGCGCTCGGTGCCAGTCAGCGCACCGTGCAACGAGCCCTCGACACGCTGGCGGCTGGCGGCAAGGTGCAGTCGTTCGGCCACGGCCGGGCCCGTCGCTGGATGACCCCGCCGGTCCCGGGATTCGCGACGGGATTGTTACTCACGGCGTTGCTGCCCAGTGATTAGCATCCTCTTCACAACCCCAGTGAACGCAGTCAGTAAACGAGGAGCAAGAGATGAAACATTCAACTGCCGAAATCATCCGCGAATACGGGCCTTTTCCGGGCATCGACCATGTACACGGCGTCACCCATGACGGTCAGCGCGTCTGGTTTGCCTCCGACGACAAACTCAACGCCCTGGACCCGGCGAGCGGCAAGACCCTACGCTCCATCGACGTCGCCGCCCATGCCGGCACCGCCTTCGACGGCCAGCATCTGTTTCAGATCGCCGAGGATCGCATCCAGAAGATCGACCCGCAGACCGGCCGCGTGCTCTCCACCATCCCCGCGCCCGGTGGCGGTGGTGACTCGGGGCTGGCGTGGGCCGAAGGCACGCTCTGGGTCGGTGAGTATCGCGAGCGCAAGATCCATCAGGTCGATCCCCAGACCGGGGCGGTGTTGCGCACCCTCGAGTCCAATCGCTTCGTCACCGGGGTGACCTGGGTCGAGGGCGATCTGTGGCACGGTACCTGGGAAGGCGATGAGAGCGAGCTGCGACGACTCGATCCGGCCACGGGCGAGGTTTTGGAGAGCGTCCAGATGCCGGCTGGCGTCGGCGTGTCGGGGCTTGAGTTCGATGGCCACGACCGGTTTTTCTGTGGCGGCGGCAACAGCGGGAAGGTGAGGGCCGTGCGCCGGCCTGAATGAAAGGCTGCGACCATAAAACGGCTTTGTATCAGAGTGCTTGCAGAGTCAGCGAGTGTGACTGCCGCCTTTGGGACCGTGCCCTATGGGGGAACTTGGAAATAGCCGATAGGTCCGCTCCCTGAAAAATCTGTGGAATATTAGTTATTTACGATACAACCATTACCCATTCTTTACATTGGAACGGTGCTCAAACCCCCGCAAACACTGTCTGAAAGGGCGAGAAAGGTTGTTTTTCTCGCCTAAACAGAGAGTGACGTAATGAAGTTGAACAAAGTTGTAAAAGCGGCGGTGGTTTTCGCCTTGTTGTCGTCCCTGTCGGGCTGCTGGATGTTCTTCCCACCAGGTGGTGGTGGTGGTGGTGGTGGTGGTGGTGGTGGTGGTGGTGGCCATCATGGAGGTTTTGGGGGTGGGCCCGGTGGCGGACCACGCTGAGCAGCTTCACTCAGCGTGTCAAAAGGTGAACGCTTGCGCCGAGCGTGACGGACGCTGAGTCATCTCGGTCTCCAGCAGATGCTCAACCAGCACATCATTCAAAAAGCGGAACTGATCGTTGAGCCCGACCACTTCGTTACTGAAGTGGTTGGTGGCTGCGGGCATCAGCAAGGTTTCGAATTGCTTGTCGAACACCAGCGCGACGGCTTTGCGAGAGACCACCTGCTGCGAATAGTAGTTGCTGCCGAACACCGGAAAGCTGAACGCAAGGCTGACGGGATAAATCATGATGGGCCCCTCCGATGCGGGGTTTACGTGGTAATGAGTTGATCCTGCACCAGGCGGTTTTTTTGCGGAAGGCATTCGCGGCGATGGTGAGTATCGACGTAGATGATGGTGGTAACAGAAGTCGGAAATCTGGCGATCCATTGTGGCGAGGGAGCTTGTCGGATCGCCGCACCGTCCCGCTCGGCTGCGAAGCAGTCGCAAAACGGACTGTTGCGATCTATCTGAATCACCGCGGTGGCAGGTTTTGGGGGCGCTACGCGTCCCAGCGGGACGGTGCGGCGATCCGACAAGCTCCCTCGCCACAGGTGTGATGTTTCCTTCGAGCCTGCAATGAAATTTTTGAGGGCGCCACCACGCTTCCTGACGGACGGCCCCTGGCCCCGATCTATACTCAAATCAACATGCTTTTACGCGTCGAACGCTCCGTTCGACGCAGACTGTAGGACACTGCGATCTTGAACCTGCGTTCGCTGATCGTCGCTGTGTTGGTGGTACTGGCGGGATGCGTAACGACTGCGCGTGCCCCGGTAGCCGTGGCGCCGGTGGTAGTTTCCCAGAGCACCTGGCAGCAGGTGGACCAGGAGATTGTCGCGGCTTCGCAGCAGGCCACCGAACAGACCAGGGTGTATGCCCGCGGGTCCATGGAACATTGGCGCACGCGGGTTTACGAACAGACCGAAGAAGTCTTCATTCCGTGGTTCAGCAGCTACTGGACCCAGGAATGGCTGTCGTTAAAGGTCAGCTGGTACACCATCAACGCCGGGGGCGAGCAAGATGCCTCGGCCAAACGCCTGGCGGCCTATCTGCTGGAGCAATATCACCAGAAAGTGCTGGACCCTGTGGCGCTGGAGATCGATCCCGACGAGATCCTCGGGCAGGCGACGGCGTTTTACGTGCAAGCTCTCGGCCAGCAACTTCAGGTCATCTCCCAGCGTCATGGCGTGCCGATGGCGCAGCTCAACGAGCGTATCCGCAAAATTCCGGCGATTTCGCTGGGCCCGCCGCCCGCCCGTGACGCTTCGCTGTATCAGGTGGTGCACAGTGAGCCGCTGACTACGTTGCCGGCCTACGCGGCATTGATCGACAAGATCCACACGGCGGGCGGTGAGAAGGGTATCGCCTCGACGGACGCCGGCATGACGCCGGTGGCCAAGCGTGCCAGCAAACGCATGGAAGCCGAAATGGCCCCACGAGGCGCGGCCGGTGCCGTGGCGGCAGCGGCGGGGAAACTGGCCGGGGCGTTGATTTCCCTGGGAGTGGCGGGGGTGCGTGCGGTTATTCAGGCCAACGACCGACCCGATAGCGAGGCGCTGATCCGCAGCAGCCTGGGCGACTCATTCGACAAGGCGTGGCTGAAGCTGGTGCAAAACCCTACCACCGGCGTCATGGCCGGAACGCTGTACATGGCCGGGCAAATCGAAGGCAGCCTGGCCCAGCCCGTTGCACAACCCCTTGCACAGCCCGTCGAACCGTCGGTCGGCTTGGGTGCGGGATCTGTCGATTGGAGCCACGCTGGATCGACTACCCAGCAGATCAACCCATAACCCGAGGAGAACGATCATGGCTTACGTTGATGGCTTCGTCGCGGCAGTACCCAAAGCCAACCGCGAAAAATTCAAGAAACACGCGGAGTCCGCCGCCGCGATTTTCAAGGAAAACGGCGCGCTCAGCCTCGCCGAATGCTGGGGCGACGACGTGCCTGATGGCAAAGTGACGTCGTTTCCCATGGCGGTAAAACTCAAGGAAGACGAGACCGTGGTGTTTTCCTGGATCGTCTGGCCGGACAAGGCCACCCGCGACACCGGCATGGCGAAACTGATGAGCGATCCGCGGATGCAGCCGGACGTCAATCCGATGCCGTTCGACGGCCAGCGGGCGATTTTTGGCGGTTTCGAAATGCTCGTCAAAGCCTGAAGACGCGGCAGGATCACTCCGGCGTCGGGGTGGTCCTGCAGCTTTTGCGGTTACGGATCTCGCTGTCCGACGGCCGCTCCTTGATGAACTCGAAGCGCGGTTCGCCTTCGTTGTAATGAACCAGCCAGCCCCATTCCAATTCGGACTCATCCTGGCCGGGCTTCGGTGGCACGGCCCACCATGGCTCTTTGCTGATGACCTGACGCATGGCGCCCTCCCGTCGATTCGGTTGCTTCAACTATAACGCGCATGCCCACAGGTGCCAGAAATGCACTTGCTGGCGTGGTATCCCTTTGTAAAATCAAAGGGTCCCCGAGCATTGAGGTGCCAGACATGAGCGATGAAACCCGCGAGCCGTTCAAACGGCTGTTTTTCGCCCTGAACTGCGCCCCCGAACAACGCCGGGCCATCGCCCAATGGCGCAGCGCGCTGGGGCTCAACGTCGGGCGTCCGGTGCCGGCGGAAAACTTTCATCTGACCCTGCTGTTTCTCGGCACGGTCGGCATGGCGCAGATAGCGGGTATCTGCAAGGCCGCCGCGAATGTCCGCACCCCCGGCGCGCCGTTGACGGTGGTGCTGGATCGGCTGGACGTCTGGCGTCGCTCCGGGGTGTTGTTGCTGGCACCCGCGCAGGCTGCGCCGGAGTTGCTGCGCCTGGTGTATGCGCTGGAGCAGGCCATGCTGCCGTTCGGCATTGAAGACACCCGTCGGGAATATCGTCCACATTTGACCCTGATGCGCGACTACCGGGCGCCGATCCCTGAATCCGCGACGCCACCGGAGTTTTACCTGCGCGCCGATCGCTTCAGCCTTTTCGAATCCCATAAAGGCCGGTACATAGCGCTGGCCGAGTGGCCACTGGTCTCTGCCTGAACGAACACAAAAAAAGGCGCCCGAGGGCGCCTGAATTCACCTTAACCGAGGAAGCCAGGTGAAGCCGTTCTTCTTAAGAGGAGTGCAGCGGTGGTAAGGCGCTGCGTGAACGGAAAAAGATCGCTTTCGCGAATGAACTGATCGTTCCCACGCTCCGCGTGGGAATGCAGCCCGGGACGCTCCGCGTTCCCTCCAGAGCCGAACGCGGAGCGTCCGTGGAGGCATTCCCACGCGGAGCGTGGGAACGATCAGTGAGGCAGGCAGGACGGGGTTATTTGCCCAACTTCACCCGCGTCCAGCCCCGAGTCATGATCCGCTGCGTGGCAATCGGCATGTCAGGAATGGCATACAACGTCGCCATCACCGCTTGCGGCGGATACGACCCCGGGTCGTCGCGGATCGCTTCATCCACCAACGGCGTGGCCGCTGCGTTGGCGTTGCTGTAGCCGATGCTGTTGGTGACTTCGGCGATGATGTCCGGGCGCATCAGGAAGTTCATGAACAGGTAGGCGTTGTCGACGTTGGCGGCGTCCCGGGGAATGGCGACCATGTCGTAAAAACTGCCGGCGCCTTCTTTTGGGATGCTGTACTCGATCTTCACCTTGTCGCCGGCTTCCTGGGCGCGGGCCTTGGCTTGCAGCACGTCGCCGGAGTAACCGACGGCGACGCAGATGTTGCCGTTGGCCAGGTCGGAGATGTATTTCGACGAATGGAAGTAGGCCACCGACGGCCGGATCTTCATGAACAGCGCTTCGGCTTCGGCGATTTGCGCCTTGTCCCGGGAGTTCACCGGGTAGCCCAGATAGTGCAGGGCAGCCGGAAGCATTTCCGTCGGCGAATCAAGGAAGCTGATGCCACAAGCCTTGAGCTTGGCGGCGTTTTCCGGTTTGAACAGCAAGTCCCAGGAATTCACCGGGGCATCAGTGCCCAGCACTTCCTTGACCTTGGCCGGGTTGTAGCCGATGCCGATCGAACCCCACATGTACGGGAAGGCGTGGCCGTTATCCGGATCGCTGGCCGAAGCATTTTTCAGCAGCACCGGGTTGAGGTTTTTCCAGTTCGGCAGCTTCGATTTATCCAGCGGCTGATAGACGCCAGCCTTGATCTGCTTGGCCAGGAAACTGTTGGACGGCACCACGATGTCATAGCCGGATTTGCCCGCCAGCAGCCGTGCCTCAAGGGTTTCGTTGCTGTCGAACACATCGTAGGTCACGCGGATGCCGGTCTCGTCTTCGAACTTCTTGACGGTGTCCGGGGCAATGTAATCCGACCAATTGTAGACGCGCAGAACCTTGTCATTGGCCTGGGCGCCAGCGGTCATTGCGCCCAATAAGGACAGTGTCAGCAGAGTCCTGCCAAACATTTTCATCGGTACAACTCCATTCTTTTTATTCAAATCACATAAAACAAAAATGCGGTGAACACAAAACCTGTGGCTAGCGGACTTACCTGTGGCGAGGGAGCTTGCTCCCGCTGGGCTGCGTAGCGGCCCCAAAATTCTGGCAACCCATGCCTATTTGTGAGTGCTGCGCACTCAAGCGCGAGCAAGCTCGCTCGCCACAGGTCAGTGCTCACTTAACAGTGGCGCTAGGCTGTCGCTTGCGCCATTTGCTTTTTCGGTTGCTGCCACGATTCGCTGGCGGTCTGGTCCATCGCTTCCTGGATCGCCCGTTTGCGGGTGGCTTCGGCCCTGCGGCTGAAGTACCAGACCATGAACGTGACGATCGACACCGCCAGCAGAATCAGGCTGGCCACGGCATTGATCTCAGGCTTCACGCCCAGACGCACCGCCGAGAACACTTCCATCGGCAGGGTCGTCGACCCTGGCCCCGACACAAAGCTCGCCAACACCAAATCATCCAGCGACAAGGCAAACGACATCATGCCGCCGGCCGCCAGTGACGGCGCGATCATCGGGATGGTGATCAGGAAGAACACCTTGAGCGGTCGCGCACCGAGGTCCATGGCCGCTTCTTCGATCGACAAATCCAGCTCACGCAAACGCGCCGACACCACCACCGCCACATATGCGGCGCAGAACGTGGTGTGAGCGATCCAGATGGTGACGATGCCGCGCTCCTGCGGCCAGCCGATCATCTGCGCCATGGCCACGAACAGCAGCAACAGCGACAGACCGGTGATCACTTCCGGCATCACCAGCGGCGCCGTCACCAGGCCGCCGAACAGCGTGCGGCCCTTGAAGCGCGTCACGCGGGTCAGCACGAACGCCGCCAGCGTGCCCAGCGCCACCGCCGCAATCGCCGTGTAGCAGGCGATTTCCAGCGAGCGCACCACCGAGCCCATCAGTTGCGTGTTGTCGAGCAGGCCGACGTACCACTTCACCGACCAGCCGCCCCATACCGTCACCAGTTTCGAGGCGTTGAACGAGTAGATCACCAGAATCAGCATCGGCAGGTAGATAAACGACAGGCCGAGCACCAGCATCAATCGTGAAAATCCGAAACGGTTCATCCCCGTCCCTCCATCTCTTTGGCCTGGCTACGGTTGAACAGCAGAATCGGCACAATCAGGATCGCCAGCATCACCACCGCCAGGGCGGACGCCACCGGCCAGTCGCGGTTGTTGAAAAATTCCTGCCACAGCACGCGGCCGATCATCAGGGTTTCCGGGCCACCCAGCAGCTCTGGAATCACGAACTCACCCACCACCGGAATGAACACCAGCATGCAACCAGCGATGATCCCGTTCTTGGCCAGCGGCACAGTGATTTTCCAGAAGTTGTTGAAGTTGCTCGAACCCAGGTCCGACGCGGCTTCCAGCAGGCTGCCATCGTGCTTCACCAGGTTGGCGTACAGCGGCAGCACCATGAACGGCAAGTACGCGTAAACCACCCCGATGTAGACGGCGGTGTTGGTGTTGAGGATCTCGATCGGTTGCGACGTGAGCCCGGTCCACATCAGGAACGCATTGAGCAAACCGTTGTTGCTGAGGATGCCCATCCACGCATAGACGCGGATCAGGATCGCGGTCCAGGTCGGCATCATGATCAACAGCAGCAAGACGTTTTGCGCTTCCTTGCTGGCCTTGGTAATCGCATAAGCCATCGGGAAACCGATCACCAGGCACATCAGCGTGCTTAAAAACGCGACCTTCAACGAGCCGAAGTAAGCCGAGATGTACAGCTCATCCGCGGTCAGCAGCGAGTAGTTGCCGAGGTTCAACAGCAGCTGAAATTTCTGCTCGGCGAAGGTGTAGATCTCTGAGTAAGGAGGAATGGCCAGCGCTGCTTCCGAGAAGCTGATCTTCATCACCAGGAAGAACGGCAACAGGAAAAACAGGCACAGCCACAGGAACGGAATGCCGATGACCAGTTTGCGGCCGCTGGGCACCAGGCGCAGGAACTGCTGATTGAAGGTTCTCATGAGCGCAGTACCACGCCGCTGTCGTCTTCCCACCACACGTAGACCTGATCGTCCCAGGTCGGTCGTGCGCCACGGCGTTCGGCGTTGGCCATGAACGACTGGACGATCTTGCCGCCAGGCAGCTCCACATAAAACACCGAGTGGCCGCCGAGGTAGGCGATGTCGTGCACCTTGCCTTCGGACCAGTTGTAGCGGGTCTCGGGCTTGAGCGTGCTGACCAGCATTTTTTCCGGGCGGATGGCGTAGGTGATCGACTTGTCCTGCACCGAGGTACTCACGCCGTGACCGACGTAAATCTTCTGCGCAAGGTCCGGGCTGTGAATGATCGCGTGGCCTTCCAGGTCTTCCACAACGGTGCCGTCGAAGGCGTTCACGTTGCCGATGAATTCGCAGACCATGCGGCTGACCGGCGCTTCATAAATGTCCACCGGGCTGCCGATCTGGGCGATCCAGCCCAGGTGCATGATCGCAATGCGCTCGGCCATGGTCATGGCCTCTTCCTGATCGTGGGTCACCATCACGCAGGTCACGCCGACGCGCTCGATGATTTCCACCAGCTCCAGCTGCATCTGCGAGCGCAGCTTTTTATCCAGTGCGCCCATCGGCTCGTCGAGCAACAACAGCTTCGGTCGCTTGGCCAAAGAACGCGCCAGCGCCACACGCTGACGCTGACCGCCGGACAACTGATGCGGCTTGCGCTTGGCGTACTGGGTCATGTGCACCAGGCGCAGCATTTCTTCGACACGGGCGTCGATTTCGCTGGCGGGCAAACGGTCCTGCTTGAGGCCGAAGGCGATGTTCTGCGCCACTGTCATGTGCGGGAACAGCGCATAGGACTGGAACATCATGTTGATCGGCCGTTCGTAGGGCGGCATGTCAGTGATGTCGACACCGTCGAGCAGAATTCGCCCTTCGGTCGGGCGCTCGAAGCCGGCGAGCATGCGCAGCAGCGTCGATTTGCCCGAACCGGAACCACCGAGCAAGGCAAAGATTTCGCCCTGATGGATCTCCAGGGACACATCGTCCACGGCGGTGGTTTCGTCGAATTTCTTGGTGACGCGGTCGACTTTCACCAGCACCTTTTTCGGTGCCTGGTGACCATCAAGAGCCTTCCTGTAGATGCTGGAGGCGTTTGCCATATGAAACTCCCAACAGGTTTCAGTCGTCGGGCCAACACGGCCTGACTTAAGAGTGGATTGCAAACCCGGGCCGGGCGATGCCATTGAGTTCAACGCTTACCGCTCGGGCTTATTCGGCACCGCCGTCCTGGCTGCCTGGTCGTGCTTGTTGTTATTGCGGTTCATCTATTACGTGAGCCACCGGCGCGCAAAGGCACGCCCGCCAGGCTCACGGGGGCAGTAAATCGATTAGTAATGTTTGAAGTCAGCGCGTATTACGCAGCGCCGCCCGTTGCCGGCACGCCTCGCCAAACGCCTGGAAAATACTCAAATAAGGGGGATTCGAAAGCACCTGCCATTCCGGGTGCCACTGCACGCCGACGGCGAAGGTCTTGCTGTGCTCGACGGAGATCGCCTCGATCAAACCATCCGGCGCGATCGCCTCAGCGCGCAGGCCGGGTGCGAGCCGATCGATGCCCTGGCTGTGAATCGAATTGACCATGAACTCAGCAGGCAACTCCAGCGCCTCGAACACGCCGCCCGGTTGCACATTCACTGCATGGGCCGGTGCGTATTGCACCGCCAAATCCGGACTGTCCGCTTCCCGGTGATCGAGCATGCCGGGCAGCTCATGCACCTTCTGATGCAGGCTGCCGCCGAATGCCACGTTCATTTCCTGAAAGCCCCGGCAGATGCCGAGCACCGGAACACCGGCGGCAATCGCTGCGCGTAATAAGGGGAGGGTGGTGGCGTCCCGTTGCGGATCGTGATCCGTACCGGGAGCGCTGGCCGGGCCTTGATAGTGGAAGGGCTCCACATTCGACGGCGAGCCGGTCAGCAACAGACCGTCGAGCTGCGCGAGCAGCGCATCGGTTTCGGTCAGATCGCCTAGGGAGGGAATGACCACTGGCAGCCCCAAAGCCGCGACGCTGACAGCACGCAAGTACTTGTCGCCGCTGACGTGGTAGGGGTGCAGGCTAATCTGTTTGACGCACGCAGTAACGCCGATCAATGGCTTGAATGCCATTTTTATCACCTCGAAGTTTCACACTTGAACGAGCTTTTCCGGAGCTTAGCCTTGTTGATTTTAATTAACAACTCTCATGTAAAAAATTCTAAACGCCGATCGTCCGGTGCTGAGGATCTACGCGGTGCGCAAGCCTGATTTGGCACTCTGGTGCCCAAAAATGGCCAGAAAATAAAGGGTGAAAGGCCAGGTGTTCGCTATTGACTTCACTTTGCCGTTCGGGTTGACTGGCTCTCGCAAGTGAAGTGAACATAATAATTAACAGCTAATAGGTGCATCATGTCGGTCCCTCTGCGTGCCGTTCAACTCAACGAAGCAAACGCATTCCTTAAGCAACATCCTGAGGTTTTGTACGTCGACCTTCTGATTGCGGATATGAACGGCGTGGTGCGCGGCAAGCGCATCGAGCGCACCAGTCTCCACAAGGTCTACGAAAAAGGCATCAACCTGCCGGCCTCTCTATTTGCTCTGGATATCAATGGCTCGACGGTGGAAAGCACCGGCCTGGGTCTGGACATCGGCGACTCGGATCGCATCTGCTATCCCATCGCCGATACCCTCAGCATCGAACCGTGGCAGAAGCGCCCGACTGCGCAGCTGCTGATGACCATGCACGAGCTCGAAGGCCAGCCGTTCTTCGCTGACCCGCGTGAAGTGCTGCGTCAGGTGGTGAGCAAGTTCGATGACATGGGCCTGACCATTTGCGCGGCGTTCGAACTGGAGTTCTATCTGATCGACCAGGACAACGTGAACGGTCGTCCGCAGTCGCCACGCTCGCCGGTGTCGGGCAAGCGTCCGCACTCGACGCAGGTGTACCTGATCGATGATCTGGACGAATACGTCGACTGCCTGCAAGACATCCTCGAAGGCGCGAAAGAGCAGGGCATCCCGGCTGACGCGATCGTCAAGGAAAGCGCCCCGGCGCAATTCGAAGTCAACCTGCATCACGTCTCCGATCCTATAAAGGCCTGCGACTACGCGGTGCTGCTCAAGCGTCTGGTGAAGAACATCGCCTACGACCACGAGATGGACACCACGTTTATGGCCAAGCCGTATCCGGGCCAGGCGGGCAACGGTTTGCACGTGCACATTTCGATTCTCGACAAGCAAGGCAACAACATCTTCGCCAGCGAGGATCCCGAGCAGAACGCCGCGCTGCGACATGCGATCGGCGGTGTGCTCGAGACCCTGCCGGCGCAGATGGCGTTCCTTTGCCCGAACGTCAACTCGTACCGTCGTTTCGGCGCGCAGTTCTACGTGCCGAACTCGCCAAGCTGGGGCATCGACAACCGTACCGTAGCGGTGCGTGTGCCCACCGGTTCGGCGGATGCCGTGCGCATCGAGCATCGTGTCGCCGGCGCCGATGCCAACCCGTACCTGCTGATGGCCTCGGTGCTGGCTGGTATTCACCACGGCCTGACCAACGAAATCGAGCCGGGCGCCCCGGTTGAAGGCAACAGCTACGAGCAGAACGAGCAAAGCCTGCCGAACAACCTGCGCGATGCATTGCGCGAACTGGACGACAGCGAAGTCATGGCGCGCTACATCGACCCGCTGTACATCGACGTGTTCGTGGCGTGCAAGGAAAGCGAGCTGGCGGAGTTCGAGAACTCCATTTCAGACCTTGAGTACAACTGGTACCTGCACACGGTTTAACGGGGGCTGACACTAAACTTGTGGCGAGGGAGCTTGCTCCCGCTGGGTCGCGAAGCGACCCCTCCTTCTACCTGAAAAGAAGGGGACTGCTGCGCAGTCCAGCGGGAGCAAGCTCCCTCGCCACAGGTTACTCATCGCTTGCCCATCGGTTAACACGATCACTTATTCCTCTGCGTAGAGTCACAACCATGACAAACACTCGCAGCGACTGGGAGCAACGCTTCCAGTCCTTGACACTAGAAGGCCGCGCATTCATCGACGGCCAATACCGCCCGGCACTCAGCGGCGACACCTTCGAATGCATCAGCCCGGTCGACGGCCGCTTTCTGGCGAACATCGCCAGCACCGACGAAGCCGACGCCAATGCGGCAGTCGCCGTCGCGCGCCGTGCATTTGAATCCGGCATCTGGGCGCGGTTGGCACCGGCAGAGCGCAAGCGCATTTTGATTCGCTTCGCGGACTTGATCCTGGCCAACCAGGAAGAACTGGCGCTGCTGGAAACCCTCGACATGGGCAAACCCATCAGCGATTCCATGGCCATCGACATTCCAGCGGCCGCCAACGCGATCCGCTGGAGCGCCGAAGCCATCGACAAAATCTACGACGAAGTCGCCGCCACACCGCACGACCAATTGGGCCTGATCACCCGCGAACCAGCAGGCGTGGTCGCCGCCATCGTGCCGTGGAACTTCCCGCTGATCATGGCCAGCTGGAAGTTCGCCCCAGCCCTGGCGGCAGGTAACTCGTTCATCCTCAAGCCTTCGGAAAAATCACCACTGACGGCGATCCGCATCGCGCAACTGGCCCTCGACGCCGGCATCCCCAAAGGCGTGTTCAACGTCCTGCCGGGCTTCGGTCATACCGTCGGCAAGGCGTTGGCGTTGCACATGGATGTCGACGTGCTGGCCTTCACTGGCTCCACCGCGATTGCCAAGCAACTGATGATCTACGCCGGGCAAAGCAACATGAAACGCGTGTGGCTGGAGGCGGGCGGCAAGAGCCCGAACGTGGTGTTCGCCGACGCGCCGGACTTGCGCGCAGCAGCACAGGCAGCGGTCAGCGCAATTGCCTTCAACCAGGGCGAAGTCTGCACCGCCGGCTCGCGCCTGCTGGTGGAGCGCTCGATCCGCGAGCAGTTCATTCCGTTGCTGGTGGAGGCACTGCAAGCCTGGAAACCGGGGCATGCGCTCGACCCTGAAACCACCGTCGGCGCCGTCGTTGATCAGCGCCAATTGGACAATGTGCTGCGCTACATCCAGGTCGGCAAAGACCAGGGCGCGCAACTGATTGCTGGCGGCAATCGCACCCTCGAAGGCACCGGTGGCCTGTACGTGGAGCCAGCGATATTCGACGGCGTGACCAACGCTATGACCATCGCCCGGGAAGAAATCTTCGGCCCGGTGCTGTCGCTGATCACCTTCGAAACCACGGAGGAAGCGCTGCAGATCGCCAACGACAGCATCTTCGGCCTCGCCGCTGGCGTCTGGACCAACAACCTCAGCAAGGCCCACACCTTCGCTCGTGGCTTGCGCGCCGGCAGTGTCTGGGTCAACCAGTACGACGGCGGCGACATGACCGCGCCGTTCGGCGGGTTCAAGCAGTCGGGTAACGGTCGGGACAAATCGCTGCACGCGTTCGACAAATACACCGAACTCAAAGCGACCTGGATCAAGCTCTGACACCTTTACAGCGGCGGTCGCCGGCGCATGTCGGCGGCCCTCGGAGAAATGTATGAAACACAGCTCTACACAAAATCATGTAAACAGCTACTACGCCGCGACCCGCAACCAGACTGGCGATTACCCGGTGCTTGAAGAGTTGGTGGAATGCGACGTCTGCGTGATCGGCGCCGGCTACACCGGCCTGTCCTCGGCGTTGTTCCTCAGCGAAGCGGGCTACAGCGTAACGGTACTGGAAGCCGCCAAAGTCGGCTTCGGCGCCAGCGGTCGCAACGGCGGCCAACTGGTCAACTCCTACAGCCGCGACGTCGATGTGATCGAAGAGCGCTACGGCGACAAGACCGCCGAAGTGCTCGGCAGCATGATCTTCGAAGGCGCCGACATCATCCGTTCGCGCATCAAGGAATACGACATCAAATGCGACTACCGCCCTGGCGGTATCTTCGCGGCGCTGAACAAGAAGCAGCTCAACGGCCTGGCCGAGCAGAAGCGCAACTGGGAGCGCTACGGCAACAACAACCTGAAAATGCTCGACGCCTCGGACATCCAGCGTGAAGTCGGTTGCGACAACTACGTCGGCGGACTGCTGGACATGCAGGGCGGCCACATCCACCCGCTGAACCTGGCCCTCGGCGAAGCTGCCGCGATCATTCGCCTGGGCGGCAAAATCTACGAACAATCCGCCGCCGTGGACATCTCCTACGGCGAGCCGATCACCGTGCGCACCGCCAAAGGCGTGGTGCGGGCCAAGTACCTGCTGATCGCCGGCAACGCCTACCTGCCGCAAGACCTCGACAACCGCGTGACCCGCAAAAGCATGCCCTGCGGTTCGCAAATCGTCGTCACCGAGCCGCTGTCCGAGAAGGTCGCCCGCAGCCTGATTACCAATAATTACTGCGTCGAAGACTGCAACTACCTGCTCGACTACTACCGCCTCACCGCCGACAACCGCCTGCTGTATGGCGGCGGCGTGGTCTACGGTGCTCGTGAGCCGGACGACATCGAACAACTGATCCGCCCGAAGATCCTCAAGACCTTCCCGCAACTCAAGGACGTGAAGATCGACTACCGCTGGACCGGCAACTTCCTGCTGACCATGTCCCGCATGCCGCAATTCGGCCGCATCGAGAAAAACGCCTATTACATGCAAGGCTACAGCGGCCACGGCGTCACCTGCTCGCACCTGGCTGGCAAACTGATCTCGGAAATGATCCGCGGCGACGCCGAACGCTTCGACGCCTTCGCCTCCCTGCCACACATGCCGATGCTCGGCGGCCGCACCTTCCAGGCCCCACTCACCGCCATGGGCGCGGCGTATTACGCCTTGCGAGATCGCTTCGGCATCTAGGTTGAGTCTTAGGCGGCCAAGGCTACGCATCACTCCTGTGGCGAGGGAGCTTGCTCCCGCTGGGGCGCGAAGCGGCCCCGCTTTTTGCCATTGATGCAATCCATGCGGGAGCAAACCTTCGTGGCGAGGGGGCAAGCCCCCTCGCCACAGTTTCGACACCAGAACTGACTGACATCAGAAGCCAACAGCTTTTTTGCCAGCCGTTTATCGAACCTGCTGAGCTGCACCAACAAACGTGATTTAATACCCGCCTTCCACGGTTCCGGGACGGGAAACGGCGTACTCCGCGGCCACCAGTCGCCCGCCACCCACCCCCATTACCCCTTAAGTAGTTCTCACATAAGGCTGTCATGGACACGGGCTCACGACTCAAATTAGTACGCGAAAGCTACAAACTGTCCCAGCGCGAGCTGGCCCGGCGTAGCGGCGTCACCAATGCCACCATCTCCCTGATCGAACAGAATCGCGTCAGTCCCTCCGTCAGCTCCCTCAAAAAACTGCTCGAAGGCATCCCCATGTCTTTGGCGGACTTCTTCACCTTCGACCAACCACCGCGCGAGCATCAGTACGTGTTTCGGGCTAATGAACAGCCGGACCTCGGGCGTCATGGGTTGCGGTTGTTGCTGATTGGCGCTTCGGTGCCGAGTCGGCAGATGCGGCTGTTGCGTGAGCAGTACGCGCCTGGGGCGAGTTCGGGGGAAGAGCCGATTGTGCATGCTGAAGGGGAGGAGTGTGGGCTGGTTACCCGTGGCACGGTTGAGCTGACTGTTGATGGTCAGGTGAGCGTGCTGAACGCAGGGGATGGGTATTACTTTCCGACGACGCTGCCGCATCGGTTTCGCAATATTGGGGCGGATGAGGCTGAAATCATCAGCGCCAACACCCCGGCTAACTTCTGATATCGATAGCGAACATCAATCCTGTAACGGCTGCCGAAGGCTGCGTCGTGACGCGACACGGAATGCCGCCTGGACGCAACGTTCGGTAGCGGCTACAGGCACTTTTCAAAATAAATGGACTTTAATTGATGGCTGAACAACGTATCCGCCCCCTCGCACTCTGCATCTTTCATCATGACGGGAAGATACTGGTCAACGAAGCCTGCGACCCAATCACAAAACAGACATTCTTCCGCCCGGTCGGTGGTGGTATCGAGTTTGGTGAAACCAGTGCCCAGGCCGTTGTGCGAGAGGTGCAGGAGGAGCTCGGCTTACCCATCACTGATGTCCGCTTGCTCGGGACGCTTGAAAGCCTCTTCACGTATGCCGGTACTCCAGGACATGAAATTGTTCAGGTGTACGATGCGAAATTTGTGAATGCGAATGTCTACGAGTTGCCGCATTTAAACGCTCAAGAAAGTGATGGCGCTGCCTTCGTGGCTAAGTGGCATGACGGCGCAAGCTTCACTAACGAGTCACCATTGGTTCCTGATGGGCTTTTCGAACTGCTGAAGAAAGTTGCATTGCTGGATTGATGCCCGGAATAAAAATCCGTTTTTATGGCGAGTTAGGGTCCCATCATCTTGGAGCAGGCAGAGCCAGGTGGTTTCCAAAAAATCCGATGCCTGAACGGGCATCGGATTTTTTCTTACGGCTGGTGTCAGGCCTTACGCCGGCCTCATTTTCGCTCTTCGATTTGTCCGGCGAGTCGTTCGATTATTGCGTTGTGGCTTTGCACTGATTGCGCAGGCCGTCGTCCTTGATGTTTTGGCAACCCCCTCGGCCCTGCTTGGCCTTGCAATAGTTACGCTGGTCATCATCGCGGATGTTTGCGCAATCACCGCCATCTGTTTCCCCTTTGCAGGCATTGCGCATGTCGTCATCTTTTATATTTTGGCAGCCGCCCCAGCCTTGCTTGGCCTTGCAATAGTTGCGCTGGTCATCGTTGCGGATGTTTCCACAATCACTGCCGCCCGTTTCCGCTTTGCAGGCATTTTTCAGGTCGTCGTTTTTAATATTTTCGCAACCACCCCGGCCCTCCTGAGCCTTGCAATAGTTACGCTGATCATCGTTGCTGATGTTTTCGCAATTGGCATGGGCATACCCGCTTAGCAGCAACAACAACGCAATGATTAGTCTCATCACACACTTCCATGATTTGCCAGGAAACAGCCTGACGCTGATTGCGCCACGATGATTTGATGTCGTGGTGCGCCATTATATCGACATCACCTTGTAGAAAAGTTCCAGGACAGAAAAGGCGGACGAATGCTGCGGAATTGAGCGAAGGCTGCCCACATGGCGCCCCGGGGCGGGAGGGGCGACCACTGCTTTCGGTCGCCCCTATAAGCAATTACCACTCCATGCCTCAAGTGAGGACGTCTGCGACGCCGTTCAAAGTGACTTCAAGTAGTCGAGAAGTTGTGACCTTTGGACATCACTGAGGCTGCCCACGCCATAGTCATGGCCGGCGTTGCTATTGCCCTCAAGCTTGGTATCGAAAAGAAACCAATTCTTGTCCGATTTCTCGGTCTTGAATCCAACCCTTTTGTTATCGAACTCATTGCTCCCTGTATAAAAAGTCGAGGGGCGCTGATGGGGTGGCAGGAGAAGGTCGTTGAGGGTCGGTACAGAGCCGTTATGCAAATAGGGAGCGGTGGCCCAGATGCCGGTGAGGGGTCTTGCTTTATAGGCGAGAAGAGGAACGGTTGAGCTGGCACGGTAGCAGTTGTATAGCCGTAGCGCTTTCTCATCCAAACGACTGAACAAGGCACGGTCCTTGAATCCAGGGACTTTTTGAGGTTTGGTATCTATTCCAAGCAATCCATCGAAAGCCAGTTCGGCGACATCACGTCCTTTACCCAGTAATGTCTCCAGGACGGTCACACCCAGCATGTTGTAGAGAAGGTCATTTGATTTAATGGGTCCTGTTTTATCGACTTTGGAGTAACCCGCCAACACTCCAGAATCCGCTTTAAATTGATAGGCATTGCACGCCATCCAGGGATCCGTGCCAATGGTCGAGTCTTTTGGGCTCTGGGCATTGAAATTGTCATTCGCAGAGATTGGAATCATGACCGCTGTGATGGCCGTGGTGAGATCGTCTCTAACAAGGTGGGTATGGCAGCCGGCACAATTGTCCTTAAACAATTTGGCGCCAGACGCGAGGTCTTGTGGCAACTGTCCAGGCCACCGCGGAGGCTTCAGGCTATAAAGAGAACGTTCTAAAACGTCCAGATTTTTCACGTTCACACTGGAGACAAATCCTGCCTTGGCCGGATTTTCTTTAACCGGTCGAATGTCGGCGAATACGCCAATGGCCTCTCCAGCATTACGCCCCAGACCTCCCGCATCCAGGCCGCCGTCATTTTTAATCGAAGGGAGTTGGTGTTTACTGACCATTCCGTTCCATTGGAGGACGTTGTGTTGATGCGTATTCCAGAGAAATGGATAACTCACCGGCGCATCAGAGGGATTAGGGGTAGGCGGTTTCGCTTGGGTGACTTGACTGATTTTGTTGAGAATGTGGCCCACGGCATCAAGGCGACCTGGGCCATATTGCAGATCTGTGGCATTCAGTGTCTCGTTTTGGGCATAAAACGCATTCAAGCTATCCAGCGATTTTTTCAGCCGTTGACGATTTCCTTTTGACAGGTCATCACCCAGGACACTCTTTGCAAAGCGTTCAAATTTTTCAGGATCGGAAGCCGTTTTGCTTAAGGCCTCTCTAAAATATTTAAAGAAATTTTGAAAGTCGGCGTTCGTTGGCCCGCCATGGATCACAAGATTCTGCTCTTCAAATTTGATCTGAGCCGTGTGACAAGCAGAACAGTTCATCCCCACCCACGGCTCTCTCGACCCTTGTCCAAAAAACCAGCGGAGTTTGGTGAAAGACAACTTGCTGTCGTGACTGTCATCCAAAACGAAACCCATCGGCAATGTAAGACGCTTACCGTTATAAGACGGATTGTAAGGCGTGTAACCGTAGGCTGAGATCGTTTTGTCACTCATGAACTTCTCCTCTGAACCGGGCACTTCCAATGCAAGCGCCCAGGAGAGAGGGAGAATTCTCGATCCCTGTGAAAGTTCATGCCAATTGGACAGGGTGGTGTCACTCCATCCCTGATCCAGAATGTCGGCAGCCTGAGCCATTGAATGAGCGCCGAAAAACAACAATGCAGCGCAGGCAAACGGGGGGGCTTTTAATTTGTTCATCAGATTCCCTTCTACTTGTAATTTCCTGTTGGGACCCATCACGTTGGTAGCCAAAAGCTACCAGCCATGAGTGTAGCCACAAAAAAAACACCGCTTTAACTTTGTTCTATGGCATTCGTGTGGCCGCAAGATGGCTTTGCCAGCTTGGACGTTGCATGAGCTTGTGTGAGGGGTTTCGGTGATTTTGGTGCCGTAATATTCCGGATTGCCACGATTGACAGCCCTTATGACTTGTAGGAATTTAGCCGCCCGCAGGTAAGGGATATCTGCTGATGGCCAAAAGATGGCCGTTGTTCACCACACAAGGGATTGTCTATGCAAGGTTCAAACACCGCTCAACAGGTGTGCGGTCAGCTGGTGCACGAGCATCAGAACACCCCACACATGAACATTGCCGAGCAAATCCTCGAATGCCTGTTTCGCCGTCGTAGCCTTGCCCCGGGGCAGGATCACGAACTTTCGTCGCAGGTGCTGGAGCCCCATCTGACCAAGGTCATGCAGGCGGTCGAAAGCGGTCGCAAGATTGAAATGGTCTTGCCAGCCTTTCCCGGCAAATCGCCCAGCCGCAAGAAAACCCTGAGTCATCTACCCGATCTTGCTGAACATCATGCAATCGATGAGTTAAACCGCCTGTGCACAGAGATCCAGGAGATCTACGCACCCGGCGCGCTGATTCATATTTGTTCCGATGGCTATGTGTTCTCTGACTTGGTGCATGTTCCCGATTCTGACGTCAAGGCCTACACCGACGCTGTCCAGCACTACGCCGAGGAGCACTATCGCGGTACGTTTGCCCATTTCGACCTCCGGGATGCCTACCCTCAACTGGATTGTCTGGACGCCATGCGTGAAGAGATGATGATTGAGCACGGTCAGTCATTGATCTTGTTGCAGCAGCGCTTCAAGGATGATCCGCACATGATGTTGATGTACTGCGGCATCCATCGCTTTCTTTCCGAGGATTACTCGGGACTGAAAGTATTCGCCGGTATGAGCCTTAATGCGGTGAAGAAGGTCGCCAAGCCAGCCTCGCAGCGGGTGATCCAGCGCAGCGAAGCCTGGGGTGCGCTGTTGCAGGCGCGCTACCCGCATTGCCTGCGCCTGTCGATTCACCCGCAACTGGCGGTCTCGACGAAGATCGGTATCCGGTTGGTGCCAACCAGTGACCTGTGGCGCACGCCCTGGCATTCGGTGGCCATCAAGCGACGGGGTGTGGTCACCCTCGAAAAACGCAGCAATGTCGATGAGCGCTATCACCGCCTGGTGTTCCGCAAGGGGCGTCCTTGTCATTACGCCAGTGCCCAATGATGACGTCTCGGTTACGGGTCGAAGCCGTACTCTTCGATTTGGACGGGACTCTGGTCGACACCTTGCCCGACATCACCTGGTGCTTGAACCAAGTGCTGCTCGAACACGGTTGCCCGGCGTTGACCTCGGCAACAGTGCGCGGGTATATCGGCGGCGGCACCACAGCGATGATCGAGCGGGTGGCCACGCAGTTCGGCATCGCTGATGCGCTCGCCATGCACCAGCGCTATGTGATGCTCTATCAGCACAACCTGGTTCAATTTTCCCGTCCATTCAGCGGTGTATTGGACTTGCTCGAAGGCTGCCGACAGTTACAGCTACCGCTGGCTATCGTGACCAACAAGGCCGAGGAAATGGCCTTGCAGGTTTCCAAAACGTTGCTGCCGCAGAATGCTTTCGGGCCGATCCTGGGGCATCGCGCAGGCAGGTCGCTCAAACCGCAACCGGAGGTGGCATGGGAAGCCGCCCGGTGGTTGTTGGTTGATCCGCAACGCTGCTTGTTCGTCGGTGACACGGAGATCGATCTGCAAACGGCCCGTGCCGCAGGCATGTACTCGGCGGCAGTCACTTGGGGCTATGGCCTGACACCTGACTTGCAGGCCCTGGCCCCGAACTTCTGCTGTGAACACCCGGCCGAATTGCTGCGCATTCTGCAGCAAACCTGCGGGGCCGCGCATGCCTTCACCGAGCATGGCGACACCGTCAAATCCTATTGATACACACACCCTCAAGGAAGTTGTTCTATGGAACATAGAGACGCCTGGATCGCTGCCGTCAGCGATTTGCTGGCCGGTTATCTGCTCAAGGGCACGGATGATTGTTTCGACACGCAAGGCAGGGCGCATCTGGCGCTTCGATTGGGGCACTGCTTCGATCAGAGCTTGCCGGTGCGTCTGGTTTTGCCAGGCTTTCCCTGCAAGTCGCCAAACGCCAGCGACCAGACCTTCGGCGTGCTGCCGGACTACGGCGAGGTCATGGCCATCGAGCGCCTCGATCAACTCGGCCAGGCCATCGCCGCCTTGCACGCACCGGGCTGCGTGGTGTCGATCCTCAGTGACGGCACGACCTTTAATGACATCGTCGGCGTGGCCGACGACGTTCGCGCCGCCTACAACCGGGCGTTGCGTGAACTGTGCACCACCCACACGGTTGAGTGGGTCAGCATGGAAGACCTGTTCCCCCAGGCCCAAAGTGCCGAGTCGGTTCGCGCCAGCCTGATCAAGCAGGCCCGTTTACCGTGGAAAAACCTTGGTGAGCTGATCGAGCAGAGCCGCGACGATGAATCCCTCAGCCGGGCGCATGACAACCTCTGCAGTCACCTCTACAACGACCTGCGTCTGTGCCGCGAAGAAGGGCAGAGCGAGGACGAGTACCTGCAACAAATCAACTTCAAAGCCTACCAAATGATGTATCGCGGGCAGGCGTTGAACGCGGCAGTGGACCGTTTCTTCGGCGATGACATTCGCTTGTCGGTGCATCAATACAGCAATGCCGGGCCCAAATTCACCTTCGGTCTGGCCGAAGGGCTGACCCGTGTGGACAGCCCGTGGCATGCGGTGCCGGTGTGCAACCTCGACGGTAGCCAAACCCTTCGCGCCCGCGCCCAGGTCGACCTCGACCACCATGTGCTGGTCACCTATGAAGGGCGGCCATGGCTCTACCACCAAACAGAAAACCCGCAGGCCCAAGGCTTCGAATACGAACTGCAAAAACTTCCGCTGTTTGGCCTGGTGGTGCGAGACCCGTTGGGGTTGGGTTTCGAACGACTGTCCACCGGCCTGCTGGAAGCACTGGTGGAAACCTTCGGTTTCGTCTGCCTCAAGAGCTGCTGCTTCGACGACCAGGACAGCTTTGCTCGCAGCTGCGAACGCTTCGGCACGCTCTACGAATGGACCTTCGGTGCCGTGCACGTGGTCAAGCCTGCAGACAAACCCCAGGGCGTGGTGCACTCGCTGGAAAAAACACCGTTGCACTGGGATCTGAACATGCTGCCCGACAGCGACGCGCAAGTTCAACGCAACCCGAAATTCTGCGCCAGCAAATTCATGCTGTATTGCAAGACCGCGCCGCAGCCGGGCGAGGGCCAGACCACCATCGTCGACAGCCGCAACGTACTGCGCAAAGTCGGGCAGCAAGTCGCCCGACAATGGCTGGGCGTGAACATCACCTACTACACCAAAATGACCTACTTCGGCGGCTCGCCGCGCATGTACAGCCTGGTGGATCACCACCCCCGCAGCGGCGAGCTCATCCTGCGCTACCAAGAAGGTACCGACTCGGCATTGCAGACATTGAGCCAGTCGGTGCAGGACCATGACGAGCAGGCTCAACAGGCGTTGCTGGAACAGGTCAATGCGCTGGTTTATGACCCGGAGTGTCTGATTGCTCATCAATGGAGTGAGGGTGATCTGGTGCTGATCGATAACTATCGGACGCTGCATGGGCGGCTGCCGATGTCGGCGGGTTCTTCGTCGCGGGAGTTGTGGCGGGTGCAGGTTTACTGATTGCTGTTGTCTGGGAGGCCCTGGGGACAGGGCCTTGCAAGAAATCCCCTTTGAGACTTTTCCCCAACACTGCGCGAGGAATGAAAAAAGCCACGGATTTATTTGTCTTGGAAGTAGCTTTGGCGTAATCGCCAATCGCCAATCGCCAATCGCTATTGCGTATGGGTTGTCGATGAGGTGCTAAAGGTGGATGAACTCTATTTGTATAAATGATTCAATGTGTCTGTTTCTGCTTATTGCTTCAGGCTGAGGCGAATCGATCGATTTTAATTTTATTCTGAGTAGGGCGACGAAAGTTACGTAATTCCCATTCTGAAAGAGTTGTCGGCATAGCGATAAAACGCAGGGCAGCGATTGCTGCTTTGTAGTCGTTGATGGAGTCGGGCTGTGTCCAATCATAGTTAAGTCCCGCTAAATTGCGAACAATACCATCTAGAGGGCAATGTGGTGGCGTAGGCACTAGACCCGCGACCCAAAGGTATTTGAGGTGTAAATTAATTAGCTTTTGTGCGATGCCGACTCTGAAGCGTCCATTAAATAGAGAGGATTTAAGCTCTGTTGATAGTAAATCGGCAGTGCTGGAAATTAGGTTTATGTGTTTTTCTTTACTGATGGACTCCTCAGTATAGAGGGTTTCTAGATTTTGAAGAATTTCTCAGGTTGCGTTTTGCACCGTACTTTGCTGATGCTTTTTTTTTGACGGACAATAAGTAGGCCTTGCAGAATTACGTGTTGAAAGCGCAGCGTTCATCATAAGCAACCCCAGCTAATAGCTGAGAAATATTTTTTGTCAGGGGAGAGGGGTTTTTCTGTTTTCATGTCATCTGCGGAGCTTAAATAAGTTGATGTTGGAAAGGGTGTGTTTTCGAGGTAATTGCTTTGCTAGTTGTCGTAGTATATTGCGCCGCAAAGGCTGAAAGATTTCAGCTTTCCATCTTCAGAGCGCTCGACCTTTGCCAGAGCTCTAACCGCTGGTTTGAGTACGTCGGTGGAGGATTTGCAGGCGTTCAAAAAGTGTTTCAAGAGTTCTGCGCTTATTCCAAACAGCTTCAAGGGCGCACTAAAGCTTTCACCTGTTTGGAGAGTGACATTGACGGTGTTGTCTGTACTTAATGAAGCAATGGTTAATACCTCAATGCCAAGCTCCTTTGCACCCAAAATTAACGCTTCAGCTCTATGTTGCATGAGGTCTTTTTCAGGTAGCTCAGCATCTAAGGCAGTCAAAATATCGTTTGTTATTATTGTGTGTTCAGTGTTTTGTGGTAGTTTCGATATCAAGTTGTAAACTATGGAGCGAAGATGGTTTTCTGCAGGCCGTTGTCCATTGAAGTGGTGGGCCAATAAGCTAGCAGCCAATGCATGTGCACTAGTACCGTCGCTACCCCAGCTAAATGAACCATTATCTTGATAAAGCTCCCTGCGGTGCTCGAGTAGGTACTTGCTTCCAGTGTTTAGGTCCTTGCAGATTACTAGAGGTACGCCCTCAATATGTTTCAAATAGTATTCGAATCTTGGGTCTTCAGAGTGGTGTTGCGTAGGCCTGACATAAATTCCGAACATGCGCTCTATCAAGTCAATGTTTTGTTTTGTTGCTGAAGTTTGCATGTGCTCTCTTATCCTTTCGAGAACATCCCATCGGTCATCGAATTTGAATTTTTCAGTTTTTCGGGCCTGCGCCTCTCCAAAACGATAATATTTTCCACATTGAGATATATACCAGTTTTTTAAGATGTCTGCGGAGGTAAAAAAATGAAAGTCGTAATGACATTCGCGAGAGTTGCGCTGAACAAAAACAAAAAAATTCTCTCGGGGGGCGAGATCTGTAATGACGTAGTCACAGGAAATCTCCAGCGTCGTCCCACTTTTCATATATTTTGCTTGGATGATGCCGAAAGTGCTTGCTTGCTCTGCTGTCCGGTTTAATTCGCTTATGTTGTTAACTGGAATTTGTATCAAGAAATCAGCGCCCGCAATATCAATAGAGCGTTTAAGTACCCAAAACTCTTCCAGCAGGATTGACTCAGTACGTTCCTCGCCCAAGGTGCCATTCTCCTGACGAGCAATTTGATCTTTCTTCACTACTTTCTTCCTTCACAGAAATCTAATGCAATCCATAGGTGCTTTCCTGCCACATGTCGATTTGCTCGCACTAATCCTTTTTCATCCTTGCGGTGATGGACTCAACGGGCTTTTTCTGAGCTACGAGATGTCAAAATCCACTGGGTCGAGGATCGTCGCGGTTGAGCACGCGACCAGGTTAAAAAAGAGCGACCAAAGCCACTTTTGCATAGAGATATCCCTTCCTTTGTGACTGGTGCTGTAAATGTAATTTGAGCTGGACCGTGTGTTTGTCGCTCAACGTTTGCCTAGGTGGATAGCAGAGTGCCATTAAGTTTTTGTCAGTGGAAGAGGGTGAGATAAAAGTCGATATTGATTGACGCGAGCGGACACGCTCTTGAGTGCAGGGGCGCTCGTGGCGTTGTTTAGGCATCAGTAATAGTTGGGTAGCTGTGTGCAATTTACAGACCATGTGAGCTCACCGCAGACGGCGCGCCGGGGCTGAGCAAATCGTCTCGGATACCCTGAGGAAGAAGAAAAAAGGTGACAGATCTATTTGATAAATAGACCTGTCACCTTTTCTTTCAGAAGCACATCAAGGCACTCCGCCGACGGAGTCCCCATAGGTTTACCACTACAACCACAATGCCCCTACGACTTGAAACGCCCCACCAACCCGTTCAGTTCATTCGAGAGGTGCGACAGCCGGCCTGAGTCTTCTTGCGCGGAGTTGGCCAGGCTTTCGACCAGTCGCGCCTCGTCGTAGATCTGCTGGATATGCCGATTGATCTCTTCGGCCACGCTGTGCTGTTCTTCCGCCGCCGCCGATATTTGCAGGTTCTGATCGCGGATTTCATTGACCGACAACTGGATGCCTTCAAAGCTGTCGCGTGCGTTCTCGATCGAGGACACGCTGGCACGGGACAGGTCCAGGCAACTTTCCATCTTTTGCGACACTTCCTGGGTCTTGCTGCCGAGCGTGTTGAGCAACTGGTCGATTTCCCCGGTGGAGTCGGACGTGCGCTTGGCCAGGGCCCGGACCTCATCCGCGACCACGGCAAAACCCCGGCCTTGGTCACCCGCCCTGGCAGCCTCGATCGCCGCGTTCAGCGCCAGCAGATTGGTCTGCTCGGCGATGGCGCGGATGGTGCCCAGAATCTGGTTGATGCTGCGGCTGCCTTCTTCCAGCTCCACCATGGCCTGGGAAGACTCGGTCAAGCGACGACCCAGGCGGTTGACGTTCTGGGTGGTCAATTCGATTTGCTGTTTGCCTTCGGCCACACGGTGGTGTCCGTTCTCGGCGGAGTCGGCTGCGGTGCTGCACGAACGGGCCACTTCGTTGGCGGTAGCGACCATTTCATTGAATGCAGTGGACACCAACTCCACCGCTTCACGCTGACGACCGGCCGCCTGGTTCATGTTGTTGGCCACCTCGCTGTTGACGCGTGAGGCATCCTGCAGGTTGGTCGATGCTGCGCCGATGCGTTGTATCAACTGGCGTATCGCGGCGAGAAACTTGTTGAACCAGCCTGCCAGCTCTGCGGTTTCGTCCTTGCCCTGCACCTCGAGATCGCGTCGCAGATCGCCTTCGCCCTCGGCAATCGATTGCAACCCGGTGCTGACCTGGCCGATAGGCTTGACGATCACCTTGGCGAACGCCGCAGCGAGCAGCGCAAAGAACAGCACCAGCACCACCACGATAACCGCCGTCAGGTAGGTCATGCGAGTGGCCGCGGCCATGACTTCGCTGTACTCGATCAAACCGACGTAGCGCCAACCAAGGCCCGGCGATGTCCAGATATTGGCCATGTACCTGACCCCGTTGATTTGCACCTCGGTGGAACCCTGCGCGGTGGCAGCCAGTTTGGCGTAGGGCTCGCCCAGGTCCTTGAGCTGCTTGAAGCTGTGCCCGGCGTCACGCGGGTCGACCAGCACGGTGCCGTCCTCGATCAACATCACGTAGCCGCTTTCGCCGAGCTTGATGCTTTTGACCAGTTCGGTGAGGTTTTTCAGCGAAACGCTCACGACCAATACACCCTTGGCGTTTCCAGCGTCATCGAGCAATGCCCTGGCGCTGCCGACCAGCGCCACAGCGTCCTTGTCATAGTAGTAAGCGGGGGTTCGTACCGTTTTGCCGGGGCTGGCCATGGCGGCTTTGTACCAGGGGCGCGAACGCGGGTCGTAGTTCGACAGCTGCGGGTCGTCCGGCCATTTGGCGTAGCTGCCATCTTCCAGGCCGATGGAAAGGATGGCGGCGGCCGGGTGCATCGCGCCATAACGGGCGAACGCATCAATGACATGCCGGGCGGCCGGTGTCAGAGGCTGGCTGGCGGCATCGGCGGCCTGATAGTGTTTTAGGCCTGCGACCGATGTGTATACAGGGTCGGTGGCCATTTGATCGACATTTTGCTGCGTGCCGTCGAAAAACTGCCGCATATTGCCGTCAATCTGACGTATTTCACGGGTGCTGCCATCGAGAAACTGATCGACCGCCTGACCCCTGATATTCAGCACCGATATCACCGCCACCAGGCTCACCGGAATGAAGGCGACCAATACAAAGGCAAGGACGAGCTTGTTTTTTATTTTCATTATGACGATCACCATCCGAGGAAGTGCGGTGCAAATAGCCGGATCACACGGATGAGTGGCGATTTGCTGTTTAGTCTTTTTCGGCTGGTTTGGTGGAATCTTTACGATTTATTCGTGCACAAAAAAAGTAAAAAATGTTCTCAATCTGAGCGCTAGACAAGAGGCTTCCATCTTCGTGCTTCAGCTTTGGTGAGCTGATCTCTGGAGCAGCTCAAATCAGCTCAACAAGATGCTGGTCGTGTGTCTGAGGAAACGGGCTAGCAGGGTTTGGGGCCGCTTCGCAGCCCAGCGGGAGCAAGCTCCCTCGCCACAAGGGGCAGATTCCTACATATTTTGCAGACTTCAAAATCATGGCCGCGCCGTTACGGCATTTAACCCGAGGAGAATCCCATGAGTCAGACACTGGAACGCGCCATTGCCATCGCCGCCGCGGCGCATGAGGGGCAGGCGGACAAGGGCGGGGCGCCTTACATTCTGCATCCGCTGAAAGTCATGCTGCGGGTGAACACGCTGGAAGAACGCATCGTGGCGGTGCTGCATGATGTGGTCGAGGACTGCGGCATCAGCTTCGACGATCTGCGCAAGGAAGGCTTCAGCGAAACGGTGCTGACGGCGATTGCGTCGGTGACCAAGGTGCCGGGTGAGTCTTACGAGGCGTTCGTCGAGCGCGCGGCGCAGAACCCGATCGGGCGGGTGGTGAAGCTGGCGGATCTGGAAGAGAACAGCGGCTTGTCGCGCATTGCTCAGCCGTCTTGGGAGGATCTGGAGCGCGTTGAGAAGTATCGGCGGGCGATGGGGGTGTTGCGTTCGTAGCGAGTGGGTCTAGGGTCGGAGGCGGCACGGAAGGCCGTTCCGCGGCGTTAGTATTTTTCCATTTACCCATCATGCCCCTTGAAAACAATCAGTCTAAAAACTCCGGCCCAGGCTTCGAATGGTTTGCTATTCTGAGGTTGTAGGTGAAGACGCAGACTGATGCGCAAAGGGATAGCGAGGAGGCGTGGGGCGCGCTCCCAAGGGTACACGGTTAGAAAGATCTCCGCGCTGAGATCCAGCCCTTATGCCGTGTGAGGCAGAACAGCCTAAAGCTAAAAATCCTGTTCTGTGAGAGGCCCGATAAACCTTGTAAGCCAGAGACCAGCGCTGGCCACCTACATCGATTTCCAAAGCCCGCCTTGTGCGGGCTTTTTCGTGTTCGCCGTAGCAGCTGCCGAGCTGGCGAGGCTGCGTTCGGCTGCGAAGCAGTCGTGAATCCGGCTGACGCGGTCTGCCTGACACACCGCGAGTTCTGGTTTGACGACTGCTGCGCAGCCTCGCCAGCTCGACAGCAGCTACAACGAGTGTGTCGCCTGTTTGATGTGAGCTGCAAAGCCAGTCTGATCCACAGCAATCTCATCGCGTAACGTGAGTTGCGGAATGTCATACGCCCCTGAATTCTGCGGTCGGAAAGCAATCGGTGCGGTCTTCTCGAGGTCATCGAGCCGTTGGCCGAGTGCTTCACAGGTCGTTGTAAATCTCGCCTCATCCATTCGGCCGGTCCGATAGATCACGAACGGTGGCAGCACGTCGAAGCCGGGGTAAAACAGTACGCCATGGTGAATGGGGAATAGCACATCGTCGATGGGCCCATTGATGCCCCGGGGGCTGTAATGCGACTCCCATCCGCCCGCGGTGACGATCAGCATCGCCCGTTTGCCCGCCAGCGTGCCTTCCCCATAGCGGTCGCCCCAGCGGGCATCGGAGTGTTCCCCCACGCCATAGGCAAAACCATAGGCGTAGACGCGTTCCACCCAGCCTTTGAGGATCGCCGGCATCGAGAACCACCACAGCGGAAACTGCAGAACGACGGTATCCGCCCAGAGCAGTTTTTCCTGTTCGAGGGCGATGTCCTGTCGTTGCCGACCCTCTTCAAAGGCGCGCTTGGACTCCAGCGAAGGATCGAACCGTGCGTCGGCGGGCCGGCCCGGGCTGTCATTGGCGTCCAGCGAGGCTTTCCAGTCCATCGCGTACAAATCGGAGACCTGCACCCGGTGGCCGGCTGCCTCCAGGCGTTTGACGGCAAAGTCCTTGAGCGAACCGTTCAATGATTTGGGTTCGGGATGGGCATAAACGAGCAGAACATTCATCGCTAAGTCTCCGGTGTCAGAAGCCAGCAGAATCGGACGTTGCCAGGTATATTGGAAATGAATAACCAATATGCCAGGTATTGACATGAATAATCTGCGACGTCTGGACATCAACCTGCTGCTGACCCTCGATGTCTTGCTCTCGGAACACAACGTGACCCGTGCGGCGCAACGCCTGAATCTGTCTCAACCGTCGGTGAGTGTGCATCTCGCCAAATTGAGGGACATTTTCAGCGATCCGCTGTTACTGCCTGGGCCGCGGGGCATGCGGCCCACGGCCCGGGCCGATGAGTTGCGCGAGCCGCTGCGCCAGGCTCTGGAAGCCCTGGAGCGCGCGGTGTCGCCCGCCAGCCCTTTCAACCCGGCCGAGGCACGGCATACCTGGAACGTCATGGCGTCTGATTACGGCGAGTCGACCATCGTCTTGCCCGCATTGGCCAGGTTGCGCTCGGCAGCTCCCGGCACGCGTTTGGCGCTGTTTGACCTGGTGCCGTCACAGCTGGCCAGGCAAGCGGAGCAGGGCGCAATCGATCTGGCGTTTCATACCAGCGAGGACTCTCCCCTTGGTTTACGGCGTCGAACGTTGTTTACCGAACACTATGTGTTGGTTGGGCGTGCCGGCCATCCGCAGTTGAAAAAGCGGCCGACCCTTGCGCAGTTTTGCGAACTCGACCAGGTGATTGTGTCGCCGGATGGCGGGGGCTTCCAGGGTGTCACCGACAAGGCGCTTGCGCAGGTGGGCCTGACGCGCCGCGTGGTGCTGTCGGTGCCGCATTTCCTGTTTGTCCGGTCGGTTGTGGAGAACACCGACATGGTCGCGATGCTGCCGTCGCGGCTGGTTCGCGATGGGCGTGGGCTGGAGGTGGTCGAGCCACCGCTTGAAGTTCCGGGTTACGAGATGTCGATGCTCTGGGCCGAACGCTGTCACCGCGACCCTGGGCATCAATGGTTGCGTGAGTTCATCGTGAATGCGTTGTGATTGATATCAGTCAGCGCAGAACCTGCGGGAGCGCCTTGTGTTGATTGAGGTGTTTGGCTAATCTCGCATAAACACGCATAAACACGCATAAACACGCATAAACACGCAAAAACAGGCATAACCATGCACACCGAGCATTCCTCCGCAGAGCTCCCCCAACTTCGCCGCCAAAAAATCCTGCTAATCCTCGAACGTGATGGCAAGGTCATGGCTTCCGAGCTGAGCCAGCATTTCGCTGTGTCCGAAGACACCATTCGCCGGGACCTGTCGGAGTTGGCCAGTGCCGGGCTGGTGCAGCGGGTGCACGGCGGGGCGTTGCCACGGCCCAAGGACACGGGCAAGGATTACTTCACCCGGGTCAGCGAAACCGACGAGGTGAAAACCCGGTTGGCGCAACTTGCCGCGCGCCGGGTCAAAGACGGCCAGATCGTGATGTTCGATTCCGGGAGCACCACGCTGCAGATCGCACGCTCGCTGCCCGCTGACATTGTCATCACCGCTGTCACCGCGTCGCCGATGATCGCGATCACGTTGGCCGAATACAAAGGCATCACGGTGATCGTCGCCGGTGGTCAGCTCAACCCTGCGACGATGTCTTCCAGCGGGCATGAAACCCTGCGGCTGATCGAGGGCATCAAGGCCGACCTGGTATTCACCGGGGTCTGTGCCATTCATCCGGAAGTCGGCCTCAGCTCGCTGCATTTCGATGAGGTGCCGGTGAAACAGGCGATGCTCGCCAGCGCCTCCCACGTGATTGCCGTGACCACCGCAGACAAACTGGGTGCGGTGGAGCCCTTCGTGGTTGCGCCTTGTGCCCGTGTGCATACGCTGATTACCGAACGTCATGTGGCCTCGGGCAATCTCGAGGATTATCAAAAACTGGGGATCGAGGTGGTGCAGGCAGACGCCTGAGCGTCATCGCGCTCGGCGCTGCATGGTTTACGCTGATAGCAACGTCGGGAGGAATGCAGTCATGACTGAGCGCCATATAACCCACTCGGAAACGCTGTCGAACGGATGCACGATTGAGGTTAAAGCCGAGATATTGAGAGACGGTTCGCTGAAGATGTTCATGGGGGTCTATTGGCCGGACGGCTCGGCCATCGTCGAGGACAAACACCCCTCGCCGCATCTGCTGGATATGGAAGCGGCGATGGAATGGGCCATCGAAAAAGCCAAAACCATCGGTAATAGTCAGAGAACGCTGTAAGGCCCGGCGATAACGGAATCATTGACCGGCTGGAAGGTCGTAATTATGGGTTTGAACGCACTGCGATCGATTCGCCGCCAGCGTCACCTCATCCCCGTAGTTCTGACCTTTTAGGACATTAAAATGAAGCGCACCGCGATAATGACCCTGGCCATTGCAAGTACTCTCCTGCTGGGAGGTTGCTTTCCTTATTGGGAAGAGGGAGACAGGTACGATCGGGATCACCGTGAATACCGTCGCGACCATGATCGTGGCTATTATTACCGTGATGATCGAGGGTATGACCGGGATTACGATCGTCGTGATGATCGCCGTCGGCACCGCGACCGTGGCAACGATGATAACCAGGGCGACGATTGACGCTTGATCGCCCGGCTTCAGAGCGGGGTGATAACCGCTCTGAACCTCCTCCTGAGGAATAACCATGCGAAGGCTGACTGGGTATGTTGCTGCGCCTCTCACTCAATGGCTGATCGCAGCAGGTATCGGCCTGACCGCCGTGGTGTTCAATGCGCAGGCACAAATCCCACCTAAAGCCACTCAAGAAATAAACAGCTTGCTGGACTTTGTCGAGCACAGTGAATGCCGGTTTGTGCGCAACGGCAGCGAATACGCTGGCCCTCAGGCCCGGGCGCATCTAGAGAAGAAGTTGGAGTACCTTGAAGAACAGGAGAAGGTGAAGAGCGTAGAAGACTTCATTGAGCTGGCGGCCACTCAAAGCAGCATGAGTGGCCGCGCCTATGAAGTGCGCTGTCCGACAGGCACACAACAACCGGCCAGCCTCTGGTTGAAGACCGAGTTACAGCGGCAACGGCAACCTCATTGATGGTTTTGTCGGGCGCTAGCGCAGCAGATGCACCGCCAAAATGGCGATTCCTTTTTCCGATGACGACTCTTCACGGCGTGCCAAACATCGCCGTCCAGTAAATGCCTGCGTCACTCTTCGGGTCCACCGCGTAGGCTGCACCCAGTTCGCGAAACTGTGGGTTCATCAGGTTGGCGCAATGGCCTGGGCTGGCCAGCCAGCCATCGACCACCTTGCGCACTGTGTCCTGCCCGGCGGCGATGTTTTCACCAACCTGCTGACCGGCGTAACCCGCCAGTTCAGCCCGATCACCCGGCGTGCGGCCGTCGCGGTCCTTGTGATCGAAAAAGTTATGGTTGGCCATGGCCCGGCTGTGGCCTTCGGCGGCTGACCCGAGCGTGGCGTTCCAGGCCAGCGGTGTGGTGGCGGTGAAGGATTGGGCGCCGCACTGGCGCGCTTGCGTGCGGGCGCTGTTCATCGCTTCGAGCAGTTTCTGGCCCTCCGCTTGCCAGTCGCCCAAGCGCCCGGTCAACAGGGGGCGTGCCAGCACGATGCGCCATTCACGGCCCTCTCGGCTGACGCCGATATCGACAAATTGCGGGTCCAGCACCACCCGGCAGAAGCTCTCCTGAATCGCCTTCATCGCGGCGGGCGCATCACGCGGGCCGGATAAGCTGATCGCCTGCACGTTAACCATCGGATATGCCGCGCGGGCCAATGCCTGCTGCAGGTCGCCGATGCTGTTGGCGGACAGCACCAGGCGCGGATCGCTGGCCAGCGGTGGCAACTCCGACGACGCCTGACCGGCACAGCGCTGCACCTGGCTGCGGTAAACGTTGATCGACTCGACCAACTGCTGTTCATCGGCCGCCGACGCGATGACGCTGAACACCAACCCGAATGACAACACGCCAAGATGCAAAACGGATGACAGGCTGCGCATGAAAATCTCCCTTGAACGATCTGTGCCCATGATGCGCGATGTCCCCCCTCCTGATGCAATGCCTTTTCGCGCTCAAATGCAGTTTATTGCCTGCCTGTTGGTATGAATTCCGGCTACTACAATCAACCCAGGTCTGCGATCGTTTCATTGCTCAAGCCGGTTTCAATCGGAAGGCTCGGAACATGCGATTCAAAGGGGTAGCCACCTGCTTCGCAATCATCCTTCTGTGCGGTCAGGTGTGGGCGACCGATCAGGAGCAAAAAAAGGAAGTGGCCGAAGAGAAGGCGCAGGTCCTGGAGCAGAAAGCAGCAGAGAAGGGCAGCGAAGTTCCGGTGCCCAAATCCGAGGTCATCACCCCCTCCGAAGCGCAGGCGGTCGACCCGGCGGGCACGGCGCCGCTGGAGGATGCCATTACGTGCCTTGCACGCAGTATTTACTGGGAAGCCAAAGGCGTGGCTGCTGCCGACATGGAAGGCGTCGCCAGCGTGGTCATGAACCGGCTCGGTCACGAAGGTTTTCCGGATACGGTGTGCGCCGTGGTCAAGCAAGGTTCCGAAAAGCATGCCTGCCAGTTTTCCTGGTGGTGCGACGGGCGTGCGGATCAAGTCAAGGAAGACGACGAATATGCCATCGCCAAGGAGATCGCGCGCAAGGCACTCAACAAGCAACTCACGGACCGCACCCACGGTGCCTTGTATTTCCACGACAGAACGGTGAAACCCGACTGGGCGAAGGAGTACATCAAGACGGGCGAGACCCGGAAGTTTCTGTTCTATAAACCTGGTGGCGGGACGGCCAAGTAGGTGCGAATCGCTTCGCACCACCTAGCCCCGCCCTTTACTGACCACGAATGCTACGGGTGGGAAACGCTACGGTGATGGTCAGCCCCTCGCGCTTCCAGTCACGGCGGATTTCGCCGTGAAGCTGGCCATGCACGGTCGCTTTTGCGAGAAGTGTGCCGAAACCGGTGCTGTCGGGTTCCCGGTCAATGAGCGGCCCATTCCTTTCGCTCCAGACAACGGTGAACACCTCCTCACTCTCGCTGCAGGAAATATCCAAAAGCCCTTCAGGCAAAGAGAGCGCCCCATATTTCGCGGCGTTGGTTGCAAACTCATGCAACAGCAGCGCGAAGCTGGTGACTGACGCACCGTCAATCGTTACGTCAGGGCCGGTCACGAAAGCGCGTGACTGGCTGTTGTCCTCGCCACCGGCATAAGGCGCGAGAATGGTTTGAATGAGGGCATGCAATGTCGTTGGCTGCTCGTTACTCAAACCGTGCGGGATGGTCAGGGTATGCGCTCGCGCCAATGCGTTCAGCCGTGCGCAAACGGCGGAGGCGAGTTCACCGGGGGTCGTTGCCGAACGGGCGCTCAGTGAGACCACGCTGTTCGCCAGGGTGAACAGGTTTTTCACCCGGTGATCCATCTCTCTGATGAGCAGGCTCTTTTGTTCTTCCGCCTGTCGACGCTCGGTGATATCGCGAGCGATTTTGGCCGCTCCGACAATACGGCCTTGCCGATTTCTGATGGGGGAGACGGCGAGAGAGATCTCGACAAGGCTGCCGTCTTTGCGCCGCCGGAGGGTTTCATAGTGTTCGATGCGCTCGCCTCGACGAATGCGCGTCAAAATGCTGGATTCCTCATCCAGTCGATCCAGCGGAATGAGCATGGTAATGGGTTGGCCGACGGCTTCCTCGGCTGTGTAACCGAAGAGTCGCTGGGCACCAGCATTCCAGTTGGTAATCGTGCCGTTCAGGTCTTTGGCGATGATTGCATCGGCGGACGATTCGACCAGCGCGTCATGCCTCAACGCGGCTTCGTCGGCGACGGTCTGCTCGGTCAGATCGATCAGCATGTTAACGGCGCCTATCAGGCCGCCTGCTGCATCGAAGATCGGCGAGGGGCACGCCAGAAAACGAACGCGTGTGCCATCCGGACGCTCGGCGATGGCTTCAAGCCCTCGGACAGGACGTTGTTCCTTTAATGCCATGGCCATGGGGCATTCATCGTGGGGCAGCGGCGTGCCGTCAGGCCAATAGAGCTTCCAGGAGCCGCAAAAGGTGCTCTCCCCAAGCGCCGGGCTCACTCCCCACAGCGCCACCGCTGCATGATTGTAAAAGGTGATCAGACCCTTGGCATCGGTTGTGTAGATCGCCTCGGGCAGTGCCTCAAGGACATCGCTCAACCCCAGGTCGTGAAGGGATGGGGAGGTTTGCTCGCTACCTTCTGAGGAAATACAGGTAGGTCCTATAGCGGTGTCGTCCTCATGGATAGGTCCTTGGCTCATTCGCAAACTCCATGCTGGTGGTGCCTTGGCACTCGATTCAGGTGATTCGGGTTGAAATACAGGATATAGCGATGTGGCCAGGTCCCGGAAAGAACCTTGTCTCCAATTAAGGACTATTTTCGGTCGCGCACAAGAAATTTGATCGAGCTTCGCCCGCTGATCTGATAGCAGCTGCCGAGCCTGCGAGGCTGCTGCTACACAGGGCTTGCCCGTACATTTTTACGGTTTCTTTACGGTAGGTGTTTTTCCCCGCGAGGATACTTGCCGCGTTTTTTTGATCGTCGACAGGCCTGCAACACTCGCCAGGTCGCCTGAACGAACGGCATGACACCCCATGGACTAATCTCATTATCAAGCTGTGGGATTTCATGGCTGAGTCCGAACGTTTACCGGGTGACCTCGCAAACCCTCTTGCTCGAAGGTGGCATGCCATTTCTTTCCTTCCATTTCAGAGAAGCTACCCGTGAGCGAAACAGCGATACCCTCCCATGAAGACTCCCACGGCAAAACATCAGCAGTGGGTTTGCTCGTTGCCGCAGTCGGCGTGGTTTATGGGGACATTGGCACCAGTCCGCTTTACACCCTCAAGGAAGTGTTCGCCGGTCACTATGGCGTCCAGGCCAATCACGATGGTGTGCTGGGTGTTCTGTCGTTGATTTTCTGGTCACTGATCTGGGTCGTCTCGATCAAGTACGTGCTGTTTATCCTGCGCGCCGACAACCAGGGCGAGGGGGGCATCATGGCCTTGACGGCACTGGCACGTCGGGCCTCGGCGCCGTATCCGGAAATGAGCAGGATCCTGGTGTTGCTCGGCCTGTTTGGCGCGGCACTGTTTTACGGGGACAGCATGATCACCCCGGCCATCTCGGTGCTCTCTGCGGTTGAAGGGCTGCAGCTTGCGTTCGAGGGAATCGGGCATTGGGTCGTTCCGCTGTCCGTTATCGTGCTGGTCGCGCTTTTCCTGATCCAGAAACATGGCACCGCGCGTATCGGCATCCTGTTCGGCCCGGTCATGGTGCTGTGGTTCGGGGTGTTGGGCGCCCTCGGCATTTACGGCATCCTGCAACGGCCGGAAGTCCTACAGGCGCTCAATCCTGCGTGGGCGGTGAATTTTTTCGTGGTTCATCCGGGCATCGGCGTGGCCATTCTGGGCGCCGTGGTGTTGGCGTTGACCGGTGCGGAAGCGCTGTATGCCGACATGGGCCATTTTGGTCGCAAACCGATTGCCCGTGCCTGGTTCATCCTCGTGCTGCCCGGCCTGGTACTCAACTACTTTGGCCAGGGCGCGTTGATCCTCGGGAGCCCGGAAGCGGTACGCAACCCATTCTATCTATTGGCACCCGACTGGGCGCTGCTGCCGATGGTCGCGCTGTCGACACTGGCCACCATCATCGCCTCCCAGGCGGTGATTTCCGGGGCGTTCTCACTGACCCGCCAGGCCATTCAGCTGGGTTATGTGCCGCGTATGTTTATCCAGCACACCTCCAGTCAGGAGCAGGGGCAGATTTACATCGGCCTCGTGAACTGGGCGCTGATGGTCGGTGTCGTGTTGCTGGTCATCGGCTTTGAGTCGTCCAGTGCGCTGGCAGCGGCGTATGGCGTGGCAGTGACGGGGACCATGTTGATTACGACCATCCTGTCTTCGGCCGTGGTTTTGCTGCTGTGGAAAACACCGCGTTGGCTGGCGATTCCAATGCTGTTGGGTTTTCTCATGGTCGACAGCCTGTACTTCGCCGCCAACGCGACGAAGATCTTCCAGGGCGGTGCGTTCCCGGTGATTGCCGGTATTGCTCTGTTCATTTTGATGACCACCTGGAAACGCGGCCGAAAGATCATTGTCGAGCGACTGGACGAAACCGCTCTGCCGCTGCCGTTGTTCATCAGCAGCATCGGCGCGCAACCTCCCCATCGAGTGCAGGGTACTGCGGTATTTCTGACGGCCAGATCCGACGCTGTCCCCCATGCCCTGTTGCACAACCTGTTGCATAACCAGGTGCTACACGAGCAGGTGGTGTTTCTCACCGTCGTCTCTGAAGACCGCCCGCGTGTGCCTGCAGATCAGCGGTTCGAGGTCGAGTCCTATGGCGAAGGGTTCTTCCGGGTCAGTCTGCACTTTGGTTTTATAGAAGAACCCGATGTGCCGCTGGCGTTGAGCCTGTGCCATTTGAAAGAGCTGGATTTCAGCCCGATGCGCACCACGTATTTCCTCAGCCGCGAGACGGTCATCCCGACCAAGCGTATCGGCATGGCCCGTTGGCGCGAGACCCTGTTCGCGTTCTTGCTGAAGAACGCCAACAGCAACCTCAAATACTTCAATTTGCCGCTCAATCGAGTGATCGAACTGGGTACGCAGGTTGAGATGTAGACGGCTGCAATCAGTCAAACGCATATCCCTGTGGGAGCGGCGGTGCGCCACTCCCACAGGATTTGCAGCCAATTTTTAGCCTTGCAACGCTTCCATCAGCACTTGCACCAACTGCCCACCCTGCGGCGTTGCCCAGCTTCCGGCGAGTTCAGCGATCAGCTGGTTGGTGGTGGTCAGCGTCACGCCGCCCTTATCCATCCGCCGCAGGGCGATGTCATCGGCCATCACACTCGGTGAACCGCCACCGTCGGCCACCACCTGAACGTCATACCCTTCGCGCACCAGACTCAGCGCCGGATAAACCGTGCACACGTCATTGGTGACACCGGCAATGATCAGCTTTTTACGGCCCGTGGCTTTGACGGCGGCAGCGAAGTGTTCATCGTCCATGGCGTTGACGATGCCCAGGCGTTTGACGCGGGAAGCGAACTCGGCGGGCAGGATCTGCTCCAGTTCACTCAGCAGCGGCCCCTGCGCGTACTCTTCCATGCTGGAGGTCAGCACCACCGGAAGTTTCAGAATGCTGGCCGCTTTGGCGAGCATCAGCGCGTTGCGTTTCAGTTCTTCGAACGGGATGGATTTCACCCAACCCATCGTTCCCACCTGGTGATCGATCAACAGCAGGGCGGCATTATCGGCACTGAATTTTTCGTAGGTCATGATGATTCTCCTGGCAGTAGGGTTGCGGCATGGGGCTATCATTGATCAATCCGAATCCGGGATAAACCGGGTAAAATTGAAATGACTGATCCACTGGTGGAGCAATAGCTTTGGAGTTTCTCAACGACATGGCGCTGTTCGTCGAGGTTGTGAAGGCGCGCAGTTTCCGCCGCGCGGCCGAGGCGATGGGCATGCCGAACTCGACGCTGTCGCGCCGGATAAGTGGCCTCGAGAAAGAAATCGGGCTCAGGCTTTTGCATCGCACCACGCGCAAGATCGAGCTGACCGAGGCAGGGCAGTTGTACTTCGATCGCTGCAAACGCATCGTCGAAGAAGCCCGGCTCGCGCACGAGCAGCTCGGTGAAATGCTGGCCCGCCCCAGCGGTGTGCTGCGGGCCTCGCTGCCGGTGGATTTCGCCAATATCTACCTGGCGCCGCTGATAGCGGAGTTTGCCCGGCTGTATCCTGGCATCAGCTTCGAGTTCGATCTGACCCCGCGTCAGGTCGATCTGGTGAGTGAGCCGATTGATGTGGTCATCCGCATGGGCGAACCCGCGAGTTCGAACCTGATCGCCCGCAAGCTCGCCAGTTTGCGCCGCGGTCTTTACGCCTCACCCCGATATCTCGAACAGTACGGCGATCCCGTTCAGCCCTCGGACCTGACCCACCACCAATGCCTGCGTCTGCGCGGAACCCGTGCCGAACGCTGGATGCTCTCCAGCAGTGAAGGGGAGGTGGAAGTTGAGGTGGGCGGTCGATTTGAACTCAACAGCGTGGGAATGATTCGACGTCTGGCGACGCTGGATCTGGGGGTCGCGTTATTGGCCGAAGGCATCGTTGCGCAAGACCTCGCCGACGGCACGCTGCGCAGAGTCTTGCCACAGTGGCAGGCTTCGCCCGTCTCGGTTTACGCCCTCACCGAGACGCGGCTGTTACCGGCGAAAACCCAACGGTTTATCGAGTTTCTGCGTGAGAAATTGCAGGATGCTTAGCGGGTGGTGAGTGCCTTTCACTAGGCAAGACACGCGGGAAAGCGGACGTTCAGCCTTCTCTCTAAAAGACCGCGAACAGAGTTAACGATGAAATTTATGCCCGTGGATTCGATTGTGGGCTTTAATGTCCGTGCTCACTATGCAGCCACGTTAGCTTCGACTCCGTACGAAGGTGGATTCGCCTGACGGCGGGTTCAGGTTGCCATGTATTTGTCTAATCAAGGAAGAAACGACATTGAAAATAGCTTTCGGCGTCCTGCTGTTCACCTGGCTGACTTCTATCGCACTCGCTGACGAGAACCCTGTCGGCTTCCAATCTTCCACACTGGCGGACTCGCACAATGACCGCGCACTGGAGATGGTCGTCTGGTACCCCAGTGCGACTGCCGCCGCAACGCAATTGATCGGCGATGATGTGGTGTTTGTCGGTGCTTCTGCCGTTCGTAACGCGCCGCCAGCTGCGGGCAAGCATCCATTGTTGGTGCTCTCCCACGGGTACAGGGGGAACTGGAGCAACCAGATCTGGCTTGCCAGTGCTCTGGCTCATAGGGGTTATATCGTTGCCGCGATCAATCACCCTGGCACCACCACTCATGACCGTAGCCCTCAAGCAGCGGCGCAGTTATGGCAGCGGCCCGTTGATGTGCGTCGAGCCATTGATAGCGTCACGACTCAACCTGAAAAATTCGGCTTGGTCGCCAATGACCGAATTGCAGTAGTGGGCCATTCACTCGGCGGCATGACCGCCTTGGAGATCGCCGGTGCTCGTTTCGATCCAGACCGCTTCGCCCATGACTGCAAAGCCCACCCGCAATTAGCAAGTTGCACCGTCTATGGAAAGATAAACCCTGCAAGCACCTCAAAATCAAAGGCCGCGTTGGCCGCCGATTTGCGCGATAAACGCGTCACTGCTGTGGTTACATTGGACATTGGCCTTTCACGGGGCATGACCGATGAAAGCCTGGCGGCGCTGCCGGTACCAACGCTGGTGATCGCTGCCGGCGTACCGTCGCACGACCTTCCTGCTGAACTGGAGTCTGCCAACCTGGCCAAACGCTTGCCTGCGGCGTCAAGCCGTTACGTCGAAATCAGCGACGCAAGCCATTTCAGCTTCTTGTCGATGTGCAAACCTGGCGCGGAGGTCTTGCTCGAAGAAGATGTACCAGGCGATGGCATCATTTGCCGGGATGGCGACGGCGGTCGCTCACGTGGGGTGATTCAGCAGCAGATCACATCGCTGATAGCAGAGTTTCTTCAGTCACCCTACAAAGAAGAAAGTTTGTAAACTCGTGGTAAGGGAACTGCTGCAGCTCAACAAAAAAACCGCTGTAGCAGTTTTGACGTCCGCGCAATCTGTCAGATCGGTTGGGCAGGGAAGTGGGCTCTGCGGCGGAAGCGGTCGGTCGCGAAGGCTACGTAGATCAGCTCTCAGCGGAAGTGATTGAGTCCTGACCGGCTTCAGCCGCCAGCTTCAATCGGTCAGCTTTACTAATGTATTTAGTCTTGCTTTTCGGTGCCAATTTGGCGCTGGCCTTTTTGGCATTAGCCTTTAATAACTGATTTATTTTTTTACGACGATTCATATTTTCTGCTCGGTTTGTCAGTGCTTGAATGATACCAGCTTAAAATTTCAGGTAAAAATTGATACCGGTGCGGCGGCCTGCGAATTCCACTCCGTCCGCAATGGCCGTTGCGGCGGGAACTTCAGGGTACTGGCCAGGTCAATGGGGGCCCTGTGTCGCAGATGCCGAGCAGTGCTGGTGGCCTGTTTTACGACAGTGCCGTCCGAGATCAGCCGAGTCCGCCCCTGATGCCAACCAAGATTTTTCTGCCGGGTCTTATCCTGGCGTTCTGCGTCGTCACGTCGCTTTGTTCGGTTGCTGCCGAGCGAAGGGCGCCCTCGCAAAGTAACAGTGCATCAACCACCCTGATCGAAACCGCTTCGCGGCAGTATGGAGATGGCCAGCTGGACCTGGCCGCTGCCACGCTGGAGCGTGCCCTGCATATCCAGCCGAACAATCCCGCGACGCTGCATTACCTCGGTGTGTTGCGTCTTCAGCAGGGGCAGTACCAGCAGGCTGAAACGTTGGCGGTGCGCTCGAACATGAGGGTTGGTAGCAACGTGCAGTTGCGTAACCGCAACTTCCAATTGATCCAGGCGGCGCAACAGGCCGAGGCTTCGAGTACCTTACCCAACGCCAAAGAGGACCAGGTCGCAGTACAGAAGGGGCTCGAAGAGGAGGCCCAAAGGCTCCGCGAAGCAGAAATGGCCGCTGCTGAACAATCCACTCCGGACACTGGGCGCGACGCTGGCAACTTCGCTCGCGCAACGCCCGAAGGAGAATTGCAAGTGGCTTCCGCCGAGCCAGCGCCCGCGTACGATGGCGTTGAGATTCCCCGCGGCCATTGGCCGCCACCGGGTAAATGCCGAATCTGGTTTCCTGATCGACCGCCCGGGCATCAGCCCCCACCCGGCAAATGCAAGAAGCTGCGGCATCGGGTTCCGTCGGGAGCCTACCTGGTGCGCGGTTGAGTTTCTGAGTGGCCTTCTGGCTGGTCGGCGACGGTCCAGCTTCGACCGTCGCGTTGAATGGTCAGACTTCCGTCTCGTGGCGTCGCACTAGCGACGATAGTAGCGGTGATCGTCCTCGTAGCGGTGCCGCATGGGCCGATCATCGTGGCGCTCCCAATAACGATGGCGTTCAGCTTCTCGACGGGCTTGCTCTCTGCGCCACTGTTCTCTACGCCATTCGTCTCGGCGCCAATCGTCTCTACGATCGTGCCAACGGCCGTCATGCCAGTATCGGTCGTCATGGGCCAGCAATGGACCCGGCTGTTTGCCAGCCATACTGGCCAAGGTTGGCCAAGGGTTGCCGGCAGCCTCGACCGGAGCCTGAACGGCTGCCACTTCAGTTGCGAAAACAGGGGTTGAGGTCTTCATTTGTGTTGCTGATGCGGAGCCCACTGCCGCGAGCGCGAACAGGCCGAAGAGCACCATCCGTGGGTCATGGAATTTCATGAGCGAAGACAACCTCTGATTGACAATGGACGTGTGGCCATCTGACTGCGGGAAGCCTGCGAGGTCGCGCTTACCGAGGATGTGCCTGTCCACATAGACCGATAAATGGAGAAAAGTTCTAGGACACCGCTGCTTAAATAGCCGGCGACCTCATTGTTCGGTCTCTTTGAGGTTTGCTATCTGGTTGTCGGCTTCTGGTCGGTTGCCGCCACTCACCACGGGCAGCTATGGGATGGTTGCAGCCTTTCGCGACAGGCAGAAATCCACAACCCATTGCGGACGATGGCAAAGGGCTGCGATAGACCTGGAGCAGTCCGCTAAGGGCGCGCGGCTCGGCCTACGGGGGTTATCAGAGGCTGAAGTAATGCCGCCATGGGAATGGCGAAAAGCAGGTAAAACAAATACAGGCCACCTTCGGGTGGTCTTTTAGCATTAGCGGGTAATACTTCTCTGTATAGGCGGGCGTGTTGCTGGTGGCGCGAGCCGCAGGGAGGTGTGAGGTGAATAAGCTATCAATTGTGGGTGCCGGTATGGTGGGTGAGGCTGCGGCTCAGATCATCGCCCGGGAAGAGTTCTGTCGTGAGTTGATGTTGATTGATGTGCAGGGTGAGTTGGCACAGGGCAAGGCGCTGGACGTCTGGCAGGCGGCAGTTGAGTCAGGTTCTGATACCAGGGTTTACGGCGGGTCCAATGCCGAACTGCTGCAGGATTCTGACCTGGTGGTGATTACGGCGGGTGTGCCCCGCAAGCCTGGTCAGTCGCGTCAGGATGTATTGAGTATCAATCTGCCAATTCTCGATAGCATCATGCTGGATATTAATCGTCATGCTCCGGCGGCGACGGTGTTGGTGGTGTCGAACCCGGTCGACGTGCTGACCTATCGGGCTTGGTGTCTCAGTGGGCTGGGACGCAACAGAGTGTTCGGGCAGGCGGGGGTACTGGATACAGCGCGCATGAAGTGTTTCATTGCCGAGGAGACAGGGTTTTCTGCTCGGGATATCACGGCGCTGGTGCTGGGAGGGCATGGCGATAGCATGGTGCCGCTGATGCGATACTGTGCGGTCGGTTCGGTGCCGCTGTCTCACTTCCTGTCCAATCAGCAGATAGAGCAGATTGTGGAGCGCACACGTCAGGGTGGCGGCGAGATTCTGGGTTTGAAGAAGGTGGGGAGCGCCTGCGATGCGCCGGGCGTGGCAATTGCACAGATGGTGGATGCTATCGCCAATGGGCGAAACCGCATTTTGCCGACGGTCGCGATTCTCGAGGGCGAGTACGGGCGAACTGGTATTGCCATGGGTGTCCCCTGTGTGCTGGCAGAGGATGGTGTTGTGCGGGTGATCGAGTTGTCTCTGGATGCGCAGGAGCAGGCGATGTTCGACCGCTCTGCAGATCAGGTGGTGCGTGATATTGCTGAAATGAATGCTTTGTGAGCGGGGCTATATGAGGGGGGCAACGGGGAGTGGAGCGCCGGTCCCTGGCGCTCGGGGTCATGGTGTTACCTGGTGTCAGGCAGTGGCACTATGATCTTTTATGGGGCTGAACAGGCCGGATTGGCGCGGACGACCGATGCATGTTTCGACTGTCCCCATACCCTGTCAGGCCAATCCTGATTGTGAATCGCCCCTGAATAAGTAGACATTGCGACCCGTCTGACAAGCTCCCGGAGCCATCCGCCCGAAGCTTGCCGCGTCTGCCTGCAATCATTAGCGGGGCCGAAGCCGCCAGGCCCGCGGGCATAATTGATATGCCCCGGGCCGGCCAGGTTCAGGCGGGCAGCACAGCCACTGCCTCGACTTCAAACAACATGCCATCCAGGGCCAAGCGTGGTACCGGTATCAGGGTACAGGCCGGTGTTGGCGAGGAGCCCCAGAGTTGCTGCAATTGCGCGCCAAAAATCCCAAGGCGCGCATGACTGTGATCGACGATCAGCACCGTCAGCTTGGCCACCTGGCCGACCTCGGCGCCGACCGAACGCAGGGCCGTCTGCAGGTTGGCCAGAGCCTGGCGTACTTGATCGGAAAAGTCAGCCGAAAGTTGGCCATCGGCGGTCTCCCCGCCTTGGCCGGCGATAAACACTAGCCGGGTATCGGCAGCCACTTGGGCCACATGGGAGTAGCCGTTGGCGCTGGGGTCATACAGCCCCGGCGGGTTGGACAAGGTAAGCGGGTGTGAGGGTGCTGAGTGCATTGACATGGTGATCTCCTGAATAAATAACGCCGTGTGCTCAGTGGACGGGCAGGGCCATTGGGCGAATCGGCGCCGCATCGGCTCCGCGCAGCTTCAAAGAGGCCCCCACAAAGGCGAATTGGTAAACGCGGTCCCTGGACAAGCCCTCCAAATTCACCAACTCAATGATCGGTGCGCCCTGCATGGCCAACAGATAGGTGTGCAGCGGCAGGTAGTTGCCATCGACCTCGGAAGGGAAAGTCTCAAAACTAAGATTATCGGCACCGACTACCATGGCGCCGCCGTCCTCCACCAGGAACTTCGCCGCATCCAGGCTCAGGCCTGGCGGGTTGGCCATGTAGGCTTGGGCGTGCTCATAGTCACGCATGCGTCCGGTGCGGATCAGCACGACGTCACCTTTCTCCAGCGTCACTCGCTGCTTGGCCAGCGCCTGCTGTAAATCGCTGCGGGTGATGCGGTAGCTATCCGCCAGTTGCTCCAGGCCCTTGGCTGCCGGGACATCGATCATCACCCCGCGGGCGATGATCGGTGGCAGTTTTTCTGCTCCAGTGACATTCCAGCCACGGTCGCCCAGGTGCTGATCGGCACGAAAGCCGTTCCAGATCTTGCCGTCCAGGCCAAAGTGGTTGAGAGCGTCTATATGGGTACCCATGTGGGCATACATGGACACCGCCGAGCCGCTATAGCTGACGTGCTCGTTCATCGGTTCTCCGACCTTCATCGGGTCGGCGATCACATTGCCGTGGGGGGTGTGAGTCATCCACATCTGGTAGGGCGGGTCACCCGCCGCTTGCCAGCTGGGCATGCCGACGAAGTATTCCACCGCCAGGTCGTAGGCCTGGGCACCATTGGTCCGGGCCATGATCGCCGCTTGCGACTGAGGGGTCATCAGGTTCAGGCGCCCGATCTCGTCCTTCTGCCCCCAGGGGCTGATACCCACCTCGGGCTTACCCAGCGTGCCAGCGCTGCACAGTGAACTGAGCACAGACAAGGCGGCCAGCCCGGTAAGATTTTTGATCCACGAATACCGCAACATGACATGACTCCTTAAGGGGGAGCGGTCATGTTATTGGCTGATAAATCATAGATAATCAGCCGCTTCATTGATTGAGTTTCAACCCAGGAGAAACAATATGGATGTATTGGTGGCCATGCGTACCTTTCGCCGCGTGGTCGAGCGCGACAGTTTCAGCCTGGCCGCTCTCGACCTGGGACAGTCCACAGCGGCGGTGAGCAAGCAGGTGCGGCAGTTGGAGGAACGCTTGGGCAGCTTGTTGCTACTGCGCACCACCCGCCGGATGAGCCTGTCCGAGGCTGGGCAGGCGTATTTCAACGAATGCTGCCACCTGCTCGACGAACTGGAAGCCCTGGAACGTGCGACCCAAGTCGGCGCCAGTGAACCCAGCGGTCGTTTACGAGTGAACGCGCCGCTGTCGTTTGGCCTCAAGGTGCTGTCGCCGATCCTGGTGGCATTCATGCAGCGCTACCCAGAGCTGAAGGTCGAGCTCACCCTCGACGACCGCCTGCTGGACGTAGTCAGCGAGGGCTTTGATGTGTCGCTTCGGATTCGCAGCCACCTGCCAGACTCCTCGCTGATCTCCCGACGCCTGGGCGAAGTTGAACAAGTGATCTGTGCCGCACCGGCTTACCTGTTGGCCAACGGCACGCCGCATAGCGTCGACGACCTGCGCGAGCATAGCTGCCTGGCATATCGCCTGGCCGAGCATCCCGGCAGTTGGCACCTACAAGGCCCGCAAGGCAGTAGCCGCCTGGAACTGCCAGTGCGCCTTGCGGTGGACAACAGCCTGATGCTCAGCGACATGTTGCTGGCCGGCCTGGGCATCGGCGCCTTGCCTTCGTTCATCGCCAAGCCCTTGCTCGACAGTGGCCAGTTACTGCAACTGCTCCCCGGGCACTCGATGCCTCGGCGCGCGATCTATGCGCTGTACGCCAGCCATAGGCATGTGTCGCAGAAAGTCCGGGTGTTTGTCGATTTCCTCGCCAGTGCACTGGAAACGCTACCGCCAACGAGCACGTCCACAGGCGCAATGGCACTGCTGGACTGACCCTGCTTCAGTCAAGGTTAAATCACCTTTCGTCTTAACCTGGCGCTGCACCTGTTTTCGATGAGCGAGATGTGCCGATTACGAGCGGGAACAGGGGAGGAAAAGTGGACGGATTTATTTTTAAGCTGGCCATTCAGGGCACATGGTTTATCACTGCAAATTCTGCATACGTATAGTTCTTGCCCCATTGCGCGATTACAAATAAACCCCCGAGTTGGAATCGATGTATTCAGGTCAATGACACAGGTTAGTAGCCGGCACAAGGAGGGACCATGAGCGCCACAGCAATTCCCGAGGGTTTTACCCCGTTTACCCGCAGTAGTCCGTTGCTTGATTTGCTTGGCCCGATCTACGCGAGGGGCAACGGGCTGCAATTGGAACTGGGATTATTGACTGACTCACGACATGCCAATGGCCGCGGCACCTTGCATGGAGGTGTATTGGCGACATTAGCCGATGTGGGTATGGGTTACGCCATGGCATTTTCCAGCGACCCTCCGCAGCCATTGATCACGGCGAGCATGACCTTGGATTATCTCGGCGCAGTACAAATCAATGAGTGGCTGGAAGTGCGTCTTGAGTACTCCAAAAAAGGACGTCAACTGGCGTTTGCCGCGGTCAGTTTGCATGTCGGTGAGCGAGCAGTTGCGCGCGCCAGTGCGGTGTTCGCTGTGCCAATGAGTTGAAATGCTTGTCCATCAAGGCGTTGGTAGTCAATAGACCGCATCATGATGCTCAGCGGGTGAGTGTTATCGAATCGCCTTGAATGACTGCTTCTGGCCGAATGCAGCCAATTGCAACGGCAGCTTTCGGCCAATCGCGCACGCTCAATTTCGATTTTCAGACTCTCCTGATGCCACTGCCAGGATCGCCCCATATGCGCCTTCCTCAGGGACATAGGAAACAAATCTGTCACTGGCATCCTTTTGCACCCAAAGGCGTCCACAGTTCTGGCATTCGTAGGCAGTCGACATTCGATGAATGTAGATGCTGGATATCCGGCCTTGCAGTTCGTCAGTAGCGCTGATCCAGGGTGCGAACTCGCCAAATGCTTCAGCTATCGCAGCCTTGTCTCCGGATTCCGCCGCCTCTATCAGAGGTTTGAGCTCACGGTGCACTTCATCCCAGAATTCATTTTCTACTTCGTCGCGAAGCAGGCTCGCCTTAAAGGGCGAGCTGTCGGTCTGATCGGTAATCACATGGCCACACTTGCAACCCAGTTTGCTCATTTGCGGTTCATCACCCTGGCGTTCGATCGCTTCGTTAAATGGCGGACAACTCTTTGGCAAAACTTTCGACTTGAGCAGGAGTAATTCACTCAGCTCCTCAGGCTTTCATCAGCCTGTAAAAGTCCTCTAGCGCCTCGCGAAATTCCGCCAGGGAAAAACTGATCGGGCGATTCTCGGCGTCCCATCGAGTGGTAATACCGACTTCCAGGCCGCTGGACACGCTCAACCCAAAACGGCGCCAGTGCAGAGTATCTCCGTCAATCACCTGTTCGGTCATCAGCACAAAGCAATCGAAGTCCATGTCATCGCCGCAGACCAGCAGCGGAACCGGCGTCGATGTGCCGTCTTCTGCAGGCGCGAAACGCCGTTGGGCGAGCGCGTCTTCTTCCTCATCCAACAACCACATCAATGAAAGACCGTTCAGGTCTAGATCGGGGTATTCGAGGTGACTGTTTAGCCACTCCTCGATAGGTACATCGTCGATAAACAGCCAGGCACAGCGGCTACGGCTAAACTTCGCTTGATGGTAAGCGGCATGGATGCGGTGATGCATAGGAAGTCCATTCAACGATAGAGGGCCAAGGGATCACTCGGTGGGAAAACGCTCGAGTCCGCGTGAGTCGCCGAACAGGTTATCGCCAGGTTCAACGCTTGCTGAAGGGCAACCGCGCGATAAACGGCTCGTACCAATAGCGGACGTCAAACCTTGGTATTTATCGTTTACGTGTCGTAGCTAGCCGATGCGGGAAGTGTTCCAATTACGGAATTTCCGAAAATGATTGAAAGGTAATCAGCAATGCCAGATGCGACCGATGAAGCATTCTATGATCGTGCAGACGCGCATATAAACCTGTCGAACAAGCAGCTTAGGGCGTTCGGAGACCTTGGCAAGGTAAGCGCGTCGATGATGTTTGGCACCACTCGATTCAACGCTTGGGTGAGCGCTCGCAACTTCAAATCAGGCGAGGAAATGGCGCAGGCTCGCGAAGCAATGTTGAAGTATTTTTGTGAGCAGTACCGGATGATGCTCGAGGATAATCTCGACGACCATATCAACAACTTCAGCAAGTACATGACTGCGAAAGACGCTTGATTGATCTTGGTTGCTCTCGATGATTGACTGTTTTTGGTCGTTGGCAGTCGGTCTCGATGCACCGCTATCGACCAGAAGCACGCCGACAGCAAGTTATCTTAATCGAAGGAGTGTTTTTAGTGAGCGGCCATAACCACGACTTGAGAACCGACTTCATAGAGGCGCTCAAGGAAATCACCGCGCTGATGTCCGTGCTGCAACCGACCCGGAGGTTCAGCAACCAGAGTCAGTACGGAAGCCGGGGCTCGAGCCCTATTCTCCACTGAGAGCCATCGCGTTCTTCCGGCTACCACACCAAGATGGGGAATATATCGCGCCGCGTACTCACTACATAAGACTCCAATCCATTTTTCTCAGGAAAGATTTTCAAGATCATGTTCGTACTGAAAGTAATGGTGAAAACCCCAAAATTATCAATTGAAAAACCTTCTACATCGAGGTTTAGAAAGTCGAAAAGTAAAGGGCTGGTGGCAGCGTCTTCACCATGCCCCCACCTGCATACCCTATTGATATCACAAACGAATGGGCACTGAATTAACACGCTAGCCATATCACCAAAAAGCAGGATCTGCGAACCGATCCCGACAGTTACACCCGTTAGCGCGGAAGGAATCATTTCGGCTAAATCTGAATCATTTATCATCATGCCGTGCTCTTTTCATACAGGTGGTTATTGAAGAATCATAGGCCTGAATTGGCTCTCATTTGGTAGGCAGATCATATCTCCATTTGTTAGGACGGCCACCCAGGCTGATCGTCCGATTCTGGCGGAAGCGGCTCGGGCGAACGTCTTCTTCTGGCTGTGGATTCGACCGGTCGACGCAACAGGCAGCAGTCGACCCGAAGCAGTTAGCATTCGCGGAGCCGCTGCTGCTGGTTTGGCCATAAGGGTCATAGGTGAATGGTACTTTCTTAGAAGTTGGCCAACTGAATTTAAAGAAAAAAATTAAGAAAGGCTGGTCTTGATCTACATTTAATGGGTTGTCTTTGACATAGGCCGTATAAAGCGCACGAATCAATATGTCGAAGTCAATCCTCGCAAGCATATGCATTAATGCTCCGGTGATGTCATAATTTATCTTTCCAGAAGATTCTTCAGTGATGCATGACTGCCAATATATTTGATATCTGCAATTCTCCATCCTTTCGGAGAGTCAATCATTACATACGAAAGCTTGATTTTTTCATGATTTGATGGATAAACAAATTGCACGTCAACGCGCCTTGGATTGATGCTCTTTATGCTTAATTCTGATGCGGACGCATCTTGTGAGGCAAATATTGGATTAAACTCTAACTTGCAAAGCTCGCCGGATTTTTTTGCAATACAATCTGCCTCCTTTAAAATGAGGTGCACAAGTTTGTCATCAAAATATTTCTCGAGTTCTTCCTTCGATTGCATTAGAAGAGGGTCTCCAATGCTCTTCTTGGCATCATCTGGAGATGAGAATAGCGCCTCCCAACCATAATTCTTATATAGTTGATAGACAACATCTGTTGATTCAACACCTTGTGGGTAGGCAGGTTGTGCAAATAGAAGCGGCACTCCAGCGACATGCAGGAATACCAGGTTCCGCAAATAGAATAATATTATAGATTTTATATTATTAATTTGATGCTCGATATATTTGATATGTCGAGTTTTCATATTCGATACCTGGTAAGAAATGATTTTGGTTGAAATCCGATACCCATCGATCACCATTGAACATTTCAATATGTCCAGACGGATTTCCGCCGGGACATGGTTGAAATACTACGGTATCACCTGCTTGAGGAGTGTAATTTTCTGAAGGAATAGGCGTAAACCCATTGTTTGTCAACGTCAGCCCATAATTTTTCGCATCACTAGGGTGCCCAGTAGTATCTGCATCTCCAGCTTCGAGACCTCGCCGAACATACTTCGCACATTGATGCTGAGAACTTGTATGTGCGTGATCATTCATCCATTGGCTATAAGCGAGGATATCGAAAAGACCTAATGGATCAATTCCACTCAACGGATTCCCACGAACATATGCATAGATATCAAGCCCGCCAGCCAAGCCAATCGGATCTCCCGAGATAAACCGTCCAAAGCTAGGAGAGTAATACCGTGCCCGATAATAGTAGCCCCCCCCGTGCCATCATTTTCCCGCCCGGTGTAGTCATGAAGCAGGTGGCCGGCACCCGGCCTAGATCTAACGGCAGCTTTTGGCCGACTGCTGCCTGTTGCGAAGGGCAGCAGTCGACCCAATGCGGACGCTGACCAGCATTTGGTTAAGGGGCGGGCTTTAGCCCGTCCCAGTGATCGAAGCGAACGGTTTGAACCAGTTGTTATGCGTGTTTTACTAGCCGTTTCTTTAAATGATACAGGTTAGTCCCGATTGGTCGATCCTCAAGAACACCATAAATCTCATACCCATGCTTCTCGTAGAACTGTTTAGCATCAACGGTTTTTAAGAATGCAACTACTGCCCCATTGTTGGCGCCAATCGTTTCTGCTTTTTCCAATAGCATAGAACCGACTTTTCTACCGCGATGAGATTCCTTAACCCAAAAGGTATCAATTTCTAAGCCATCCCAGTAACAATTACAGCTTATTGCTCCGATGTAGTCGCCTACTTCATCGCGTGCAACCACCATAAATATTTTATCTTCCGATTCTGGCGGTAGATTTGGATATTGAATTCGAAGATATTCTGAAAACCTATTATTCAGAACTCCTTGATCCTTTTCTGTTGGAGAATCCAATATATCAATCTTGATTTCCACTTTATTGCTCCGATCATTCAATTTTTAGTTGTCGTACGGCTTGTGGCATCACAATTAATTTTGCGACATGCGATGTCGCATAATATTCCATGTTCATGCGTAATCCCTTGAACAATCAAAAAATCGAGTCTGTAAACGCGACATCAAGAAGGGAGAAAGCGGCATTTTTTTTTGCACATTACTGACGTATTAGCTGCGTGTCCATGGTCTGCTTTTGGCCGATTGCTGCCTGTCGCGACTAACCGAAATCGACCCAAAGCTGTAGCTCAAAGTTCTTTTTCACGTTGGAGGGAATCACCCTTACACGCGCATTCCCATTTCGAATGCACGGGTTTCGAACCCCAACTCGGTGTACATACGCGTAGCACGTGCATTGAACGCCCATACAGACAGCCTTATGTCTTGGGCGTTATGCTCGATTGCCCAGTTTTGAACGAGTTGTACCAAGGTTCGACCAATGCCTTTTCCCCAAAATTGCTCGGCTACGCAAACCGATCCGATTCGAACAATAGCCAGCGGTTGCATCAGCGGTCCGGAGCTTGTCGACAGGCTGGCAGAAATGAAGGCTGCGGCTTGGTGAGCGACATTCGCAATGAATACAACCTGACCCGGTTTCTCGAAAAAACTCATCCAGTGAGGAAGGTCGCGCGAAAAATCCTGGGTAGCAGCAGTATAAATATCGGGACGGGCAGCGTGATGTACCGCGTTAAGCAATTGGCCGAGTTCACAAATGGTTAGTGCATCCTCTACGGCTGCCGTTCGGTACGTAATGGCTTCATCCATGATGTGCAATTCTCCTTGATGTATTGGTGCTCCGCAGACTCCCGGTCTTTGTCTCATAGCGGGGAGGATATTCCATGGCCGATTCCGGTGTGTCATGACTGACCGAAATCCACAGCCCATGGCGGACAGTACGAAGCACAGCTATCGGCCCAAGATCCAAAACGCGGTCAGCGCAACGACTTCTGGTAATAGAGCCGGGTATGTCCCGGTGGATAGTCTGCCAGGCGTCCGAATTCGGAGTAACCAAGTTTTCGATAAAAACCGGGAGCCTGAAAGCTGAAGGTCTCCAGCCAGATACCAATGCAGTGTTTTTTCTGCGCAACTTCTTCAGCCATGCGCATTAGCCGTTCTCCGATGCCCTGACCACGCATTGACTCGGGAACGCTGACAAGATCGATGAGCAGCCATCGATAAGAGACCTTGCCGTACAGCCCACCAATAACTTCGTTACTGTCAGCGTCTCGTAGCAACAGAGCAAAAGTTTCATAGGCGTCGTCTCCACCGTTGGCCAGGTTATGGGCCAGCAATGGGGTCAAAATTCCTAGTCGCTCTGCTTCAGTCGCATTTTCCGAAAGCTGGATTTCTACAGACATGGCGCTCTCCCTGAGCAGTGAGTAATTGGGTCAACAAGGTATGATTCTTAAGTCCTGCGCGTGGAGCAATACTCCACAATGAGTTGAGTGACCGCTGCCACAATCGCCTGATCCGCTTCAGGAGCGCTAAACAACCGAAACTGCGCATCGGGCAAGTCCGGCAACCCTTGTTCTGCGCCAAGAACCGCCAACCCTTGCCCCAACTGGCTGACTGGCATGGGTGCTACTGCGAAGCCAGCCAGTGCCGCTGCTCGCAATCCGGCCGCGCTGCTGCACAACATCGCCGTTCGTTGGGCGATCCCTGCCCGAGCCAGCTGCGTCAGGGCTACCTCGCGATAAGGGCACGGCTCGGGGAACAGGGCCAGCGGCAACGGCGTCGGTAACTGGGTGACGGGTTGCGCCGACCAGGCCCACACCAGTGGTTCTTGCCACAGCAGCAGCCCCGTGTCGCTGGTTTCGCACAGAGAACCGATGACCAGTTCCAGATGCCCTTGTTTCATCGAGGCCAGCAACGTGCCCGGAATGCCCACCTGCACGTCGATCTCCATCCCCGGGTACTGCGCCGCGAAATCCTGAAAAGTCCGCATTAATCGCGATTCGACAAAGTCTTCGGATACCCCGATCCGCAGTCGCCCGTGAAACGGCGTGCGTGTCAGTTCTGCCCAGGCATCACGGTTCAGCGCGAGGATGGTGCGTGCATAAGCCACCAGGCGTTCGCCATCGGGCGTCAGTTGCTGGGAACGGGTGGTACGCCTCAACAGGGGTTTACCAATCTGTTCTTCCAGTCGCCGCACATGCCCACTGACCGCAGACTGGGTCAGGTGCAGCTTCTCGGCTGCACGGCTGAAGCCTTCTTCATCGACGACCGTGACAAATGTCTTGAGCAGCAGAGCATCGAACATAGTTTGATCTGTGATTAATGGATGATTTATTTGCGATTTATATTCTAAATAAAACTATGTTGCAATGTTCATCGCCCCCATCTCCCACTACCCGAGGCGTGCCATGACTACTCTTCTGCATATCGAATGTTCCCCGCGCAAACAGCGCTCGGCCTCCCTTGAAGTCGCCCGCAGCTTCATTGCGCGCTATCAGGAAAACACCCCGGACACCGAAATCATCACCCTTGACCTTTGGAACATGGCGTTGCCGGAATTCAATGATCTGGCCATGGAGGCCAAATACGCCGGACTCAATGGCACGTCCTTGACCCCGGGGCAAGAAGACGCCTGGAACACCTTGAAGGATCTGGCCGCGCATTTGCACAGCGCGGATGTGCTGGTGATGTCCGTTCCGCTGTGGAATTTCAGCATCCCGTACAAACTCAAGCACTTCATCGACCTGGTGTCGCAGAAAGACATCCTGTTCAGCTTCGATCCGGAGCGCGGTCTGGAAGGCATGCTGCACAACAAAACCGCCGTGGTGATGTACGCCCGTGGCCTGGATTTTTCGGCGCAATCGATCACCCCGGCAGAGCGCTTCGACTTCCAGAAGCCCTACGTGGAAGCCTGGCTGAAATTTATCGGCGTGACGGATGTGCATTCAGTGATTGTGGAGAAAACCATCCTGGGGGAAGACGTTGACCTCAGCGCGCGTGAGGCCGCGACTCAGCAGGCCAGGAGATTGGCAGATAGCCTTGGTCGCTGAGCCATCAGGATCTTTCGCACGAAGAGGCCTATTGGTCCCCAGTCACGGGGGCCAAGAGCAGTTATTGGACAGAGTGATGGCCCTGTACTAGCATCACCCAGAATGTTGCCTATTTGAGTTGTCACGATCACCTTTAGATGTAGCTTTAATCAGGGTGGATCCACATGATGCTACTTATAATTGTTTGTGCGGTTGTTATTTCAATGATGCTTGGAGCTCTATTTTACATCGTAAAACAACCATTAAATCCAAGAAAATCTTTGCAAAACAGCATTTATAGTGGTGTTGCATTTACTGCGCTAATAAGGCTTGTTGCTACAACTAATAAAGTTAACTCATCTATTCTCGTGCTTGCTGCAGCGGCGATAGGGATTGTTGTCTGTTTTTTTCTTGGTTGGTCTTTGATCGGTATAAGAAAAGAGAAAAAAGAAAGCGCTTGAGAAAAGCAGGGGCGGATTTATTTGGTGAGGGCGAGGAGGTTTTTGCTGGACAGACGAATGATGTTCCTAGACCGGTTGGATGTCTATGGTGATGAGCATAAAAATGGTTGTTTTAGTTTCTAAATTTTTAGCTGGAATTTCGGCTGTCTTACTGTTTTTTTATCGAAATAGCTTGTTTGTTCGATATGCGGGGGAGGGCGCGAAAAGTCCAGATGCGACACATCAAGTCCTGGTCAACAATCACGGGGCATATTCATATATAACCTTGACGCAATCCGACCATCTTCGTATGTTGATTTTGGCAGCGGCTGCTTTATTTGCAGTAGTGGTCGCCATCGATCTTATACAACGGAAATACCTTCATTAATTTACAGGGAAAAGGGGGGCGCAGAAAAAATCCCCCAGAGCTATAGTTGCGAATCCTGCCCCGTAGGTTATTAAACGCCCAACGGGATATTCAAACCCAGCTTCACGGTGCTCATCGAAACAAGGGTTTTGAATCGTTTGACGTTGTTGTTCTCAAAGAACAGCTCGCGGGTCAGGTCGGTGTATTGCTGCATGCTCCTGACCGCGAGGATCAGCACAAAGTCCCACTCGCCCGCAACGTAGTAACACTGCTGTACTTGCGGACACGCGGCAAAGCTTTGCTTCATGGCATCCAGCAAATCTATGCGCTCGCTCTCGACCTCGACCTCAGCAATGATCGTCAGCGGATGCCCCATGGCCGCTGGCTCGATCACCGCGATGGTCTTCTTGATGACGCCTTCGTCATTCAGGCGTTTCAGACGGCGGTTGACGGCTGCGGAAGACAACGAAACCCGTTTGCCCAGCTCAATCTGAGAGAGCGTTGCATCTTGCTGTATTTCAATCAGCAACTTGATGTCGAACTCGTCGAGCGTCATTTCCGCATCCCGGTAATTTTATTTCGATAAAGCGCCAATATTTGCAACAGAAGTGCGTGCGCGATACCAAATTGTCAATTTGTAGAGCATCTCATTGAATTAATATTTACGAAAGCCCGCCAAGGGCATCCCGCGTCACGGAGAAGTTTGATGAGTGTTGCAAGCGCCAATGACGGATTAAACCTGGACGGGTCAAAGCTCCTGGAGCAACTCGCGACGCTGGGCCAGATCGGTGTTGACCTCAAGGACGGAGGGCGTACCCGAATTGCGCCGACTGACGCCGAGAGGGAGGGCCGTGATCAGCTCGTCTGCTGGATGAATGAGTTGGGCCTGGACGTCAAAGTCGATCGCATCGGCAATGTGTTTGGAACCCTCCGCTCAAGCACCGATGACGGCACAGAGGCGCCTTTCATGATGGGCTCGCACATCGACACCGTGACAAACGCCGGTGCTTTGGATGGGTGTTATGGGGTTCTCGCGGGGCTTGCCGTCATTCGTGCTTTCCGTGCCGCTGGCGTAACGCCTGAGCGCTCAATCACGGTCGGCGCGTTCACCAATGAAGAGGGTGTGCGTTACCAGCCGGACATGATGGGCTCGCTGGTTTTTGCCGGTGGCATGAGTGTCGACGAAGCGCTCAACACCATCGGGACGGACGGAACCCGTCTTGGCGATGAGCTCATCCGTATTGGTTACGCTGGGGATATGGAACCAGACGCGCTGATTCCGCACGAATATGTGGAACTGCATATCGAACAGGGGCCGATCCTGGAAGCCGAGTCAACGCTGATCGGTGTGGTCGAAAATCTCCAGGGGATTTCGTGGCAGCAGGTGACGATTCAGGGCAACGCCAACCACGCGGGCACCACACCCACTCATTTGCGTCACGATGCCGGTTATTGCGCAAGCGCGGTGGTGAATCACTTGCGCGAGATCGCCAGTGAGTCGGGTGGTACTACCTTGGCAACCGTTGGCTGCATGCAATTTGAACCCAATGTAATTAACGTCATTCCTCGCAAATCGACGTTTACGGTCGACCTTCGTGATCCCGACGAGGCTCGTTTGCAAGCGGCTGAGACACGTTTATCCCGATTCCTCGCCAACATCGCAGAGCGTGAGGGCGTACGGGTTTCCACCGAGCAGCTGGTGAGATTTCAGCCGGTCGTGTTCGACTCCGAATTGGCGCAGGTCATCGAAGACAGCGCCAGGCGTTTCGATTTCACCCATCGACGCATGACTTCCGGGGCAGGGCATGATGCTCAGATGATCGCGCGCGTTGCGCCATCCGCGATGATCTTTGTGCCAAGCAAGGGCGGCATCAGCCATAACCCTCGGGAGCACACCGATGAAGATCAACTGATCAAGGGCGCTCAGGTACTGCTGGACGTGGTTGTTCGACGACTCGCTACAACCCGATAGCTTTCTCGCTGCAACACACGACGCCTGTTTTCAAGACCCGGCGGTGGTATCTCTTTGCCTGACATTGGAGGTTTTATGCTTTTTTCCAACCCAAACGCCACACGCGAAGCGTACCCAGAGTCACTTCAACACATCATGAGCATCAAGCAGGCTGATGAGAGTCGTCGCTGGCTTTCGACATGGGATCAACTCAGCGCTACAGCGACGCCGCTGTGGGATCTGCATGAACTGGCGAAGCAGCTTAATGTCGGGCAAATCTGCGTGAAAGATGAGTCGGTTCGCTCACCGCTGGGTAGCTTCAAGGCATTGGGCGCGCCGATTGCCCTGGTGCGGTTGATTTTGCGATTGTTCCCGCAAAAGAACTTTAATCCTCAGGCATTGCTCGCGGGTGAGTACCGGGACCAGCTCGGCGTCTTTACGGCGATCAGTGCAACCGACGGTAACCATGGACGTGCACTGGCGGCTGCGGCACAAAGCGTTGGCTGTCGGTGCGTTATCGTCCTTCATGCCAACGTGAGTGTTGAGCGCGAGCAAGCCATTGCCGCTTATGGTGCAGAGATTGTCCGCATTACTGGCAACTACGACGAGTCGGTCGAGCGTGCCGCGACGTTGGCCAGAGAGAACCAGTGGCAGGTTGTCTCCGACACCTCGTATGAAGGCTACGAAGTGATTCCGCGCGATGTCATGCAAGGCTATGGCACGATCGCCGCCGAAGTCATCGAGGCGTCAGAACCGTTCACGCATATCTTTGTGCAAGGCGGAGTAGGGGGCTTGGCGGCAGGTGTGGTCAGTTACTTCTGGGAGCGCTATGGCGCCGATCGCCCGACCCTGGTGATGGTTGAGCCCGTTCAGGCTGATTGCCTTTATCAGAGCGCGCTGAAAGGGCGGGCTGCCCATGCGACCGGCTCCGTGGATTCCGTCATGGCAGGTTTGGCCTGTGGCGAAACGTCACCGCTTGCATGGAAATTCCTGAGTGAGAGCGTTGACCATTTCATGCTCATCAATGACAGCGATGCGGTAGGCGCAATGCGGCTGCTCGCTGCGGGCTCAGGTGATGATGTTCCTGTTGTCGGAGGAGAATCCGGCGTCGCCGGGCTCGCTGGTTTGATCAATCTCGTGGGTGTTCCTGCCGATGCCGAAAAAGTCGGCCTGAACAAGAGCTCGAGAGTGCTCATCATCAACACCGAGGGGGCTACCGCGCCAGCTGTCTATGAGGAGCTGGTCGGCGAGTCAGCTGAGTCTGTGCAACAGCGCCAGCAGGCCTGGTTGCGAATCCACAAGCGGTGCTAGCTCCTGGCACGGATAAAAAACTCTGCGCTGTTTAGAACGATTATTTCTTTCGGTTCTTTATATAGCGCCGGGTCGAATATCCATAACCGATAAAACCACGCCTTCGCTTTGATTCTGTATGCGATCAATTCCATAGGGGCGCTATAGCAGATAACGGCGTCCCCGCCACGACACTAAAGCGGTTTCAACATCAAATCCTGCTGCTCGGCCATCATCTTGTCGTCCCTTCGCCAGTCCTTAGAATCCGCCCCCATCAGCTTCGTCCAACTATCGAATCGCTTAGGGAGTTACACCATGATGAACGCCATGCAGATGCCAATGCCGATGATGAACGCCAACATGCCGATGATGCCTATGATGGGCATGCCGATGATGATGATGGCGACCATGAGCTGCGAAATGATGGACGACGGCATGATGTGCAAAATGATGCCGGCCGCTGGCATGGACATGGCGATGTTCAAGAACAGCGCTGAAATGATGCAGATGATGATGAACTGCGGCATGCCGATGATGATGCATTGCGGCAACATGAGCATGATGTGCATGTCTCAGGCGAGTATGGCCATGCCAATGATGAACATGATGATGCCCATGATGGGCATGCCGATGCCGTCGATGAAGTGCGTGATGGAATGCACGATGATGGCCGACGGCATGATGTGCAAAATCATGCCGATGGCCGGCATGAACATGGACATGATGAAAAGCTGCTGCGCCCTGATGATGAAAATGATGAACGATTGCAGCATGCCGATGATGATGAGCTGCAACGGCATGCCAATGATGTGCTGCACCTGCTGATCCCTGGCAGCAGACATTTAAAAGCCCCCGCGACCTGACGGTTGCGGGGGCTTTTTCATTCCATCAGACACCGCAGATCCCCTGTGGGAGCGGGCTTGTGTGGCGAGGGAGCTTGCTCCCGCTCGGCTGCGAAGCGGTCGTAAATCCTTTACATGCGGTTTAACTTTGAAATGCCGGGGCCGCTGCGCGACCCAACGGGAGCAAGCTCCCTCGCCACACAAGCCTCACTCCTAGAGGTTCATGGCTTCAGGTGCTTAGTCCAGGCGTTCCGGGTAGGTCACCACCAGATAAGCCACCGCCTCACTGTCGGCGGGGTTGCGATAGCGGTGGGGCTGGTCGGCGTAGAACAGGATCGAGTCGCCGGTGGACAGCAGGTAGCGTTCATCGTTGACGCTGATTTCCAGTACGCCCTGCGACACCACCAGGTTCTCCTGCACACCGGGGCCATGCCCCTCGGAGTGGTCTTCGCCCAACGGGCTCAAACGCAGTTCGTAGAATTCCGATTGGCGTGCCACGTCGAACGGAAACAGCGCGCGGCTGACGAAGGCGCCACTGGCGCTGACCAGGCGTTTGCTCTGGTTCGCCGACAGCACCGCCACACCTTCAAAAGCCCGGTGCTCGAGAAACGCCGCCACCGAAACCTTCAAGCCCTTGGCAATTTTGCACAGCACTTTGATCGACGGCACGCTGCGTCCGGATTCGATCTGCGCCAGCATCGCCCGACTCACGCCGCATTGTCGCGCCAGGGCGTCGAGGGACAGATGACGCTTGCCTCGCAGCCGTTGCAGGTTCTGCGCGACCCGCTCGCAGATCGGGTCTTCTTCCAGTTGTTCGAGGTTATTCAAGTCCGTCACGGGTTCGCCTGCGCTCACCAGAAAGCGCGAGGGTTGCTGCGCGCTCATGCGTGAAGGGTCTCGGTCGACTGGGCGGCCTGGATCCACTGAAAGGCCTGTAGACCCGCGTTGCGTGCGTACATTTCCCACATGGCCCGTGCCCGTTGCTGAGCCTGTTTGCGTTTACGGTAGCTGGCGAAGTCGATGAGGTTGTCAGTCGGATTCATGGGGCACTTCACTGTGGTGATGAATGACGGGATGAGCTGAGAGTACGCGGATATTTTTATAACTATAAATACTGTTTTTGTATTTATTAATGCTCTTTGGTTCTTATGCGTGGCCGCGTCAAAGCCCCCGACTGCTCCTGATCAACTCATAGGCCCGACGTACCAGCGGATTCACCGTGTTGGGCCGAATCCACAAGTGGTAGGTCACGTCCGGCAGCCGTGGCAGGCCATCGTTTTCGCCGAGCACGCGCATGTCCGGGCCGAGCATTTCCATGCTTCTGGGCGTGACACCCAGCCCGGCACGCGTTGCGGCCTTGATGCCGATCAGGTTCGACGCCAGGTACGCCTGGCGCCATGGAATATTGGCGCGCTCCAGCGCCTCCAGGGCGTAGCGCCGATAGATACTCGGTTCATCCACCAGAATCAGCGGCAAGGGTTCTTCCGGCGTATGAATGTACTGTGCAGAGCAGATCCACCACACCGGCGAGGTGCGCAAGGCGAAGCCTTCGAGGCTCGGGTCTTCGCGGGTGGAGATCACCATGTCGACCTTGCCCCGGTGCAGGTCATCCATCAGGAACGGGCTGCGGCCGACGTCGATCTCCAGGCGCAAGCGCGGGGCCGAACGGGCGATGTGGCTGAGGATCGGCGGCAGGATGGTGTCGGCGATGTCATGGGGTGAGCCGATCCGCAGCACACCGCTCAAGTTGCTTTCGCGCAGGGAATTCAGCGCATCGTCGTTGAGCGAGAGCATCTGCCGCGCATGACGCAACAACTGCAAGCCGGCTTCGGTGAGTTGCTTCTGGCGGCCGCGCTTCTCGAACAGATTCACCCCCACTTGTTGTTCCAGGCGTTGCATGTGCTGGGTGACCGACGATTGCGTGCGGGCCAGTTGCGCACCGGCCTCGGCAAAACTGTGGTGATCGACCACGGCAATGAAGGTGCGCAGTAATTCGAGATCGAGGGTAGGTGAGGTCGGCATGGCCATTTCCGGGCTGTTTTTATATCAGGGCTGCAAACATAAACATTACATTTGTTTATGTGTTCTTGGCGATATTTTAGCGTTAATGCGGTAACTACGGGCGTTGTGAGGATTTTCGCTTAGCAGTAATACGGCAAGTTATAACGATATTAGATATTTGAATTTCCGTTACTTCAGGACTGTACCTAGGATGCCGCCTCATCAGGTCGGGGAACGCCGATCATCCATGAGGGGAAATCCATGTTGCTTGAGCGCTCACCTGTAAAACGATGGTTGCCTGTGATGCTGGGCGCCTTGATCTCATTGGCCGCCAGTGCCGGGGCTCAGGCTGATGCCACCCTGGACAAAATCCAGCAACGACATGTGCTGACGGTGGGGGTCGTACTGTCCGGTGGCCCCTTCGGCAGTATCGATCCGGGTACTCAGAAACCGCGGGGCTTGAACGTCGACCTCGCTCAGGAACTGGGCCGGCAGTTGGGCGCCGAGGTGCAACTGGTGCCGGTATTGCCCGCCAACCGCGTGCAGTTTTTGCAGCAGGGCAAAGTTGATGTGCTGATCGCCAACATGGAATGGACCGCCGAGCGCGGTGAGATCCTCGGTTTTGTGCCGACGCCGTTCTACCGTGTCGGCGGTACCGCGGCGCTGCTCAAGGACAGCAAGATCAGCCGTTGGGAAGACCTCAAGGGCCAGCCTGTCTGCACTTCCCAGGGCAGTAGCTACATCAAGCCGCTCACCGAGCTGGGCGTGGAGATCAAGGCGTTCAAGAGCTCGTCGGAGTCCTTGCTCGCGCTGCGTGGCAACAACTGTGTCGCGGCGGTGCATGACGCCACGCTGATCAATCCGTTGATCGCCGACAACGCCGAATGGCAGGGCTATCGCGCGCTGAGTCCGGAGCTCAACCCGGCCCCTTCGGTAATCTGGACCCGACCTGGCGAACGCGATACCCAGGCCCGGCTCGACCCCATCGTCAAGGAACTGCACCGCAGCGGCTGGCTGATCGACGCCCAGACCCGCAACCGCATCACCCCCGCGTCACCGGCCTTGGTGGAGTTGCAGAAACAGTTCCAGTCCAACGGCGCCTGAGCGGTTCACCTCATTGTTTTCAATAGACCGCCGACGGATTCGGCGGTCGTTCAAGGTAGTTGTGCATGAACCGATATTTTTCCGCTAGAAGCCTGGCCACGCTGTGCCTGGCAGGATGCGCAGTGCTCGGCGCCAGCCTCGCTCAGGCCGATGCCACGCTGGACAAGATCGAACAACGCCACGCGATCAGCGTCGGGGTGATGCTCAGTGGTCCGCCGTTCGGCACCCTCGACCCCAAGACCGGCGAACACCTGGGGTACAACGTCGAACTGGCCAGGGGCATCGCCAAGGCGCTGGGTGTCGAGGCCCAGACTGTTTCGGTGCTGGCACCCAACCGGGTGCAGTTCCTGCAGCAGGGCAAGGTCGACATCCTGATCGCCAATATGCAGTTCACCGAAGAACGCGCCGAGATTCTCGATTACGTGCCCACGCCCTATGAAGAAGTCGGTGGCGCCGCGTTGATTCGCAAGGGTGCGGGTATCACCCAGTGGAGCGACTTGAAGGACAAACCGGTGTGCGTGTCCCAGGGCAGCAACTTCATCAAGCCATTACAGGAAACCTACGGCGCGCAGATCAAGGCGTTTCGCAGCCAGTCCGAATCGCTGTTGTCGTTGCGCGGCAATGGCTGCGTGGCGGCGGTGCATGTCAGCCCGACCATGCATACCTTATTGAGCGATGCCGAGTGGGCCGGGTATGAAATTCCGCTGCCGGGTGACTTGATCCCGTCGAACTCGGTGATCTGGATACGCAAGGGCGAGCACGACACCCAGGCGAAGCTGGATGCCATCGTGCGCGACTGGCACCGCAGCGGCTGGCTGATCGAATTGGGCGAACGCACGGGCATGGCACCGTCGCAAGCCTTGCGTGACCGGCACGAGCAATACCGCAACGCGGCACCGCTGGCAGTGCGGTCATGAGTCGACCGTTGTTCGTGGCCTTGCAGCAACTGCTCGGCGCCCGTCATGTGCAGACCAGCGAAGAGGCCGCGCCGTACCTGACCGACAAACAGGGCCGTTACGTGGGGCAGGTGATTGCCGCCGTGCACCCGGCAAGCACCGAAGAAGTTGCGGCGGTGGTGCGCGCGTGCGTGGCCTGCGATACGCCGGTGGTGGTGCAGGGCGGCAACACCGGGCTGATGGGCGGCGCGACTCCGGACGCCAGTGGCCGCGCGGTGTTGTTGCTGCTCGACCGGATGAATCGCGTTCGGGCAGTGGACACCGACAACGACACCCTGACCGTCGAGGCGGGCTGCATTCTGCACACCATTCAGGGCGTCGCCCGCGATGCCGGGCGCCTGTTCCCGCTGAGCCTGGGCGCCGAAGGTAGCTGCACCATTGACGGCAATCTGGGCACCAATGCCGGTGGCACGGCGGTGCTGCGCTATGGCAATACCCGCGAATTGACCCTTGGTCTGGAAGTGGTCACCGCCCAGGGCGACATCTGGAATGGCCTGCGCGGTTTGCGCAAGGACAACACCGGCTACGACTTGCGCGACCTGTTCATCGGCAGCGAAGGCACCCTCGGCATCATCACCGCCGCCACCCTGAAACTGTTCCCGTTGCCCAAGGCCCAGGCCACAGCGCTGTTGGCCTTCGACTCGCTGGCCCAGACGGTGACGTTCCTGTCCCATGCCCGCGCCGGTTTCGGTGCCAGCCTGACCGCGTTCGAACTGCTCAGTGCCGGGTGCCTTGCGTTGCTGCGCGAGCAATTTCCCGAAGGCCCACAACCCTTTTCCGGTGCCCGTCAGCCTTGGTTCGCGTTGTTGGAATTGTCCGATAACCACAGCGAAAGCCATGCCCGCGAAGCGTTTGAACAGGTACTGGGCGAGGCCTACGAGCAGAGCCTGCTGGTCGATGCGCTGATCGCCGAAAGCCTCGCCCAGAGCCAGGCGTTTTGGCTGTTGCGCGAGAACATGAGCGAGGCGCAGAAGCGTGCCGGTCGCAACATGAAGCACGACATCTCGGTGCCGATTTCCCAGGTCGTGGCATTTGTCGCCCATACCGATGCGCTGTTGCAGCGCCATTTCCCTGGTGTGCGGCATTACACCTTCGGCCATCTGGGCGACGGTAACCTGCATTACAACGTCGCCCATCCGCACAACTCAACGGTCGAGGCGCACATGGCCCATTACGCAGCACTCAGCCAACTGGTGCACGACAGCGCCCACGCTCACGGCGGCTCCATTAGCGCCGAGCACGGTGTCGGCCAGCGCAAACGGGACATGCTAGGGCGCTACAAAAGCCCGGTGGAACTCGACCTGATGCGCCGGATCAAGCAAGCGCTGGACCCGAACAATCTGCTGAACCCCGGCAAGGTTTTGAAGGGGAGTCAGTCATGACGCTTCGTCTGTCCAAACGCGTGCAGCGCGTCTCGCTGTCGGCCAATGCCGCCGCCAAATCCCAAGCCACGGCCCTGCGTGATGCCGGTGGCGACATCCTCGACCTGACCACCGGCGAGCCGGATTTTGACACCCCGGAGCACATCAAGCAGGCCGCTTATGCCGCTATCGCCGCCGGTGCCACCAAGTACACGCCGACACCGGGCGTGAAGGCCTTGCGCATCGCGGTGCAACGCAAACTCCAGGAGGAAAACCAGCTGGACTATCCGCTGGAATCGATCGTGATTGCCAACGGTGCCAAACAGATCATCTTCAATGCCTTTGCCGCCACCCTCGACGACGGCGATCAGGTGCTGGTGCCAACGCCGTACTGGCCGTCGTTCCCGGACAGCGTGCGCTTCAACGGCGGCGAGCCGGTGTTTATCGAATGCGGGCTGGCGCAGGGCTGCAAACTGACGGCCGAACAATTGGAGCAACGGATTGGCGAACGGACTCGCTGGCTGATCCTCAACGGCCCCGGCAACCCCAGCGGCGCGGTGTACAGCGCGGCCGAGCTGCGCGCCCTGGCCGAGGTGCTGCGGCGCCATCCCCACATGCTGATTCTGCTGGATGAGCTCTACGAACATATCCGTTTCGACGGTTTGCCTGCCCAGAGCCTGCTCAACGTTGCGCCGGATTTGCAGGCGCGCTGCCTGCTGGTGGGCGGGGTGTCCAAGACCTACGCCATGACCGGTTGGCGCATCGGTTTCGGCGCCGGACCGCAAGCGCTGACCCAGGCCATGACCGTGGTGCAATCGCAATCCACCTCGGGTGCTTCCTCGGTCGGACAAGCCACCGCATTGGCGGCATTCGAAGGTGGACTGGATTTCTTGCGGTCGCAAGTCGCGGCCTATCAACAACGCCGGGATTCACTGGTTAGCGCCTTACGCGAAGTGGACGGTCTTGAAGTGCTCGAACCTCAAGGTGGTTTCTTCGTGTTTGTGCGCTGCGCCGGGTTGTTGGGGCGCTATCGCCCGGACGGTCAACGTCTGCAGAGCGATGCCGACGTCGTCGCGTATTTGCTGGAAGAGGGCGTGGCCGGCGTGGCGGGCAGTGCTTATGGCTTGTCGCCGTGGTTGCGCCTGTCCATTGCCACGGCGACCGACACCGTAGTCGAAGCCGGACGCCGCATCGCTCAAGCCTGCAGGCAATTGCGGGGCGAACCATGAGTCATTTGTTGGAACTATTCGTCCACTGGGCCGCCGGGTTCGGCCTGAACTACGGCTTTTTGCTGGACGCTTATCAGCGCGGAACCCTGGAGCAGGGCGCGCTGACCACGGTGTTGCTGTGCCTCTTTACTATCGTCGGCAGCCTGCTGGCGGGCGTCGGTTTGGCGGCGATGTTGACCTCGGGCAAACCCTGGCTGGCAAAACCTGCACGGGTGTTTGTCGAAGTCACCCGCAACACGCCGACCCTGGTGCAGCTGTATTGCGCGTTCCTGGTGCTGAATATGCTGCTGACTCAGGCCGTCGGCGCGGCCAACCCGCTGACGCCGTTCGCCTGGGTAGTGATCGTGATTTCGCTGCACAAAGGCGCGTTCCATGCCGAAGCCTTGCGCGCCGGGATCGAAGCAGTGCCGGCGGTGACGATGGAGGCGGCCAGTTCGCTGGCATTCAGCAGCCGGCAGTTGTTGTGGAATGTGCAACTGCCGCTGGCCTTGCGGTTTGCCTTGCCGTCGCTGATCAACAACTTGATCGACCTGGTGAAAATGACCGCCGTCGCCTCCGCCATTGCCGTCGGCGATATCACCTACGCGGCGATCATGATCTGGACCCAGAGCGATAACGTGCTGGAGCTGATGATTCTGATCCTGACGTTTTTCGGCCTGCTGAGTTTTACCGTCAATTGTGTGGGGCGCCTGCTCGAAGCGCGCCTGAGGATGCCCGGCTATGGCCATTGAATCGTCCGTCACCGCGCCGTTGGCCTGGCCGCGTCGGCATGGCGGCAAGTTGCTGCTGTTGGTGGGTAGCGTGCTCTGGTTGGTGTATTTCGTGCCGCACAGTCCGGTACTCAAGGCTTTGTTGCAATGGTCGCCGGCCTTGGTCGCCGGGTTTGGCCAGAACATTCTGATCAGTCTGGTGGCGATCGGGCTGGGCTCGTTGCTGGGATTGTTGGTCGGTGCCCTGGCATTGTCGCCGTTGTGGCTGCTGCGCTTGCCGGCGCGGATCTGGGTGCAGATTTTTCGCAATGCGCCGTGGCTGGTGCTGATCTATTTCACCACCTATGTGTTCCCGTTCGAGATCCACATCGGCAGCACTTATGTCTCGTTCCCGGATTGGGTCAAGGTCACGATTGGCCTGGCGTTGCCGGCGAGCGCCAACGTTGCGGAGATCTTCCGTGGCGCCGTCGCCTCGATCCCCAGTACCCAATGGGAAGCGGCGCGATCCCTGGCCTTCACTCGCGGGCAGATTTTTCGTTCGATCATCCTGCCGCAGTGCTTCAAGCGCATGTTGCCGCCGTGGATGAACCTCTACGCGGTGATCACCATGGGCACCGCACTGGCGTCGCTGGTGGGCGTGCATGACGTGATCGACACCGCGCAAATCGCCAGCAACACGGTGAACCTCACCGGCTTCACCGTGGTGATTTACCTGAGCCTGCTGGTCCTGTTTTTTGCTTACTGCTACCCGATTTCCCGACTCACCCAACGCCTGGAGCGACGTTATGCCTTCTACTGAAACCGTCGCCGAGCCTCTGGTCAGCCTGCGCGACCTGCACCTGTCGTTTGGCAGTAACCCGGTGCTCAAGGGCATCGACCTCGACGTGCACCGCGGCCAGGCCGTGTCGATCATCGGCCCGTCCGGCTCCGGCAAGTCGACGATCCTGCGCTGCATCACCGGTTTGTTGCAGCCCCAACGCGGCACCATCCGCGTCGGCAGCACCGAGGTTCACACCCTGGCCCAGGAAACCCAGCGCATCGAGTTACGCAAGCGTGTGGGGTTTGTGTTCCAGCAGTACAACCTGTTCCCGCATTTGTCGGTGCTGGAGAACCTGGTGATCGCCCCGCGCAAAGTGCTGGGGCGCAATCGCGCCGAGGCCGAAAAAGACGCTCGCGCCTTGCTGGCCAAAGTGCGCATGGAGCACAAGGCCGATGCTTATCCGGGGCAACTCTCCGGCGGTCAGCAACAGCGGGTGGCGATTGCCCGGGCGTTGGCCATGCGCCCGGAACTGATTCTGTTCGATGAGGTGACTTCTGCCCTCGACCCGGAAACCGTTGGCGAGGTGCTGACGGTGATTCGCGAGCTGACCGAAGAGGGCATGACCTGCGTGCTGGTAACCCACGAAATGCGCTTCGCCGAAGAGATCAGCGACATCGTCTACTTCACCGAAAACGGCGTGATCGTCGAACACGGCAGTGCCGTGCAGATTTTCCAGCACCCCACCAGCGAGCGGACCCAGGAGTTTTTGCGTCACGCCCTGGGCGATCCGGGACGCCGTCCCCGTGTCGCCAACGATCCGTATCTGTTGAGTAACCTGAGCCGCTACAGCCTGTCCGTCTAATACCGAGGAGTCTGTTCATGAGTACCGATAACCGTGCCGCCGTCATCGAGGATTTCCTCAAGAAAATCCGCGTCATCCATCAGCGTGGCGTCGACCGCGCCGCATTGACTGAGATCGTCGCCTTGCTCGAAACCCTTGCCGAGCGCCGCGATCTGTTCAATTTCGACGTGTTCCCGGCGCCAGTGCCGGGGCAGGGCAGCACCGCGTTTCGCTACCGTCTGAACGACGATGGCGACACGCCGACGCTGTACCTCAACTCATTGTTGCCGGGCAAAAGCACCATCCCTCACAACCACGAAACCTGGGCGATCATCAGCGCCATCGAAGGCCAGGAAATCAACTACGTCTACACCCGTGATGACGAGGGCCGCGAGCCCGGGTTCACCACGTTGCACCTGGCAAAGGAAGTGATCGTGCAACCCGGCACGTCGATCTCGTTTCTCGGTGAAGACCTGCATGGCATCCGTGTCGAAGGCGAGCAACCAACCCTGCATTTCCACCTGTATGGCTTGCCGCTGGAATCGCTCAACGGCCGCTACGGGGTCGAGGCCGACGGGCGCATTCTCAATTACAACGCCTCGCAAATGGCGCCGTCGATCAAGGCCTACGCATGATTGATCTTGCCGGGAAATCGCGGCCAACGAGCGCTCTCCGGCCCTGATACCAGGCATTTAAGCGATAGGCCGAGCAATGAATAACCTGTGGCGAGGGAGCTTGCTCCCGCTGGGCCGCGAAGCGGCCCCAAACAAAGGACTGCTACGCAGTCCGACGGGAGCAAGCTCCCTCGCCACAGGTTCAGTGCCACGCATAACTGACCGGATTTGGTCGCAGGCCCTTCAACAATATTCATTTTTTATTTTTCACACGGGACTCTCATGAGCCAGACCGTAACCCCAGGGCAACTGCAACAATGGCTGTTCGACGGGCAGGAAATTGCCCTGTTTGATATGCGTGAGCATGGCCAATATGGCGAGGCTCACCTGTTTCACGGGGTGAACCTGCCCTACAGTCGCCTGGAACTTGAGGTCCGACGCCTGGCGCCGAACCCTCAAGTGCGGCTGGTGATCTATGACCAGAACGGCGGGGACATCGCGGCGCGTTCTGCTCGGCGTTTGCAGGCGCTGGGGTACAGCCGCGTGCATATTCTCGACGGCGGTGCCGATGCCTGGCAGGCGGCAGGCCTGCAACTGTTCGCGGGTGTACATGTGCCGTCCAAAGCCTTTGGCGAGTTGGTGGAAGAGGCAAGTGATACGCCGCATGTCACCGCCAGGCAGTTAGCCGAATGGCAAGCCCGGGGCGAGCCGCTGGTGGTGCTGGACGGTCGGCCGTTCGACGAATACCGCAAGATGACCATCCCCGGTTCTGTCTGCTGCCCGAATGGCGAACTGGGCTATCGCATACAGGATCTGGTGCCGGACGACAGCACGCCGATCGTGGTCAATTGCGCCGGTCGAACCCGCAGCATTATCGGCGCCCAGACCTTGATCAATCTGGGGTTGAAGAACCCGGTCTACGCCTTGGAAAACGGTACGCAGGGCTGGTACCTGGAAGATTTTCAGCTGGAGCATGGCAGCACCCGCCGCTATGCCGATGAGGTGTCATCGAAGACCTTACCGCAACAACGCCTCGCCGCGGCACAACTGGCCGCACGGGCCGGGGTAAAAACCGTTGCGGCGGCGCAGGTCGAGCAGTGGGCAGGGGAGGCCGCACGCAGTTTGTTTCTGTGCGATGTGCGCACTGCCGAGGAGTTTGTCGCCGGCAGTCTGTCGGGTGCGCAACACACGCCGGGTGGGCAATTGATTCAGTCTACCGACCTGTACATCGGCGTGCGTCAGGCGCGGTTGGTGCTGATCGACAGCGATGGTATACGGGCACCGATCGTTGCCAGTTGGCTTCGGCAGCTGGGGCATGAAGCCTATGTGCTGGAGGGAGGGCTGAGCAGCGGTCTGGCGTTGCCGACGCATGAGACGCCCGCACACGAAGCGTTGTCGGTCATCACGGCACAAGCCTTGGCCGATGAGTTGAAGGATGACGCGGTAGCATTGATTGACCTGCGCCCGAGCATGACCTTCCGCAAAGGTCATATCGCCGGTTCGCGCTGGTCGATCCGTTCGTTGCTGGCAAATGAAGTGGCCGGTGAACAGCGACCTCTGGTGTTGCTGGCCGATGACCCGCAGCTGGCAGCGTTCGCGGCGCTGGAATTGCCCGATGTTCAGCGTGCACAAACCCGGCTGTTGGACGGTGGTGTCGACGCCTGGCGTACGGCGGGGTTTGTGCTGCAAGAGGATGCCAACACGCCGTCCGATCACCAGTGCATCGATTTTCTGTTCTTTACCCATGATCGCCACGCCGGCAACAAGGACGCGGCGCGTCAGTACCTGGCCTGGGAAATCGGCCTGTTGGCGCAAATGAGCGCAGACGAAATCGCCAGCCTCAAACCGCTGCGCGCGCCGTCTCAAGCGACTCGTGATGCGCGGGTGCGTACCCGTCTGGTGCAGGCGGCGCGTACCGAAAAGGGCAGTGGCAGCCGGGGTGTCAACGTGCCGGTCACTCGCCTGAGCACAGTGCTGTTCGACAACCTGGCGCAAATGCGCGATGCCCGTGCTCGCCGTGACCGGGAGCGGGTGCTGAGCTATGGCGCCCGGGGTAATCCGACGGCTTTTGCCTTGGAAGATCTGGTGACGGAACTGGAGGGCGGTTACCGCACCCGACTGTTCGGCACCGGACTGGCGGCGGTCGCGCAGACGTTCCTGGCCTACCTGCGGCCCGGCGATCATGTGCTGATCACCGACGCGGTGTATGCGCCCGTGCGGCGTCTGGCCCGCGAACTGCTTGAGCCGTTCGGTATCCAGGTCAGCTACTTCGCGCCTGACGGCAACGGCCTGCAAGCGCAACTGCAAGCCAACACCAAAATGGTCTACACCGAAGTGCCCGGCTCGCTGCTGTATGAACTCTGCGACCTGCCGGCCATCGCCGCACTGTGCAAACCGCGCGGCATCCTGCTGGCCGTCGATAACACCTCGGGCTCGGGCTACTTGTACCGGCCGCTGACGCTGGGCGCGGATATCTCGATCATGGCGTTGACCAAGTACCTGTGCGGCCACAGCGATGTGGTCATGGGCAGCGTCTGTACCCGGCAAGAAGTCTGGCAGCCGCTGGCGTCCATGAGCGACACCTTTGGCATCGCCGTCAGCCCCGACGACGCCTGGCTGGTGCTGCGCGGCGCCCGAACCCTGGCGCCACGCCTGGAGGTGCACGAACGCCAGGCCCTGGAAATCGCTCATTGGCTACAGGCGCAACCGCAGGTGAAACGGGTTTTCCATCCGGCGCTGACCGATCATCCCCATCATGCACTGTGGCGGCGAGACTTCACGGGCAGCAACGGACTGCTGTCCTTCGAACTGCGCGATGCCGACGCCACGTACGTAGAGCGCTTCATCGATGCGTTGCAGGTGTTTGGTCTGGGCGCGTCCTGGGGCGGCTATGAAAGCCTGATCACCGTCGCCGACACCCAGGATCGCAACAGTGCGGCAGATCGCGCGTTGAACCCGGTGCTGCGGTTGCACATTGGCCTGGAAGATGTCGACGCGTTGATCGAGGATTTGCAACGCGGGTTCGCAGCTGCTGTGGACTAGGGTTTGCGTAAAAGAAGCAACAACAGCGCCGCAGCCGCCAGCACCGCCCCGGCAATGAAGGTGCTGGCGGAACCCGAGGTTTCCCACAGTGCACCGGCCAGTACGCTGGCGATCAACAGGCACACGCCGCTGATCAGATTGAACAGGCCGAATGCCGTGCCCCTGAGATGTTCGGGCGCGGTGTCGGCGATCAGCGTCGCGAGAATGCCCTGGCTGAAACCCATGTGCAGGCCCCACAAGGCCACGCCCGCCAGCATTGTCATGATCGAGCCCGTTTGCGCCAGCAGCAGGTCCGCCAGGATCAGCAACCCCATGCCGACACACAGCAGTTTGGTGCGGCTGATCCGGTCGGACAGCCAGCCGGCCGGGTAGGCGGAAATCGTATAGAACAGTGCCATGACCACCATCACCATTGGTACCCAAGTGGCCGTCAGGCCGGCCTGCTGCGCTTTCAAGACCAGAAAGGCCTCGCTGAAACGGGCCAGCGTGAAGAGCCCGCCGACAATCACCACCCACCAATAGCCACGGGAAAACTCCCGCAGCACCTTCCAGTGGATGGGTGAACGAAAGGCGCGTTCGCCAGCGACAGCGGTCGGTTCTTTTACTCCACCGGCAATCAGCGCCACCGATATCACCGCCGGGATTACCGCAAACCACAACACCAGATGGATCTGCCCGAGCCAGAGCATCAGCACGATCGCCAGAACCGGACCCAGAATCGCCCCCACGGTGTCCATCGACTGGCGCAAGCCGAAGCAGGCGCCACGGATTTCGGCGGGGGCGACATCGGCGACCAGCGCATCGCGCGGCGCGCCACGAATGCCTTTACCGATGCGATCCAGAAAACGCGCGGTGAACACCAGTTCTACCGACTGCGCGAGAGGGAAGAGCGGTTTCGACAACGCCGCCAGACCGTAGCCCATCAACAGCAGGCCTTTACGCCGGCCGATAAAATCGCTGATGGCGCCGGAGAATATCTTGACCAGCATCGCGGTCGCCTCGGCGATGCCCTCGATTACCCCGACGGTCAAGGCGCTGGCACCCAGGGTGGTGACCAGAAACACCGGCAGCAGGCTGTGCACCAGCTCGGAAGACAGGTCCATGAACAGGCTGACAAAGCCCAGGGCCCAGACTGTTCGTGGGATGCGCAGTGGCGTGGATTGGGCGTTGGCGAGGTTTTTGTTCACATCGAGTCCTCATCTGAACACCGGGCGTTGGTGGGTTGGCGCAGCCTGCGTGTGTTTGATTGTGGGCCAAAAGTCTGTCGATGTATCACGAGGCCGAGCTTGCACCGTGCGATATGTTTTTCACCCAGCTGTCATTGTAAGCAACGATTCCTCTGGCTAGACTCCGGTCCATGAAACGTTATTTGCGGTGTTGTCTCATTTTCCTGATGTGCTTTGCGCTTCCGCTGAGTGGAATGGCGGGCATTCAGGCGCCCACGGAACCTTGCCCGATGAAAACCACGGGCATGACGATGATGGGCGACATGGACAAAGACTGCTGCCAGGACATGAGCACCCCGTCCGAGCACGGCAAAGCCTGTAAGCCCGGTCAGGAGTGCAAGACCGGTGGCATGCTGCAAGTCAGCATCGCTAAACCTCCAGTCACCTTGTTCAACCCCGTCGTTACCACGTTTTTTGTAGACGCACTGCCTGTCCAGACCCCGTCCGGGGTATGGCGACCCCCTCGCGCCTGATTCCTGTTCCACGCTGAGCCCCGTTCCGCCTTCGCGGGATGGCGTTGCTGTGCGCCTTTGAAAGCGCGCAGTGGATCATCACAGGAATTGTGAACATGAACTCCATGTGCTTTCGCACAGGGTGGCCGCTGGCGGCTGCCCTGGCGGCAAGCGTGCTGGCCTTGCCGTGCGCTGCTGCCCCATTGACTCTCGACGAAGCCCTGCGGCTGGCTGACGACAACGCGCCGTCCCTCACAGCCCAGGCCGAAAAACTCCAGGCGGCCAGAAGCGCTGCCATTCCTGCCGGCGAGTTGCCCGACCCCAAGCTGGTGCTGGGGGTACAGAATTTTCCGGTGGGCGGTCCCGATCGCGGGACGCTGGATCACGATTTCATGACCATGCAAACGGTCGGTGTGATGCAGGAAATGCCCAATGGTGACAAGCGTCGGGCGCGCACTGAAGTTGCCGAGGCCGCGGTTGAACTGGCCGCTGCGCAAGGGCGTGTCGAACGCCTGAATGTACGGCAGGCCACGGCGCTGGCCTGGATCGGCAGCTATTCGGTGGAGCTGAAACAGACTCTGTTCCAGGCGTTTTACCGCGAGAATCGGTTGTTGGCCGACACCGTTCGTGCACAGATCGCCAGCGGTCGGGCTCAGCCTGCCGATGCGGTGACACCGAAGCAGGAAGCGGCGCAACTGGAAGAGCAACAAGACCAATTACTGCTTCAGCGCGCGCAAGCCCGCGCGGCACTCAAGCGCTGGATTGGTTCTGCCGCCAACGAACAACCGGTCGGAAACTGGCCGCAATGGCCCATCGATACGTCGGGTTACGTCCACAAGCTTGAGCATCACCCCTCATTGGCGGCGTTTGCGCCAATGACCCGTGAGGCGCAGGCCAAAGTTCGTGAGGCCGAGGCTGACAAACGGTCAGACTGGAGTTGGGAGGTCGATTATCAGCGGCGCGGTCGGGAATTTGGCGACATGGTCAGCGTGCAATTCACCTTCGATCTGCCGCTGTTCCCCGACACCCGGCAGAACCCGAAGATCGCGGCAAAGCGTGCTGAGCTGAATCAACTGGAGGCCGAACGCGAAGCCCTGACCCGTGAGCACACCCAGCAACTGGAAGAACAATTGGCCGACTATCAACGGCTCGACCGTGCTGTGCGGCGTTATCAGGAGAGCCTGTTGCCGCTGGCCAAAGAAAAGGTCGAGTTGCTCATGGCCAGTTACCGAGCGGGTAAAGCTGATTTGTCGGCCGTCGTCGCCGCCCGGCGTGAATTGATCGACGCCCGCCTGAAACAGATCGATGTCAACGAACAGAAAGCGCTGACCAGTGCTCGGCTGTATTTCGCGTATGGGGAGGCGGGTCAATGAGCATTCAGCGCTTCAAAGGTGTTCTGTGGGTCGGTGGCGCAATGGCGCTGGGCGGTGTCTGCGGTTACTGGCTTGCCCATACAGCTGAGCCCGTCGTTCAAGGCACCATGACCCAGGACGAGCGCAAGGCCTTGTACTGGTACGACCCGATGTATCCGCAGCAAAAGTTCGACAAGCCCGGCAAGTCGCCTTTCATGGAGATGGAACTGGTGCCGCGCTACGCCGACGCTGCCCAGGACACCGCCGCCGTGCAGGTCGACGCGAGCGTGACGCAGAACCTGGGCGTTCGTCTGGCTACCGTGACCCGTGGCGTTCAGGCTTCCAGCCTCGAAGCGGCAGGCGTGCTGACCTACAACGAACGGGATGTCGCGGTGATCCAGGCACGCACGCCGGGTTTTGTCGAACGGGTGTATGCCCGTGCGCCGGGCGATGTACTCAAGGCCGGTGCGCCATTGGCGGACATTTTGGTGCCTGAATGGGCCGCGGCCCAGGAAGAGTTCCTGGCACTCAAAAACGTGGGCGATGCCGGCCTGTTGGCGGCGGCCCGTCAACGCCTGCGTCTGACCGGAATGCCGGCGGCGTTGATCGCTCAGGTTGAGCGCAGCGGCAAGGTGCAGGCAAACCAGACCATCACCACTCCCACTGCCGGCGTGTTGCAGGAGTTGAACGTACGTGCCGGCATGACCCTGGCTGTCGGCGAGACGCTGGCCAGGGTCAACGGCCTTGATCGTGTGTGGCTGGCGGTGGCCGTGCCGGAGTCGGCAGCCGGGGGAGTCGAGGTCGGCCAGACGGTAGAGGCCAGGCTGGCGACGTTCCCGGACGCAATCCTTCACGGTACGGTCAGTGCGATCCTGCCGCAAACCAGCCCGGACAGCCGAACCGTCAGCGTGCGGGTTGAATTGCCCAATCCTGACGGCCGCTTGCGCCCCGGCCTCACGGTGCAGGTGCGATTGAACCGGTCGACTGAGCAAAGCGTGCTGTGGGTGCCTAGCGAGGCATTGATTCGCACTGGCCGGCGCGTGTTGGTAATGCTTGCCGAAGACGGTGGTCGCTATCGCCCGGTAGAGGTGCGGGCAGGCCAGGAAAACGATGGGCAAACGGCGGTTCTGAACGGTCTGGAGGAGGGGCAGCAGGTGGTGAGTTCAGGTCAGTTCTTGCTCGACTCGGAAGCCAGTCTCAAAGGGCTGACTGTTCAACCCCTGGAACAAACCGGAGCCCAGCCATGATTGCCGCGCTGATTCGCTGGTCCGTGGCCAATCGTTTCCTGGTGCTGCTGGCGACCTTGTTTGTCACGGCCTGGGGCGTCTGGTCAGTCCAAAGTACCCCTATCGATGCACTGCCGGATCTCTCCGATGTTCAAGTGATCATCCGTACACCCTATGCAGGCCAGGCGCCGCAGATTGTCGAGAACCAGGTGACCTATCCCCTGGCAACCACCATGTTGTCGGTACCCGGTGCGAAGACCGTTCGCGGCTATTCCTTTTTCGGTGACAGCTTTGTCTACGTGTTGTTCGAGGATGGAACCGATATGTATTGGGCGCGCTCGCGGGTGCTGGAGTACCTGAGCCAGGTCCAGAGTCGCCTGCCGGCCAGCGCCAAACCGGCATTGGGGCCGGATGCCACTGGGGTTGGCTGGATCTATCAGTACGCCCTGGTGGATCGCAGCGGCGGGCATGACCTCGCGCAACTGCGCGCCCTGCAAGACTGGTTCCTCAAGTTCGAACTCAAGACGCTGCCCAACGTTGCCGAAGTGGCCACCGTGGGCGGGATGGTCAAGCAATATCAGGTTCAGCTCGATCCGCTGAGAATGGCCAGCCTGGGGATCACACAGGCCCAGGTCACCGAGGCGATCGGCAAGGCCAATCAGGAAACCGGCGGAGCTGTGCTGGAGATGGCTGAAACCGAGTTTATCGTGCGCGCTTCGGGCTATCTGAAGACCCTCGATGACTTTCGTGCCATCCCCCTCAAGCTCGGCGTGGGCAGCGTGCCCGTCACCCTCGGCGATGTGGCGACGATTCAACTGGGGCCGGAGATGCGTCGTGGTATCACTGAACTCGACGGCAAAGGCGAGACCGTGGGCGGCGTGGTTATTTTGCGCAGTGGCAAGAATGCCCGCGAAACCATTGCGGCGGTTAAAACGAAGCTTGATGAATTGAAACGCAGCTTGCCGACCGGTGTGGAGATTGTCACCACCTACGACCGCAGCAAGTTGATCGATCGAGCCGTGGAGAACCTCACCCACAAGTTGATCGAGGAGTTCATCGTCGTCGCGCTGGTCTGCGGGATTTTCTTGTGGCATCTACGCTCGGCGCTGGTGGCAATCATCTCGTTGCCGATTGGGGTGCTGATTGCTTTTATCGTCATGCGTCATCAAGGAATAAACGCCAACATCATGTCCCTGGGCGGGATCGCGATTGCCATCGGTGCGATGGTCGATGCCGCTGTGGTGATGATCGAGAACGCCCACAAGAAGATCGAGGCCTGGCACGTCACTCATCCGTCGGAAGAACTCAAAGGTGAGCGTCACTGGCAAGTGATGATCGACGCGGCGGTGGAGGTAGGGCCGGCGCTGTTCTTTTGTCTGTTGATCATCACGCTGTCGTTTATTCCGGTGTTTACTCTGGAGGCTCAGGAAGGGCGTTTGTTCGGGCCCCTGGCGTTCACCAAAACCTACGCCATGGCCGCCGCGGCAGGGCTGTCGGTGACTCTGGTGCCGGTGTTGATGGGCTACTGGATTCGCGGGCGGATCCCTGACGAACGACAGAACCCGCTGAATCGCTGGTTGATCAGGCTCTATCAACCGTTGCTGGACGCTGTGCTGCGCCGACCGAAAATCACCCTGTTGGCTGCGTTGCTGATCTTTGTCAGCGCGTTGTGGCCGATGTCTCGCTTAGGGGGCGAGTTCCTGCCGCCGCTGGATGAAGGTGATCTGCTGTACATGCCCTCGGCGCTGCCGGGATTGTCTGCACAGAAAGCGGCGCAGTTGCTGCAACAGACGGACCGGCTGATCAAAACCGTGCCGGAAGTCGAACACGTTTTCGGCAAGGCCGGTCGTGCCGAAACCGCCACCGACCCGGCACCGCTGGAGATGTTTGAAACCACTATCCAGTTCAAGCCACATGAACAATGGCGCCCAGGAATGACCCAGGAAAAACTGGTGGAAGAACTTGATCGAGTGGTCCGTGTCCCGGGGCTGACCAATATCTGGATTCCGCCGATCCGCAACCGTATCGATATGCTCGCCACCGGTATCAAAAGCCCGATCGGGATCAAGGTTTCCGGTAGCGATCTGGCACAAATCGACATGGCCACACAGGGTGTCGAGCGCGCTGCCAAGGGCGTACCGGGCGTCAGTTCCGCGCTGGCCGAACGTTTGACCGGTGGGCGCTATATCGATGTGGACATTGACCGTAAGGCTGCCGCTCGTTATGGACTCAATATTGCCGATGTGCAATCGATCGTGGCCGGTGCCATTGGCGGTGAAAACGTTGGCGAAACCATCGAGGGGCGCGCGCGCTTTCCGATCAATGTGCGTTATCCCCGCGAGTGGCGTGATTCCCTCGGTGCTCTGGAACAACTGCCGATCTACACGCCGCTGGGAAGCCAGATCACCCTCGGCACGGTGGCCAAGGTCAAGGTGACCGACGGGCCACCGATGCTCAAGAGTGAAAACGCCCGACCTTCCGGCTGGGTGTATATCGACGTGCGTGGGCGGGACATCGCCTCAGTGGTCGCCGACCTGCGTCGGGTGGTCAATGAGCAGGTCAAATTGCAGCCCGGCATGAGCCTTAGCTATTCCGGGCAGTTCGAGTTCCTCGAACGGGCCAACGCGCGACTCAAGCTGGTAGTGCCGGCCACGCTGCTGATCATTTTTGTGCTGCTTTACCTGACGTTCGCGCGTTTCGATGAAGCCTTGCTGATTATGGCAACACTGCCTTTTGCCCTTGCGGGCGGGGCGTGGTTTCTCTATTGGCTCGGTTTCAATCTGTCGGTGGCCACGGGGGTCGGCTTCATTGCGCTGGCCGGTGTGTCTGCCGAGTTTGGCGTGATCATGCTGCTTTATCTGAAGAACGCCTGGGCCGAGCGTGAAGACGCTGGCGATTGCACTGAGCGCGGGCTGGTCGCCGCGATTCGTGAGGGGGCGGTGCAACGCGTCCGACCCAAGGCCATGACGGTGGCGGTGATCATTGCCGGTCTGTTACCGATCCTGCTGGGCGGCGGCACCGGCAGTGAAGTCATGAGCCGCATCGCCGCGCCGATGGTCGGCGGAATGATCACCGCGCCCCTGCTTTCTCTGTTTGTCATCCCGGCAGCGTATCGCTTGATGCGCCGCCGTCAGCTCCAGCTTGAACCCAACCACACTCAAGGAAAAATCCAATGAAACTGACTCTGATCGCAACGGCAAGCACCTTGGTCGCGCTTGCTTTTCCTGCCCATGCAGCGCAGATGCCGGGTATGAACATGGACGATATGAACATGGACGGCACACCGACGAAGCAGCAGGCAGCGCAGGCGCCAGTGGCTAAAGCGACGGGAACGGTCAAAGCCATCGACAATACGAAACACACGCTGACCATTGCTCATGGTGCTGTGCCGGCAGTGCAATGGCCGCCGATGACCATGGGGTTTCGGGCCACAGAGGAGCAACTGGCCTCGGTGAAGGTCGGGGATCAAGTGAACTTCGAATTTCAGCTTGAAGGCGCGACCGCTACGATCACGTCGATTGAAATCGTGAAATAGCGCTCAGCGCTCCCGGCGGTACGAATGCGATTCGGCCGCCGGGCCCTCTGGTTCAAAGGTTCTGGCTGAGAAAGAGCAACGTATTGCCATGCGCCTCGACCGCCGCCCGCTGGTTGTAGCTGTCACGGTGCGAGCAGTTGAAGCCATGCTCGGCCCCCGGATACACCTCGATATCGACGTCGTCGTTGAACTCGAAACGCTCGGCGATTTGCTTCACGGCATCGATGGGGATGTGGCTGTCCTGTTCGCCGAAGTGCATCAGCAGCGGCACCTTGATTTCACCGGCCCGATCCAGCTGGTTCTGAATGCCGCCGCCGTAATAGGCGATCGCCACGTCGACGAAACCGTTGGCCGCGGTGTTGTACGACAGCATGCCACCGAAGCAGAAACCAATGGAGGCGATCCTGCCGTCCAGCCCCGTATGCGTCTTCAGGGTGTCGATGGCCAGTTTGATGTCTGCCTGGGCCTTGGTGGTGTCGGTGGCGATCATCAATTCGACAGCGCGTTTCCAGCCGGCTTCGTCGTAGCCCAGTTCGATACGGTGGCCGTGGCGCCAGAACAGATCCGGCGCGATGACCAGGTAGCCGTCGGCGGCGTATTGTTCGGCGACCGAGCGGATATGTTCGTTGACGCCGAAGATTTCCTGAATCAGCACGATCCCCGGCCCTTTACGGGTATGGGGAATGGCCAGGTAAGCGCCGAAGGTGCCTTCGGGGCTGCTGATTTCGATCCATTGGCTGGTTACGCTCATGATGGCTCCTTTACACAAGTTGGATGGGGGTATCGAGACGCTGGCGTATCAGCGGTGATTGCGCCGCCAGAAGAGTCGAACCAACAACGCGTCCATGCTGAGTTTGCCGGCCCCCGAGAACAACAACGGCATGAGGGCTACGAGGTAGATCAACGGCAGTTTGAAGTTGCCGTGGCCCTTGTTGCTGATGGCATAACCCTGGGCAAGTTCACTCAATGTAGACCAATCGGCCGGCCAGTGGACGGCAGCGGTCGCGACGACCGTGACCACTACCAGAATAATCGCCGAGAGCCGTGTCCCGAGGCCTGCCAGCAGGGTGAGGGCACAGATCAGCTCGGCCCACATCGCCAGTTCCCAGTTCAGCGAGGCGGGAACGTGGTTGAAGGGAAACGGGAAGCGGTCCTGGATGTCGGCGAACCAGTTCTGGCCGTTCCATTTTTCCAGGCCTGACTCGAAAAACTCCCAGGCCAGAAACAGCCGCAGGGTGAGGGGCGCGATCCAGCTGCCGACGCGGTCGAGGTTCAGGTGCAGGCCTTGGATGGCTGATGAAAGGGAAGTGTTCATGGGGTTTGAGCTCCGAGGGATTCATTGTGGGAGCGGACTGTGGCGAGGGGGCTTGCCCCCGTTGGGTTGCGAAGCAGCCCCCAAATCTCGGATGTACCAAAGATCCTGTGAGTGCTACGCACTCAAACGGGGGCAAGCCCCCTCGCCACAAAAGCCCGATCCCACGGGGGATTGGTGGTGGTGTTGAGGTTTTATTCGGTCAATAGCGTGTTTCTGGCGGACCGTTTGTACTTCTGCGCAATCTTTCCCAGCAGCCGAACGACAATCGCCGAAAACATCACGCCAAACGGCAGGACGTACCAGGCGCTGAGGGGTATGCGTTTGAAGTTGGAAAAGGCGAACACCGCCGCGATCACCCACATGCCGCTGGTGTGCAGGGTTTTCCAGGCTTTGGGGCCGATCAGGCGCGCCGTGGTTTTGAATGAGGTCAACGCCATCAACAGAATGAACAGGTAACCGACCGAACCCGGAATATTGCCAACCGTGGTGCGCCCGGGCCAGAACTCGGGGTTCAATTGGCCGTAGCTGTAGATCAGAACGGCGTGGACCAGATGGGAAAACGCGAACGCCAGGCCGATGAAACGTCGTTCGCGCACCAGCGAGCGGCTGAAAGGCGAGGGCACCAGCACCGCCAAGGCAGATGCAGTGAACGCGGCGAGAAACAGCGCAAACGAAGTGCGTGCGGTGGCGCGAATGGCGCTGCGGGTGGCTTCCACCAGATCGGGGTTGAGCAGCAGAATCAGGCCGGTCATCAACAGCACCAGCATGGCCAGCAGGCCAAACAGCGACCAGCCATGGTAACGGGGGACTTGGGTCATCATGACAACACTCCTGAGCAAGGGCCGACCCGGTTTGCCGGTGGTCAGCGGACGACAGAAGTGTTGCAATCAGCTGTATTGGCGATATGTCTGAAAGGCCGCCCGGTGCAAGTTGGTGTATCCCGGACCGCGACAGATACATTCGCGTACAAAACTGTGATTCAGCGCCGCCCAGCGGCGTCTAGCGACAGTGTCCCCGCAATCCCATGGGGCGAGACTTCGGAACCCGGCATGCAAGCGCTGTTGAACGAGATCCTTGACGCAGTCCGACCGTTGATCGGTCAGGGCAAAGTGGCTGACTACATTCCCGCCCTCGGCACGGTACCGGGCAATCAATTGGGCATTGCCGTGTATGGCAATGACGGCGAGTTGTTTTGCGCGGGGGACGCCGACACGCCGTTCTCGGTGCAGAGTATTTCCAAGGTGTTCAGCCTGGTGCAGGCCATCGAACACTCCGGCGAAGCGATTTGGGAACGCCTGGGCCACGAGCCGTCAGGCCAGCCGTTCAACTCGCTGGTGCAGCTGGAGTTCGAGCGCGGCCGCCCACGCAATCCCTTCATCAACGCCGGTGCGCTGGTGATCTGCGACATCAATCAATCGCGCTTTGCTGCGCCGGCATTGTCGATGCGCGATTTTGTCCGGCGCTTGTCCGGCAACCCGAACATCATGGTGGACGGCAAGGTCGCCGAGTCGGAATACCAGCACCGCGCGCGCAACGCGGCCATGGCTTACCTGATGCAGTCGTTCGGCAACTTTCATAACGACGTCGAAGCGGTGCTGCGTAGCTACTTCAGCCATTGCGCGCTGCGCATGAGTTGCGTGGACCTGGCCCGAGCGTTCGGCTTCCTGGCCAACGACGGTTTCTGCAAACACAGCGGCACACAGATCCTCAGCGCCCGCCAGACCCAACAAGTCAACTCGATCATGGCCACCAGCGGGCTGTACGACGAAGCGGGCAACTTTGCCTATCGTGTCGGTCTGCCGGGCAAGAGCGGCGTGGGCGGAGGCATTGTCGCGGTGGTGCCGGGGCAATTCACGGTGTGCGTCTGGTCCCCGGAATTGAACGCTGCCGGCAACTCGCTCGCTGGCATGGCGGCGCTGGAGTTGTTGAGTCAGCGAATCGGCTGGTCGGTGTTCTAGAGCGGTGTAGGCGGGGGGCGATAATGACGCTACGGAAAATTTGCTATACATTTTCCGACCGCCCCCTGCATGGTGAAACCGCTTCATGTCTCTTGCGCTCGAACGTCTAGTCGCTGGCACGCCGATCCCTTTTGCCGGTAATCGTGTCACTGTCGTCAGCCCCGAACTGGCGGCGCGCTTCCAGCCCGGCGACCATCTGCTGGTGGAGCAGGTCAGCGGCGAGTTGTTGCTGATCCCGGTGGTGGATCAGCAAGCGGCAGCGGTCGCCATCGAGCGCGCCGAATCAGCGTTCACCGCGATGTCCAGTGTTTCGGATCACGCCATCAGCGAGTTCTTCGATCGCTTCGCGCAACGCCTGGAAACCCCGGAATGCTGGGCCTTGATTGCGGCCGCCAACCTGGCCGACATCGAGCGGGCCAAGGCGCGCGGTCGTTCCACCACGCGATTGCTGGCGGATGAGCGCATGCGTCGCGACATGATCGCAGGCCTCAGGGCCTGGCGTGATGCACCGGCCACCCGCGGCCAAGTCGTGAGCTGTGTCGAGCACGAGGGCTGGAAAGTCGAGCAGGTGGTTTCGCCGCTGGGCATCGTCGCTTTTGTGTTCGAAGGCCGGCCGAATGTCTTCGCCGACGCCGCCGGTGTATTGCGTACCGGTAACACTGCGGTGCTGCGCATTGGCAGCGACGCGTTGGGCACCGCCCAAGCCATCGTCACCCATGCGTTGAATCCGGCACTGGCCGATGCCGGGTTGCCGAGCGGTGCAGTGTCGCTGGTCGAAAGTGTCAATCACGCCGCCGGCTGGGCAATGTTCGCCGACCGGCGCCTGTCACTGGCCGTGGCCCGTGGTTCGGGGCGTGCGGTTAGCCAGTTGGGCAGCATCGCGCAACAGGCCGGCACCGCCGTCAGCCTGCACGGCACCGGCGGCGCCTGGCTGATCGCGAACCAAGACGCCGATGCCCAGCGCTTCGCCGCCGTGGTGCGCAACTCGCTGGACCGCAAAGTCTGCAACACGCTGAACGTTTGCCTGATCCATCGCGACCGCGCTGCCGAACTGGTGCCGCTGTTTCTCAATGCGCTACAACAGGCCGGCACCGCTCGGGGCCAGGGCAGCAAGTTGCATATCGTCGAGGGTAGCGAGCAGTATTTGCCGAGCGATTGGCGCACCGCGAGCGTCGAGGTGTACCGCGCCGAAGGCTATCAGACCGAAGCACAGGCCGAACCGCTGCCCGAGGACCAATTGGGCCGCGAGTGGGAGTGGGAAGAAACCCCGGAAGTCAGCCTGAAGATCGTCGACGACCTGGATCAGGCCATCGCCTTGTTCAACCGCTACAGCCCGCAATTCACCGTGTCGCTGATCAGTGAAGATGCGCAGGCGCAGGCGCATTTCTACAACGCGGTCAACGCGCCTTTTGTCGGCAACGGGATCACCCGCTGGGTCGACGGACAGTACGCGCTGAACAAGCCGGAACTGGGGCTCTCGAACTGGGAAAGTGGCCGCCTGTTTGCGCGCAGTGCGATTCTCTCGGGCGATGGCGTGTTCACGATCCGCAGCCGCATGACCCAGACGAGCCTGTCAGTCAAACGCTGAGACGCGCAAAACCTGTGGGATCTTCGTCGGCTCTCCGGGCGCAGGCACGCGCTATACTTATTGTGTGTCCGTGCCTGCGCGGGGACGGACAGCGCATCTGATTACGTGTGAGAGGATTGCGCCATGAAACTTCATGACTTCCAACATTACTCCCATGGTCTGGAAACGGTCGTTCACGACACGTGGATTACCACCCGGGTGAAGTCGGCCCTGGCATTGGCCGATACCACCCTTGGCCTGAATGTCCATGTCAAAACCCATGCGGGTGCGGTGGCATTGAGCGGTCGCGTCAATACCCATAGACAGTGCGAGCTGGCTGTTGCTTTGGCCCGCACAGTTCCGGGTGTCGTCAACATCGATGCCAGCGAATTGCTCACTCACGTGTTCACGCCAGGCAGTTTTCCAGAAGCGCCAAACGCTGAAGACACACCTGAACGTCGGCCACAATCGTCAGCCAAGACGGACGACAAATAACAAGGGCGATCGTGTGAGTGGCACCTTCCCGGCCGGGAAACGAGGACGGGCGCAGTAGCGCGCCTGTCCACTTTGTAACGCTGCGCCAAGCCTGGTGCAGCTTGTGCGGTCGACACCTTCAGGCGGCTTCGACCGTTTTGCCGTGCACGGCGCAAGCATCCGGATGTTCGGCCAGCGACACGAAGCTGTGACTGCCGGCATCCAGGGCATCGACCGAGCCGGTTTCGATGTCATAGACCCAGCCATGCAGGTTCAACAGGCCTTTTTCCTGGGCCAGGCGTACGCTCGGGTGGGTCTGGATATTCGCCAGTTGGGCGATCACGTTTTCCCGCACCATCGAACTGACCTTGGCCGCGTCGCTGGCATGAGGGCGGGACTCGTTGATCACCTTGGCCGACTCGGCGTGCTGCAACCAGCCGCTGACGGCGGGCAGGTGATCCATGCATTTGCACTGGGCAATGGCGGTCATGGCGCCACAGTCCGAATGCCCGCAGATCACGATGTCCGTCACGCCCAATACCGCGACCGCATATTCCACCGTAGCTGACACACCTCCTGGATGTGGGCTGTAAGAGGGCACGATATTGCCGGCATTGCGCACCACGAACAGTTCGCCGGGCTCTTGCTGGGTCAGCAGTTCCGGTACCACGCGGCTGTCGGAACAGGTGATGAACAACGTGCCGGGATGCTGGGTGGTGGCCAGGTGTTTGAACAGGTCGGTACGCTGCGGGAACGCTTCTTTCTGGAATTTCAATAAACCTTCGATGAGCGCTTTCATGGCGGACTTCCTTGCAATGAATGAGGGGGTTAATGCCTGTAGGAGCGAGGCTTGCCCGCGAAAGCGGTGTGTCAGACGACATCAATGTTGACTGACACTCCCTCTTCGCGGGCAAGCCTCGCTCCTACAGTGTTTTAGAAAGGACGCAGCGGCAGGAACTTGCCGTCCAGGGTAATCACGGCGCGGGAGCCGCCTTCCGGGTCTTCGACCTTTTTCAGGTCCAGCTTGAAGTTGATTGCGCTGATGATGCCGTCGCCGAATTGCTCGTGAACCAGGGCTTTGAGCGTGGTGCCGTAGATCTGGATCATTTCGTAGAAGCGGTAGATGGTCGGGTCGGTCGGAACACCCGACAGGCTGCCGCGCAGCGGGATGATTTGCAGGCGGGCCACGGTGTCGGCGTCCAGCTCGAGTTTTTCGCCGATCACTCTGGCGGCGGCTTCTGGCAGTGGATGCTGGCCGAGCAGGGCGGCGGTGACGTAGGCCAGACCCAGGCCGGTGCCGTCGGTCAGATCCTGCCAGGACAGATTCTTGCGCGCCTTGGCATCGAGGATCGAAGTGGTCAGGGTCAGACTTGGGTCCTGATAAGCGTGGGACTGTTGCATGGTGTGACTCCTATCGGTTGTGGCTGGAAAGTGGAGCCATCTTCGGTTGATTGATTCATAGCGTCCAAGATCGATATACAATGCTTTGCATAAGTCCTGCCTATAGATGATGAGCCCCATGCTGCTCCGACATTTGCGCTACCTGCTGGCGGTCGCCGACCACGGCGGCTTCACCCGCGCCGCCGAGGCGTTGCACGTCTCCCAACCAACGTTGTCCCAGCAGATCCGGCAGCTGGAGGAAACCCTGGGTGTCAGCCTGTTCGATCGCACCTCGCGCACGGTCAGAGCGACCGACGCGGGGCAGGCCTATATCGAATGCGCCCGGCGGGTGCTGGTGGAACTGGAAGCGGGCAAACGCGCGCTGCATGACGTGAAGGACTTGTCTCGCGGTACCTTGCGACTGGCCATGACGCCAACATTCATGGCGTATCTGGTGGGGCCGTTGGTGCGCGATTACGCGGCGAAGTTTCCGAACATCCATCTGCAGATTTTCGAGTTGTCGATGGATGACATCGAGGCGGGGTTGCTTGATGACTCGCTGGACATTGCCATTGCCTTCACCCCGGTGAGGAGCCCCGACATCGAGTGTGTGCCGGCGTTTGTCGAGACCCTGGGCGTGATGGTCGGGCAGCATCATCCGTTGTACGAACGGCAGAACCCGCTATCACCCAAGGAGATGGCGCAACTGGAATTCGCGTTGCTGACGCCGGACTTCATCACCCGATCCTCGATCGACGGGTATTTTCGGCAACAGCACATCACACCCAAGGTGGCGATCGAGGTGAACTCGGTGAGTACGTTGCTGGAGGTCATTCGCCACACGCCAATGGCCACCATTCTCCCGGGGCCCATCGCCACTGCGGAACGGGTATTGCGCCGGATTGAATTACAGGGCGAAGCACCCCGGCGCGACGCGGCATTGCTGCGTAGGAAGAACAACTATCACAGTGCCGCGTCTGTGGCGTTCGCGAACCTGGTGATGGCCGGCAGCAGCGTGTGAATCAATCATCCACCGACTGGCAGATGCCATTGCCGCCTTTCTTGCTGGTATAGGTCACGGCTACCGTGTCGTCATCCGCGATGCTGATAGAGATCGTCACGTCCGGCCCCTTGGCCTCGAAAAGGCGATCATTGATCATTTTGGTCTGGGCTTCTTTGCTGTTGATCATCACCGGACCATCCTGGTCGGCGTGGACCATGATTTTCCCGGGGCAGTCCACATCGAAGGCGGGAACGCCAGGAACACTGTTTCCATAAGCTGCACTTGCCAATGCCAGTAGCATGAATGTCAGGGGTGTTTTCATCGCAGACCTCCAGCGGATAAACCGATGTCCAGCGCACTGTTAACCATAGCCCTGTTCTTTTGACCCGGTGCAAAGTTAGTGGTGCAGGCGCGACAATAAAAAAAGGCCCCGCTCGATAAAACGAGCGGGGCCTTCTTGTGTTTGGGAGAGATCAGTACAACCGATCAATCACCCGGACTTCATTCTGGTTCTGCAGCGATGCCCACGCCTGTTTCAGCGTTTGCAGCACGTTGCCGATGAAGTCCTTGTCGGCCGCGGCTTTCTTGCCGACATAGCCCTGGCCGCGACGGTACATCTTCAGTCGGGCCAGCAGGTCCTGGTTGTTCTTGTCGAACTCTTCTTCGTGGGCATGGGGCGACAGGCAGTCGATATGGACCTGGCCCGATTTGCTGATCCACAGAATATGGCTGTCATGGCTGTCTTTCTGCGCAGCGAACAAGCGAGCCAGTTCATCGATAGTAGGTTGATTGTTCAGATTCATTGTAAGCCCCTTGACCATTTGGTGATCTTTCAAAGTTGATTCGCTAATACAGGTAGCCCATCGGTTAGTTGATCCCTGGCACCGAAACCAGGACGTCAGCGGTCGACCGTCAATACGACGGGGTCACGCGTCTGTTGCATGTAGTCGTGTTGAATAACTGCTACGCAATAGCGTCACAACGAAGAGAAGCAGCGAAAACCTGGAGGCCACTGCCGACGCTTTCAGGGTCGGCCACAAGCTTCATGAGGATTGATCGCCAGCGTTTCTCGCCCTTGTACTGGACGTTCAGGCCAGGTCAGCTTCTTCAATCTGCCTTGTGGGCAGCGTGTATCCGGGAAAAACAGCTCGGCGGTCAGACGAACTTGCTCAAACGTGTTGCCTGTACTCCCGATCGGGGAGACGTCTGCATCATGCAAGGGCAAATCGGAGGCGTCAACGGTTTTGTAGTGAATATTTTTGTTCACTACATATTGTCGGACAAAGTGGTTTTGGAATTAGAAAGTCAGCGTGGCTAGCGCTTGGAGTCTTTGGCAGCGCTTACCCCGGCCCCGAAGGCTGCGATCTTTCAAAGCGGTAAACGGTGCAGGGATAACCGTCGATCGGCAGCTGATACACGGTGAACTCGCCATTCGTGAGTTCGGGTATCACCCTGGCCCAGAACAGCCGTGCAGGCTGGTTGGTATCGATGTGGAAAATCTGCCATTGACCGGGGAACCGGCTCAAGAGGGCAGAGATGACAAACTTCGCGACACCTTGGCCACGGAAGCGTCGACTGACAAAAAAGTAGCCAATGTTGTACTCGGCGCCGACGATATGGGTTTCGTCATCCACGGTCACGAACCCCGCCAGCTCGCCGTCGACCTTGATCAGAAAGGGCCGGGTAGCCGGGTTGCGCCAGTAGTCCAGTTTGGGCTGGACGTTGAAGAATCCATGCTCCCCGAGCTTCAGCGGCAGCCATTCGCTGAAATCGTACATGTAGAACTGCATCAGGTTTTCGATGGTTTCCAGTTCGTCGCGGTGGGCCGCGTGCAGTTCTATCGAGGGCTGGCTCCTGATTGTTGTCATGGTCGTGCCTTCCGTCTCTTAACTGACATTGAAGAACACTAGACCATTTCGATTCGCAGACCTCAAACCTTGCCCGTCGGTTTCGCCGCGCGCTTGGCGCCGGTCGAAGGCTTGCGTTTGGCGGGTTTGCGCTTGTTTTTCCACGGGGTGGCGCCACGCCCGGCCGGGCTTGCCGGCCCGCTGATGGTCAGGTTCAGGCCGGCGCAGCGTGCCACTTGCTTGCTCATCCATGCGGCTTGTTTGGTGACGAATTCTTCCAGGCTCATTTCACCGCTCTGCACCATGTCCAGCGCCTGTTCCCAGATCGCCGTGGTGCCAGGATCGGCAATCGCGCGCGGTACCGCATCGATCAGGCTGAAAGCCGCCGGCGTCGCGGCCAGGGCCTTGCCGTTCTTGATCAGATAACCGCGATCCAGCAGGCCCTGGATGATCGAGGCGCGTGTGGCTTCGGTGCCGATGCCGGTGGTGTCCTTGAGCTTTTGCTTGAGCAGCGGATCTTCCACCAGTTTGGCGACGTTCTTCATCGCCTTGATCAGATCGCCTTCGGTGAACGGCTTGGGCGGCTGGGTCCAGAGGTCCTTGAGCTTCACGTCGGCCACCGCGCAGTCACGCCCTTCGGCCAATGCCGGCAGTGTTTGCGGTGCCGGTGCTTCGCGGCCCTTGGCAGGCGCGAGAGCTTCGGGCAGCGCGCGCTTCCAGCCGGGCTCGATAATCTGCTTGCCTACGGCGCGCAAGGCTTCACCGGCGCAGTCGAAGTCGGCCTGGGTCCGGTCGTATTCATGGTTGGGCAGGAACTGCGCCAGGTAACGCGCACGAATCAGGGTATAGACCGCCCGTTGCTTGCCCACCAGCCGGTCGAGGTTCTTCGCCGCGGCGGTCGGAATGATGCCGTGGTGCGCGCTGACCTTGGCATCGTTCCAGGCCCGCGAGCGGCGTTGCGGCTCCAGGTAATCGTGCAAGGCGTTCAGCGCCGGGTCGGCTTGCCTGAGCGCGGCAAGGATACCCGGCGCTTCGCTGTGCTGGCTCAGGGGCAGGTAGCCGCAGTCGCTGCGCGGGTAGGTGATGACTTTATGGGTTTCATACAAGGCCTGGGCGATATCGAGGGTTTCCTGAGCGCCGAGCCCGAGTTTTTTCGAGCAGACTTCCTGCAAGGTGCCCAGGTCGAACGGCAGCGGCGCGACTTCGCGCATGCGCTCGGTGCGCAGTTTGATCACCCGAGCGCTCGCCGCGTTGCCAATGGCCGCAGCCGCCTGCTGGGCCAGCGCCTGATTTAGGCAACGATCCTGATCGTCGCAGGCGTCCGATGCCGCACGCCACTGGGCCATGAACGCCGTGCCATCGTGCAGCAGTTGCACGTCGATGGCCCAGTAGGCCACCGGAACGAAATCGGCAATGCTGCGGTCGCGATCCACCACCAGCCGCAAGGTCGGCGTCTGCACCCGACCGACCGGCAACACCCCCTGATAGCCGGACTGACGCCCCAGCAGGGTGAACAGCCGACTCATGTTCATCCCGATCAACCAGTCGGCCCGGGAGCGCCCCAGCGCCGAATGATAGAGGCTGAACGTCTCGGCCCCCGGCTTGAGCGCCGCGAGTGCCTTGCGGATCGACGCATCGTCCAGCGCCGACAACCACAGCCGCCGGATCGGCCCGCGATAACGGCAATGCTCCACCAGCTCCCGGGCGATCATCTCGCCCTCACGGTCGGCATCGGTGGCAATCACCAGTTCACTGGCCTCGCCGAGCAGGCGTTTGACCGCCTTGTACTGGCTGGCCGTGCGCGGCTTAACGGTCATTTTCCATTTTTCGGGAATGATCGGCAGATCCGCCAGCACCCAACGCTTGTAACGCGCGTCGTAGGCATCTGGCGGCGCGGTTTCCAGGAGGTGGCCGATGCACCAGGTCACCGTGACGTCCGTTCCCAGCCAGCAGCCGTCGCCCCGGCGCTTGGCACCAAGTACGGCCGCGATGTCTTTGGCCTGGGAAGGTTTTTCACAGAGGTACAGCCGCATAACCACCATCGTCGATCAGTGTTCGAGAGGTGCACAGAATGGCTGTTGACGAGCGATGGAGCAATCTTTATCTGTATGGATGTACAGCTTAGGCTGTTGCCGTTGATGACAGCGGTCAATCCTGCGACTGAAGCACGCTCCGTTCGGCTGCGAAGTGCTCGCCATGCCGAAACATGGGGTATACCTGATGGGTCACGGATACAGCGCAACAGCAGCAGAGGAACCTATCCATGAAAGCCCCTGGTCCCGCTAAACCCATCACCATCGAGCCCCAACCCGGCTGCGTGGTGGTGAAGTTCCATGGCATTCAAGTGGCGTCGTCCACTCGGGCGCTGGTCATGCATGAGACCAATTATCCTCCGGTGTACTACATCCCGCGGGAGGACATCGCCGATCAGTATTTCGCCCGCACCGACCACACCAGCTACTGCCCGTACAAGGGCGATGCCAGCTATTACAGCCTGCAAATCCCCGGGCATGAAAGTGCCAACGCGGTATGGAGTTATGAGCACCCCAAGGTGTCGGTTGCGCAGATTGGCGGGTATGTGGCGTTCTATCCTGACGAAGTGACTTTTGAGGTGCTCAAGACCTGATGTGCAGAAAACAGTTTGTGGCGAGGGCACTTGCTCCCTCGCCACAAACTAACCTCCTGTTAGCTGTCAGTTTTTATCGAGGTCCACGTTCTTCGTCTCCCGCAAACACACCATCCCCACCACCAGGCTCACCGCGGTAATCACCACCGGGTACCATAGCCCGTAGAAAATATCCCCGGTGTAGACCACCAGAGCAAACGACACCGTCGGCAGAAAGCCACCGAACCAGCCGTTACCGATGTGATAGGGCAGGGACATTGATGTGTAGCGAATACGGGTCGGAAACAGTTCAACCATCAGCGCCGCCAGCGGGCCGTAGCACATGGCGGAGATGATGATCAGCGCGACGATCAACGCCACGATCATCGGTTTATTGATCAGCTGGATGTCGGCTTTAGACGGATACCCGGCCAGGGTTACTGCGCCGCGCAGGGCCGCTTCGTCAAAGCCGTCGAGCTTCACGTCACCGATGCTCACCTGCACGCCGCTGCCGGCCGGTGCTGTTTCGCTGTTGTAGGGCAGGCCCTGTTTCACCAGGAAGGTTTTGACCTTGTGGGCTATCAAATTTCGCCTTGCCCACCGGGTCGAACTGGAAGGTACAGGTGGCCGGGTCAGCCAGCACGGTGATCGGTGCCTGACGGCTGGCCTGGTCGATGGCCGGGTTGGCGTAGTGGGCGATGGACTTGAAGATCGGAAAGTACAGTGCAGTCGCCAGCAGCAGGCCGATCATCAGTACCGGTTTGCGTCCGACCTTGTCCGACAGCCAGCCAAAAAAGATGAAGAACGGCGCGCCAATAATCACGCTGACAATCAGCAGACTGTTGGCCAGGGCCGGGTCCATTTTCAGGAACTGCGTGAGGAAGAACAGCACGTAGAACTGCGCAGCATAGAAGGTCACCGCTTGCCCGGCGTTGATGCTGAACAGGGCAATCAGCACCACTTTAAGGTTTTCCCATTTGCCGAAGGAATCGCGCAGCGGCGATTTGCAGAGTTTGCCTTCTTCTTTCATTTTTACGAACGCAGGCGACTCGTGCAGGCTCAGGCGAATCCAGGTGGAAATGCCCAGCAGCACGATCGAAAACAGAAACGGGATGCGCCAGCCCCAGACTTCGAACTGGTCGCCGGTGAAGTAACGGCAACCGAGCACCACCAGCAGCGACAGCAGCAAGCCGAGGGTGGCGGTGGACTGAATCCAGCTGGTGTGGAAGCCGCGTTTGCCGATCGGTGCGTGTTCGGCGACGTAAGTGGCAGCACCGCCATACTCACCGCCCAGTGCCAGGCCCTGGAGCATGCGCAGCACCACGAGGATGATCGGCGCGGCGATGCCGATGCTCGCGTAGGTCGGCAGCAAACCGACGCAGAAAGTCGCCAGGCCCATGAGGACGATGGTCGCGAGGAACGTGTATTTACGCCCGATCATGTCCCCCAACCGTCCGAACACCAACGCACCGAACGGCCGCACGATGAAGCCGGCGGCGAAGGCCATCAGCGCGAAGATGAACGCCGTGGTGTCGTTGACCCCGGCGAAGAACTGTTTGCTGATGACCGCCGCGAGGGCGCCGTAGAGGAAAAAGTCGTACCACTCGAACACCGTCCCCAGGGACGAGGCGAAGATGACTTTCTGGGTTTCCTGACTGGTGCCCGCGCTGCGGACGGCTTCCAGGGGCTGAACATGTTCTGACATATCGGTATCCCTCACAGTGATTGTTTTTGTTGTTCCACTGTCGGCGCCAGCCTTGTGGGCGGGTGCCGCTATTCCTTTACTCAAGAGACTGCGGTCAGTGCTTTTTCGTCAGGGGCAAAACTCCTTGCGGTTGTTTCGAGGATCAGTTGCGCCGCTTTCTCGGCGATCATCAATGTCGGCGAGCAGGTGTTGCCCGAGGTGATGCGCGGCATGATCGAGGCGTCGGCGATGCGCAGGCCGGGGATGCCATGCACGCGCAGCTCAGCATCGACTACTGCGTCCGCGTCGTTGCCCATCCGGCAGGTGCCCACCGGGTGGAAAATGGTGGTGCCGATCCGGGCGGCGGCTTCGTGCAGTTGTTCTTCGCTCTGCAAGCTGTCGCCGGGCAGGTATTCCACCGGTTTGAACGCTTGCAGGGCGGGAGCTCGAACGATGCGGCGGGTCAGGCGGATCACGTCGGCTGCCACTCGCAAGTCTTCCGGATGGCTCAGGTAATTGGGTTGGATCAGTGGCGCTTCCCGCGGGTCGGCGGAGCGAATGTCTATGCGCCCACGGCTTTGCGGGCGCAGATCGCAGACCGACGCGGTGAAGGCCGGGAAGGCGTGCAGCGGTTCGCCGAAACGCTCCAGCGACAGTGGTTGCACGTGGTATTCGAGGTTCGCCGAGGTCTGCTCCGGTCCCGAACGGGCGAAGGCGCCGAGTTGGCTTGGCGCCATGGACAGCGGACCGCTGCGGTCATACAGATAACGCAGGCCCATGCCCATCTTGCCCCACAGCGTGCCGGCGATCTGGTTCAGGGTGCGGGCGTTTTCCAGTTTGTAGATCAGCCGCAGTTGCAAGTGGTCCTGCAGGTTGCCGCCCACGCCGGGCAGTTCATGGGCAACGCCGATACCGAGTTGTTGCAACAGCGGGCGAGGGCCGATGCCGGAACGCTGGAGGATGCCCGGTGAGCCGACGGAACCGGCACACAGGATGATTTCCTTGCGCGCCTTGAAGGTTTTCGCCTGATCTTGCCAACGGGCGCTGATCGCCGAGGCACGGCCGTTTTCCAGCAGCACGCGGTCGACCTCAACATCGGTCAGCACCGTGAGATTGGCGCGGTGGCGGACCGGTTTGAGAAACGCCTTGGCCGCGTTCCAGCGTACCCCGGCTTTCTGGTTGACCTGGAAATAGCCGCAACCTTCGTTGTCGCCCTGGTTGAAGTCATCGATGCTGGCGATGCCGCTTTGTTCGGCAGCGGAGCGGAAGGCATCGAGAATTGGCCATGACAGACGTTGCCGCTCGATCCGCCATTCGCCGGCGGCGCCGTGAAATTCCGAGTCACCGGCAAAATGGTTTTCGCTTTGTTTGAACAGCGGCAACACGTCTTGCCAGCCCCAGCCGGGATTGCCTTCGGCCGCCCAGCTATCGTAGTCGCCAGCCTGGCCGCGCATGTAGATCATGCCGTTGATCGAGGAACAGCCGCCGAGCACCTTGCCACGCGGGTAGCTCAGGGCGCGGCCTTGCAGACCCGGTTGTGCTTCGGTCTTGAAGCACCAGTCGGTGCGCGGGTTGCCGATGCAGAACAGGTAACCCACGGGGATATGAATCCACGGGTAGTTGTCACGTCCGCCGGCTTCGAGCAGCAATACCCGGTGTTGCGGGTTGGCCGACAGTCGATTGGCCAGCAAACACCCGGCCGGCCCGGCGCCGACCACGATGTAGTCGTATTCATCAAGGGAAGTCTGCATCCCTGACCTCGTATTGTTGTTCTTGTTGTCGGTCATCCTAGTTGTTAGCTTTCGTTAAAAGAATGTTAGTTTTTGCGCAGCTGCTGTGCGTTTTTAAACAGCGTTATTAACGGCATAACGTCAAGGATGGTTCATGTTCGACTGGAATGACCTGCGGTTTTTTCTCGAATTGCAGCGCAGCGGCCGTTTGCTGACCGCCGCCCGCCGCTTGAACACCACCCACGCCACCGTGGCCCGGCACATCGAGGCCATCGAAAAAAGCCTCGGCACCGCACTGTTCGTCCAGCATGCCCAAGGCTACGAATTGACCCCGGCCGGCGAAGCGCTGCTCAAGCACGCCGAGGCCATGGAAAATGTCGCGCTGCTGGCCCAGGAAGAAATCACCCAATCCACCGCGCCGCTGGGCAAGATCCGCGTCGGGGTGACGGAGGGGCTGGGCATCATGTTCCTCGCCAGCCGCATGAACGGGTTGTTCGAACGCTACCCGGGGCTGGAAGTGGAACTGGTGGCGGTGCCGCGCTTCGTCAGCATCCTCAACCGTGAAGCGGAGATCAGCATTCACCTGGAACGCCCGGCCGCCGACATGCTGGTCACCCGCAAACTCACCGACTATCGACTGGCGCTCTACGCCAGCCAGGCCTATCTGGACCGCTCGCCACCCCTGCGCAGCCGCGAAGACCTCGGCCGCCATGCGTGGATCGGCTACGTTGACGACTTGCTGTTCAGCCAGGAACTGATGTTCCTCAACAGCTTCTGCCGCAACCCCCAGGTGGTGTTTCACAGCACCAGCGTGATCGCCCAACAACAGGCCGCACGCTCAGGCCTGGGAATCGCCGTGCTGCCGTGCTACATGGCCAGCGCCGATCCTGAGCTGGTGCCGCTACTGCCGGACGAAAGCATCCAGCGCAGTTATTGGATCAGTACGCGGCGCGAGCTGCACAAATCGGTGCGGCTGCGGGTGTTGTGGGATTACGTGGTGGAGTTGTGTGAGCGCGAGCAGGGTTTGTTATTGGGATAGCTTGGCAACCCAGTTCCTCGCCACAGGTTAAGTGACTCATTTTTTCGTCATGACGGCCGATGAAATTGGGATGATTTCAACGGATGCAATTCATGAACAAGGCTGTTGTTTTACTGGTGCTCACGGCCCTGATTGCAGGATGCCAAGCTACCCCGCCCAGTCCTCAGGACGACTTTCAAACCGGCCTCCGTTGCAGGCTTCTGCTGTTTAAAAAACCTATCACCGCGGAGCAGGTCGAAGACATCCGCGAATCCAGCGAGAACGGCAACCTCCTGTGTAAAGTCGTGCTCGGCTTTCTATACGAAACTGGCCAGGGCGTGCCGCAGGACGTACATAAAGCCAAGACCCTCTATCAGTCCGCGGCCGTCGGGAGCGCAGCAGGCTATGAACAACTGGCTCGCATGGCGGAAGAGGGCAGCGGCCAGGCGCCCAATCTTGTTGAGGCCAGGCAGTTTTATCAGTTGGCCGTCACCAGACCCGGAAATCTGGACAGTGAGGCCAAGTTGGCCCAATTCATGGAGGACGGCAGAGGTGGTCCGCAGGATCTGAAAGGGGCGCTGGCGCATTATCTGAATGCCGCCAGGTACGTCGACGATGCTCCATGGCAAGGCGTACAGCGGCTACGCGATAAGGGCCTGGTTCTGTCGGTCGAACAGGTAAAGCACTACAACGGAATATGGGGCGATAGCCTCGATAGAAGCCTCAAAAGCACGGCGGTGGACGTTCAGCAAGCACTGGCGAAGCAGTTCAAGTCAGGCGCTGCCGGCAAACAGGTCACGCTACGACTGGTAGGCAACCCTGGTTCGGTTGTGCCTCAAATCTCAGTGCTGGAAAGCTCGGGCGATAGGTCTATCGACCAAGCGGTGCTGAAGGCTATGAGCGATTACCGGTTCCTCGACGAGCCGATATTGCCAGCAGGTCAGAAGACTTGGCAGGTGAATTTCATCGTCGAGACGGAGTGTTATGAAAGGCTCCCGCGAACCCAGCCAAGCTGTTCGCAATAACAAGTAGGGTCGCGTGAGGGCGGAGCAGGGTGGTTAGCGCCTGGCGTGAGCGCAAAAAAGTGAGAGAGAAGGCTTTTGGGTTGGGTGGGAAGGGCACAGATTGCAATTCCTGGCCCAACCCACCAACAGCTCGCTCACAGCCCATTTAAACAAGAAAAATCGCGATCGTTTAAATGAAGCTTGCCGTTACCATCCAAAGGCTACGACGCCTTGCGCCACCCCCTACACGTAAGACAGAATCCGCCGGCTTGTGCGCCTTGGGCCTGCTCGGTAACTTGATTCCCGTCACTGCCCATCAGTGATCGGGTTTAGTCGCCCGGGGTTATAAGCAAGGTGCACAAGCTCTTGTCAGTCAGGCATTCCCATGCCTGCACTTGATGGTGGTTGTGCGCAGGGCGCCTTCGGGCGCGCCGGCTTTGCTAGCTTCCCCGGTCGACTAACCTGCGTACAGCTGCCTCCCTCTCGTTTAGTCGCAGGAGGGTGGCACCCAATCAGAGAAGCCAGCTTATGTTCAAGGTTACGCCCAATCCGCCGGACGCCGATCCGGTCTCCCCGTACGAACCCGATTCAAAGAAGCTCAACGAGGCCGCCGAGCGGGCTCTGAACTTCCACTTCCCGTCGAATGCCGACATCAAAGCCACCCCGCGAACACGTAGCACCCTGTTTTCCGTGGCCCCAGAAGCCACGGCCGAAACCCTGGCGGTTTTTTTGGTCGAGACGCTGGCCTCGGTCGATGTGATGGTGCATCAGTTGGTGGATCATCTGGAAGGTGAGTCGCGCTACGCCCTGCTGGGCATTTCAAACAGCATCATGGTGGCGGAGATCACCGCGAGCCGGGTTCTGGATCACATTAATACGCCTGAGTAGGTGTGGGCTGCTGTGGTGAGTGAGTTACTGACGCAGGGTTGTGCAGTGATTCTTTTTTGGGGGCCGCTTCGCGCCCCAGCGGGAGCAAGCTCCCTCGCCACAGATTGTTTATCGGATCTGCTGCAAGACGCCAATCCCCCGTAGATACCGTCTTTTACTTCAGGCGAGGATTTCGAACGCCGTGCTGGCCAGCCGTTCTCCGTTGACCAGAATGTGCACAGCGTGCAGGCCAAGGTAATGCTTTCGGGTGGTGAGTTCTTTAATGTGCTGACTACGCGCAATGGACTCGCTAGCCTTGCCGGGCAGCGTCAGGGCCTTGAGCTTGAACACCTTCGCCGAGGTGCTGCCGTTGGCTTTGACGTAATCGATGGCGTAGTCGATCACCAGTCGCTGACTGTCCGCAGCCATGGATTTCACCGCGAAGGACAGGGTGATTTTTTCACCCAGGCGAATCACCGCCGGCTCGACCTTCACGTCTATGATTTCAACCTCAGGTTTACCGCCCGCGCCAATGATCGCCAGCGCTCGTGGGTTGCCCTGTTTGATCAAACTGCGCAGAGCGTGCCTGGCGATCCACGCCGTGTGTTTGTTGTCCAGCGACCAGCCTTCGATCAGGTCCAGCACCCACTCGGGATGATCCTTGGTGATGTCGTTGAGGTGGTTGGCCACGGATTTGCGCACGTACAGGCTGTCGTCGGTCTTGAGGTTGTCGAGGATCGCGGCCGCCAGTGTCGGGTCGGCCTGGACCGGTTCCAGGCGAAACGACCATGGCAGGCGCGGTCGGCTGCCTTCGCTGGCCAGACGCCGGACGTGTTCGTTGTCATCCAGCGACCAGTCGCGCATCAGCGCCAACGAGCGCTCGATATCACGGCGCAGAAAGTGCCGGATCGCAAATTCCGATGAGCCGAAGGTGGTGAAGTATTTGAGCGCGTCCATCGACAGATCGAACGCGTGAGCGCCGTAGGTCGCGACATAGTGCGGCAGAAACATACTGACGAAGGCGCTGTTCAGACGCGGGGCGAGGGCGCGCAGGACGTCGAGGGATTCTTCATAACCGAGCGGCAACACTGCGTGCAGGCACTCACTGACGCGGGCCATGCGTTGCATGACGGAGAGGTCCGCCAGACCGGTTTTGGCCAGCTTCAGGAAGGCCTTGGCATCGAACCCGGGATAGACCGCCGTCATTTCGGTGGCGATGTGCGCGAGGCGTTCAGCGTTGAAGATTTCCTTCAGGGCGGGGGCGGGTTGCTCAGACATTGTGGATTCCTTGGTTGTTGTTATTTATCCAATGCACCGCGTTATCGTTCTTCGCGGGCAAGCCTCGCTCCTACGGGGGAGTGTGTTTGCCGCAACAAACTCCGTAGGAACGAGGCTTGCCCGCGAAGAGGCCCTCACAATCACCTCAAACCTTACCCGCTTGCTCTTCCAGCTGATCCGACTCAAACAACTTCGCCAGTTCCGCCCGTGCTTCCTGTGCGGTTTGCATCACCTTGGCCGCATCGTCATACACCGCGTGCTGAGCCTCCAGTACCTGTTCATCGTGATGGGTAAAGCGCTTGATCCGTGCATCCGCCTGGGCTTGTGTCAGCCCCAGTCCAACCAGGGTGCGCCGGGTCATTTCCAGGCTGGAGTAATAGGTTTCCCGTACCGCCTGCGCCCCGACATCCACCAACCGGTGCACATGCTGACGGTTACGGGCGCGGGCGATGATTTTGATGTGCGGATAAAGCTTGTGCACCACCTCGGCCGTCTTGATGTTGGTTTCCGGATCATCGGTGGCGATCACGAAGAACTCCGCTTGCTCGACCTTGGCCGCGCTGAGGATTTCCGGGCGCATCGGGTCGCCGTAGAACACCGGCACGCCGCCGAAGCTGCGGGACAATTCGATGGTTTCCACCGATGTGTCGAGGGCGATGAATTTGATGTTCTGCGCCCGCAGAATCCGCGCCACGATCTGTCCCATACGGCCCATGCCGGCAATGACCACGCGGGGCGTGTCGGCGTCGATTTCACGGAATTTCTGCGGCACCTCCACCGGTTGCACCTTGGGTTTGACCAGTCGTGCGCAGGCCAGTAGCAACAGCGGCGTCAGCGCCATCGACAGGGTGATGGTCAGCACCAGCAAGTCGTACAGGCGCGGCTCGAACAAACCCTGATCCCGGCCGATCTTGAACACCACAAAGGCAAACTCACCACCGGCCGCCAGCACAATCCCCAAACGAATCGCATTGACCTTGCCCAACCCCCCGGCCAGTCGACCGACGACAAACAGCAGCGGCAGCTTGATCGCGATCAGAAGCACGGTCAGCCCCAGCACCACGACCGGCGCACTGAGCAGCAGACTCAAATTGGCGCCCATGCCGACGCTGATGAAAAACAGCCCCAGCAGCAGACCCTTGAACGGTTCGATCTGCGCTTCCAGTTCGTGACGGTATTCGGAATCCGCCAGCAGCAAACCGGCGAGGAACGCGCCGAGTGCCATGGACACGCCGACCAGGTCCATCAGCCACGCCGTGCCGATCACCACCAGCAACGCGGTGGCAGTGGACACCTCCGGCAGACCGGTCTTGGCCACCACGCGAAACACCGGGCGCAACAGATAACGCCCGCCAATCACCACCACCGCGATGCTGCCCAGCACCCGCAAACCATGGTTCAAATCTTCGGCGGCACTGCTGGTGTGATCACCGCCGGCCAGCAACGGCACCATCGCGATCAGCGGGATCGCGGCAATGTCCTGGAACAGCAAAATCGCGAACGCCAACCGCCCATGGGGGCTGGTCAGTTCCTTGCGCTCGGCCAGGCTTTGCAAGCCAAACGCGGTGGACGACAACGCCAGGCCCAGGCCCAGCACAATGGCGCTGTTCAGGGATTGGCCGAACACGAACAACGCCAGCACGCCAATCACCGAACCGGTCAACAGCACCTGCGCCAGGCCCACGCCGAACACCGATTTGCGCATCACCCACAAGCGTCGTGGCGACAGCTCAAGGCCAATGATGAACAGCAGCAACACCACTCCGAGTTCGGAGATGTGGCTGACGCTTTGCGGGTTGCCGATCAAGCCCAAAACCGACGGACCGATGATCACCCCGGCAAACAGATAGCCGAGCACCGCCCCCAGTTGCAGGCGCTTGGCCAAGGGGACGGTGAGCACCGCCGCGAATAAAAAAACGACAGCGGCTTGTAACAGGTTGCCTTCGTGGGGCATGGGGAACTCCTGGGTGGGGCAGGCGAGAGCGGCACTCGCCCGATTTTCAGCGGGGCGTAGGATAAAGGCTGGCGTCCGTTCAGTCAGCAACGAGGTGGCTGAACGAGCTCAGGGCTCAGTGGGGCCATTGTTCAAGCAGGATTGAAACGAACTTCTCCGCCGCCGGCGATAACGATGCGCCTCGACGGTACACCAGGCCGAGTGTCCGGTTCACGACGGGGTCAGTCAGCGGGATGCTCACCAATGTCGGGTGATCCGCCGCCGGCATCGCGAGGCTTGGCATGGCGGAAACCCCTAGCCCGGCTTCGACCATGCCCAGCGAGGTAGACAAATGCTGCACTTCATAAAACCACTGCGGACGCCAGCTCAGGCCTGACAGGGCGTGGTCCAGCAACATGCGGTTGCCGCTCAGGCGCCCGACGCCGATCAACCGGTAATCGCTCAGTTCTGACCAGGTCACGGACGTCCGCTGGGCCAGTTCATGGTCACGACGGCAGGCCAGAACGAAGGGTTCGTTGACCAGCGAAACGAATTCGATGTCCGGGTGCTGGCCGCTCATCATGTTGATGCCGAAGTCGGCTTCCCCTCGCAACACTGCTTCGAGCCCTTCATTGGCACTGAGGTCGAGCAAACGGATGCGGATTTTCGGGTAGCGCTCGTTATAAAGACGAATCACCGACGGCAGGAAGTAAAACGCAGCGGTTGGAATGCAGGCCAGGGTCACCTGACCGATTTGCCGTTCGGCCAGTTCACGGATGTTCAGGATCGAATCGTCGAAGTCATCGAGCAATCGACGAGCCTTGGGCAGGAAGTCGCGGCCGACGCTGGTCAGGCTGACCTTGCGCGTGGTGCGATCGAGCAACGTCGTCCCCAACCCCTCCTCAAGTTTTTTTATCCGTCGGCTCAAGGCAGGTTGCGACAGGTGCAGTGCATCGGCAGCTTCGTGAAAACTCCCCAGTTCGGCGATTTTCACGAAAGATCGGATGTCCTGGAGCTCATATTCCATGTTTTATCTCGTCGGGGGAGGGCGTTGGACCGCGTTCTGAACGTTAAAACGTTCTTTTGTAAAACGCAATAATTGCTCCGATCTTTGCATTGGAAACACAATTACTTCCCTGTCACTCTTGTTTGCAAGACATCAATTACCCCGATTGATTAACAAGAGTTAGTGGCCATGCAACGAATTCCTTGTGTGCTGATGCGCGGTGGTACCTCAAAGGGACCGGTATTTCTCGCCTGGGATCTGCCGGTTTCGATTGAAGAGCGTGATGAGTTGTTGCTCTCGGTGATGGGCTCCGGTCACGAACTGGAGATCGATGGCATCGGCGGCGGCAGCCCGCAGACCAGCAAGGTCGCCATCGTCAGCCCTTCGTTACATCCCGATGCCGATGTTGATTACCTGTTCGTTCAGGTCATGGTGTCCCAACGTCGGGTGGATACCGCCCCGAACTGCGGCAACATGCTCTGCGCGGTCGGGCCGTTTGCCATCGAGCAGGGCCTGGTCAAGGCGGTCGGTGAGCTGACCCGCGTGCGGATTCGCAATCTCAATACCGGCACCTTCGTTACCTCTGACGTGCAGACACCAAACGGTAAGGTCAGCTATGAAGGTGACACCGCCATCGATGGCGTGCCAGGCAGCGCGGCACCTGTTCAACTGACATTCCTCGACGCCGCGGGCAGCAAGACCGGCAAGTTGTTTCCAACCGGCAGCACCCAGGACCGGTTCGACGACATTCCTGTGACTTGCATCGACATGGCCATGCCGATGCTGATCATCGAGGCGCGTCACTTGGGCAAACGCGGCGATGAAACTCCGGCCGAGCTGGACGCCGACAAAGACTTTATGCGCCGTCTCGAAGCTCTGCGGCTGCGGGCCGGTATGGCCATGGGCCTGGGCGACGTCAGCGACAAGGTCATCCCCAAGCCTGTGCTGGTTGCACCGGCCAAGGCCGGTGGCACGTTGCAGGTTCGCTACTTCATGCCGCACAACTGCCACCGTGCGCTGGCCATTACCGGTTCCATCGGTCTGGCCACCGCGTGTGTCACCGAAGGCAGCGTTGTGGCACACATGCTCGGTCATACCGGTGGGCCGCGTCTGCAACAGGTGCGGATCGAGCACCCGAGCGGCGGTATCGACGTCGTGTTGTCCTACACCGGTAAAAACGGTGAGACAATCCGCGCCTCCGTTGTTCGTACCGCCCGAAGACTGTTTTCCGGCTTTGTTTATGCCCCGGTTTCCCAACGGCTCGCCGGGTAGTGTTCCCGCGCAGTCACTGTCGTTTTTGCATCAGAACAATTCTAAAAATGGGTGATGCCATGAAAGTTGTTAAATCGCTCTACTTCCAGATTCTCTGCGCCGTGCTGTTGGGCGTCGTGGTCGGACACTTCTGGGCTCAGCAGGCCATTGCCCTCAAGCCGTTGGGTGATGCCTTCATCAAGCTGATCAAAATGATGATTGCGCCGGTCGTGTTCTGCACCATCGTCACCGGTATCGCCGGGATGAGCGACAAACGCTCCCTTGGCCGCTTGCTGAGCAAGACCATGCTGCTGTTTCTCGGGCTGACGGTGATCAGCCTGTTCATCGGCCTGGTCGCGGTCTATGTGTTCAAGCCGGGCGCGGGCATGAACATCGATCCGAGCCATTTGAGTACGGCGGGCCTGTCTCAATACACCGAGTCTGCGGCGAAGCTTGGGGTGGTCGAGTTTTTCATGCACATCATCCCTGACACCTTTATAGGTGCGTTCAGTAAAGGTGAAGTGCTGCCGGTGCTGTTTATCGCGGTGCTGTGTGGTTTCGCCCTGTCTTCCCTGGGCGAGCGTGGTAAGCCGGTGCTCGATGTACTGGAAGCGGCATCGCAGATGGTCTTCAAGATTTTTTCCTACCTGATGCGTTTTGCGCCGATCGGTGCCTTCGGGGCACTGGCGTTCACCGTCGGACAGTACGGCATCACCTCGCTGGGTTCGCTGGCAAAGTTAATCATGACCCTGTACATCGCCTGCGCCTTCTTCGTCTTTGTGGTGCTGGGGAGCATTTGCCGCGCCCACGGCTTCAGCCTGTGGAAGCTGCTGCGTTACCTGCGCGAAGAGTTCCTGGTGGTGTTGGGAACGTCCTCCACTGAGCCGGTCATGCCACGCATGCTGGAGAAACTCCAGGCCCTGGGTTGCAGCAAGGGTGTAGTGGGGCTGGTGCTGCCGACGGGGTACTCGTTCAACCTCGATGGCACGGCGATCTACCTGTCTCTGGCGGCAATTTTCATTGCCCAGGCCTGCAATATCGACCTGACCATGACCCAAACCTTGACCATGCTGGCGATCATGCTGCTGTCGTCCAAGGGCGCGGCAGGGGTGACTGGCAGCGGTTTCGTGGCACTGGCTTCCACGCTCACGGTGATCCATGACATTCCGCTGGCAGGCCTGGCGCTGTTGATCGGGATCGACCGTTTCATGTCCGAGGCGCGAGCCCTGACCAGCCTGGCGAGTAACGCCGTGGCGACTGTGGTGATCTCTATCTCCGAGAGCGCCTGCGACCGTCAGGTCCTGCTCGATACCCTGGACGGTAAAACACCGGTTGTCCCGGGTGTGGATCAAACCTGGGACCGCGTCGGGACCACCACGCACATTTAGTCCTGCGTAAGCGCTGCAAAAACCAACCTTTTTACTACCTGCTGCCGGGCGTCGCCGATCGCGTCGCCTGGCGGGCTCGGGGTCGTTCGCCTGCGCGTCGGCCACGCATTCCATAACAACAAGAGAGTTGCCCTATGCTCGCCTTACTCGGCTTGGCCATGGTGGTTGTGTTCACCTTCCTGATCATGACCAAACGTCTGTCACCGATCGTTGCGTTGACCATTGTTCCGATCGTCTTTGCGGTCATCGGCGGTTTTGGTGGAACCACCGGCAAAATGATGCTCGACGGTCTGAAAATGGTCGCACCGTCGGCAGCGCTGCTGCTGTTCGCCATTCTGTTTTTCGGTTTGATGATCGACTCGGGGCTGTTCGATCCGCTGATCCGCAAGATTCTCAAGCGGGTCAACGGTGACCCGATGAAAATCGCGGTCGGCACTGCGCTGCTGTCGCTGACTGTCGCCCTGGACGGTGACGGCACGACCACTTACATGATCACCTGCGCGGCGATGCTGCCGTTGTACAAGCGCATCGGCATGAACCCGATGATTCTGGCGACCATTTCCATGCTATCGCTGAGCATCATGAGCGGCATGACCCCTTGGGGCGGCCCGGCGACCCGGGCGATTGCCGCGCTGGGGCTGGATGCCGGGGCGTACTTCATTCCATTGTTGCCGACCATGGTCGGTGGCGCCGCGTGGGTGGTGTTCACCGCGTTCCTGCTGGGCCGCACTGAGCGTAAACGCATTGGCAATACCCAACTGCAGAGCGGTGGCGGTGATTGCTACATCAAAGCGATTCTTGAAGATACGCCGCACAAGCGTCCGAAACTGGCCTACGTCAACTTGTTGCTGGTGACTGCGGTGATGGTAGCGCTGGTGATGGGGGTCATGCACTCGGCGATCCTGTTTCTGATCGGCTTCGTGTTGGCGTTGCTGATCAACTACCCGCAGCTGGATATTCAGAAGGAGCGCATTCTCGCCCACTCCGGCAATGCCATGACCGTGGTGCTGCTGGTGTTCGCCGCGGGCATCTTCGCCGGGATTTTCTCGGGCACCAAAATGGTCGACGCCCTGGCGCAAACCCTGGTGGACTGGATTCCACCGTCCTGGGGACATCTGTTCCCGTTGGTGGTGGCGATCACCAGCATGCCGTTGACCTTCGTGCTGTCCAACGATGCCTATTACTTCGGCGTGGTGCCGATTCTCGCCAACGCGGCGGCGGCCTACGGGATTGATCCGGTGGAAATCGCCCGAGCGTCGATTCTTGGCCAACCGGTGCATCTGATGAGCCCGCTGGTGGCTTCGACCCTGTTGCTGGTGGGGATGGTGGATCGTGACATCGGCGACTTCCAGCGCGCCACCGTCAAATGGGCGGTGCTCACCTCTCTGGTGGTCACCGCGCTGGCTCTGCTGACGGGTGCCTTGACGCTGTTCTCCTGATTCACCCCTGACTCGCCGCTGATAGAACTCCACGCTCCCCATGGCGGGCGCGGGGCCATGTGCATCCTTAAAAACAACAATATGAGTAGTTCGATATGACCCATTTTATGACTCGCGGGGCTTTTCTTCCTCTTCTGGGCGTGTTGCCGATGGCCACTGCCGGTGCGAGTGATTTCATCGACGACAGCAAGTTGAAGCTGCAACTGCGCAACGTCTATTTCAACGAAAACTTTCGCGATGAACATGGTTTGAGCGCGCGCTCTGCCAGATCCGCCAAAAGTGAGCGCACTGAGTGGGCCCAGGGTTTCCTGCTGGATTTCCAATCGGGTTTCACCCCCGGCACTATCGGTTTCGGGGGCGACGCATTGGGGCTGCTGGGTGTCAAACTTGATTCCGGGCGTGGCCGCAGTGGCACCGGTTTGCTGCCGGTACACGATGACGGTCGCGCCGCCGATGAGTTTGCCAGTGCCGGGGCTGCGGCCAAGGTCAAACTGGCCAAGACCACCCTCAAATACGGCACCCTGCTGCCCAAGACTCCGGTACTGATCTACAACGATGCGCGTTTGCTGCCGCAGATCTATGAGGGAGGACAAGTCACCAGCACCGACATCGAAAACCTGACCCTGACGGGCGGTCATCTGGACCGATTCAAACTGCGCGATTCGACCGACAGCGTGTCGATCGTTCCTGACGGTTATTCAGGCGACAAAGGTGGCGATTTCACCTACGCCGGTGGTGATTACAAACTCGGCAAGAACACCCGTCTGAGCTACTTCTACGGTGAACTGGAAAATTTCTATCGCCAGAGCTTTGCCGGCATCCAGCACGATCTGCCATTGGGTCCCGGGGTGTTGACCGGAGACTTGCGTTATTTCAACAGCAATGACGCGGGCCGTGCCTACGCCTCGAAAATCGATAACGACATGCTCAGCGGTCAGCTGTCCTACGCGGTGGCGGGGCACACCTTTGGTGGCGGTTATCAACAACTCAGCGGTGACGCCGGGCTGCCGTACGTCAGCGGTGCGACGGTGTACTCGTTCAGCAACGTCGGCATCGGCAAGTTCATCGAAGAGGACGAGAAGACCTGGATGCTCAGTTACGGTTACGACTTTACACCGGTGGGCGTGCCCGGGCTGACGTTCATGACCCGTTACCTCGAAGGCAACGATGGCAAGTCCGACACCAACATCAAGGAGTCCGAACGCGACACAGAACTGGCCTATGTGGTTCAGAGCGGCACGTTCAAGGGGCTAGGCGTGAAGCTACGCAATTATGTCTACCGTTCGGACTTCGCGCGTGGACGTGACAGCAATCGGATCTATTTCACCTACGACATTGCTCTCTGGTAGACGCGCCGGGGCGCCTGCGTCAGACCCGGCTCACCGTTTGACCGCCCAACCGATACTGATTATTCCCACTGCGCTTGGCCTCATACATCGCCAGGTCAGCAATATGAATCAACCGGTCCATGCTCGGCGCATGGTCCGGGAACACTGCCACGCCAAGGCTGCTGCCGATGTGGCGCTGGTCGTTGCCGATGGTCACCGGCGGTGCGAGTTCGATGAAGATTTTCTGGCAGATGCTGCGGGCTTCGTCTTGCAGGCTGTTGCCTTGGGGAAGGCCTTGGAGGATGACCACGAATTCGTCGCCGCCGATTCGGGCGACGGTGTCGGTTGAGCGCAGGATTCTCTTCAGGCGTGTCGCGGTGGTGATCAGCACGCGGTCGCCGGCCGCATGGCCATAGTGGTCGTTGATCGCCTTGAACCCATTGAGGTCGACAAACACCAGTGCCACCCGCGTGGTGCTGAGGCGGGCCTGTTCCAGGGCATCGGACAGGCGTTCTTCGAGCACCAGGCGATTGGGCAGGCCGGTCAACGGGTCGTAATGGGCCAGGTGTTGCAGGTAACTGGCGGAGGCTTTTTCTTCGGTGATGTCGCGTACCACACCCATCATCTTGATCGTTGCGTCATGCTCATTCTTGACCACATTGCCGGTTTCCCGCAGCCAGCGGATGCTGCCGTCCGGCCAGACCACGCGGTATTCCTCGTCGTGGTTTTCGCCGGTTTCAAGGCAACGCAGTTCACCGGCGCGGACCTTGACCCGGTCGTCCGGATGTACGCATGAGCAGAACAGTGAGTAGGAGGGCGTCACCTCGCTGATCTTGAACCCGAACATGCCGTAGATCGCATCCGACCAATAGAGCTTGTCGGTATCAACCTCCCAGTCCCAGGTGCCGATGCGGGCGAAGTATTGGCTGCGTTTGAAGCGTTCGGCGTCGCCTTCCTGGTGGATGCTTTGTCCCTCGGTGAGGCTGTCGATCAGCGCACGGCACTCGGTCAACTGCTTTTGCAGCGAACGATCGCGCCAGATCAGCGCGACGATCAGGGCAAGGGTAAGTGAGCCGATGGTGACGTCGGTCCAGAGCTGACTCATCGAGGAATTGCGCTCATGGCGTATCGAACCGTGGGGGAGGTGGTGGGTATATTAGTTCACGACCACTGCCGGATACAGAGCGAAACGGTTGCCAATAGCCTGCATTTCTGGGAAAACGGCGCCCATCAAGCCCGTTCGGGCAAGCGCACGGATAGAGTGAATGTAATGAATGATGAATTGCAGGTAATCGACCTTGAGGTGGGCGACGGCAAAGCCGCCGTCAAAGGCGCGCTGATCACCACCCAATATCGCGGTTGGCTGGAAGACGGCACTGAATTCGATTCCTCCTACAGCCGGGGTAAACCTTTCCAGTGTGTGATTGGCACGGGGCGGGTGATCAAGGGCTGGGACCAGGGAATCATGGGCATGCAGGTCGGCGGCAAACGCAAGCTGTTGGTGCCGGCGCACCTGGGCTATGGCGAGCGCTCGATGGGGGCGATTACGCCGAATTCGAATCTGATTTTCGAGATTGAATTGCTGGAAGTGCTGACGCGGGATGATTGATTGGCGTGTGAATTGAAATGATTAACCCCGCTGTCTCTGAGAGGAGAGAGCGGGGTTTTTGCTATCTGTGGCGAGGGAGCTTGTTGTGGCGAGGGGGCTTGCCCCCGTTGGGTTGCGTAGCGACCCTGAAACCTGTGCATGCGGTGTCTCAGGTAATCTCCGGTCGCCAGTTTTGCGGCTGCTGCGCACCCGAGCGGGAGCAAGCTCCCTCGCCACAGTTCAGTGTTCGGTTCGCGGAAAAAATGATCTTTTGCCTAAACGGCAAGTCAGGTGAACGCCTCAATATCATCAAGGGTGTCCGCCACAATCCCTTCCAGGGAGGGAAATTTCTCCTTCACCTTCTCAAGGGCCGGGCGTACAGCACCCAAGTCCAGACCACCCTGTCTGCGGGCTATGTGGCCGAGCGCGGTGATGGCAGATGCTGCAATCGATTCGGACTCACTCTCGAGGTACTTCAGGCAGGTGTTCTGAGCCCAGGTCTTGTCTTGTTCATTCAGGCCAATAGAAATCAATGCGGCGACAACGCTGGTTTCTACGTTGCTAGCTAGTAGTCTCGTCGCTTCCTCGTGGCTCATTGTTGGATCTTGGTAGAGAAGGCTCACTTTTTAACTCCCTGAATGTTGCCTTTGTGATCGGTTTTTCCTGCCTTGATCAGAGCATTTTTCATATCTTGATGGAGTTTATCCCATGGTCTGACATGTCCATGGTAAACGTCCCCTCCGGTACGATCGAAGACAACGATCTCTTTTGTGTCCGGGTCGACACCGATTCGACGTGGTGAGGTAGGTTTTACCTGTACTGAATTATCCAGTGCCTCCTGTCCGTTAACAGGCCCCTTACTTTTTACCGGTGTGTCAGTCTTGCCATGGTAACTGGCTGCGTCGAACTCCAGGGTCAAAACGATATAGAGAGGTTTAATGCCGGAGTCGGCCGGAAATACAAGAATGAAGTCCTTGTACTCAGGCGGATAAATCGGGTTGACGATGATGTTATCTGCCTGTTCGGTAGGCGGATAAATCCAGATCTGAGGCGCTTGTGGCGCCGCCTCTAACGGGGGAATCCCTGAGGCGCTGGATGGGTCAACAGTTGGCGTCCAGATCAGGGTTATCCCATCGCCAAAGTCAGCCGCTTGTTGAGAGCCCTGACTCTTGAACCGGACTACAGGAATCATTTCCCAGTCGCGGCGCTTCTGGGTGTTGTACCCATAACCCTTCAAGGTGCCATCAGCTTGTTGCTCGACATGCAGTCGAACCCGTGTGCGGCCTTCCTTGAGCGATTTGAGCTGTTCTTCTGTGTACAGGGAGCTGTCGCCCAAGCTCGACGGCCACAGCATTGCAACCATTCCGACCAATGCGCCAGCAGCAACACCAGCCGTCACGACACCTGCACCACCAGCCGCACCCGTCCCGGTGCCAGCAGTGCCAACTCCGCCCAGGAGTAGCGTTCCCAGTGCAGCAGGTAACGCGCCGCCACTGATTTTTTTGAGCGGGATGTTTCCCGCTACATCCCTTTCGCGGCCACCCAGCAGGGAAAATTTTCCGTAGTCGGTCAGTTTCTCGACAGGGACGAACCCTGCTGGGCTGTCGTGGTTGATTACGCCGTCGGGGAGGTTGCAGCTTTTGGCGAACACGCAACCCATGGAGCTGGATTGACCCAGCTGTTGAGGCTGCCTGATAAAACGGTCTTCATATGCCTGCTGTCGGGCCAACATGTCGTCATAGGATTTTTGCCTGGCGTCGCGCTCTGCCAGTTCAGCGGCGGTCATGTAGCGGCTGGTGATGTGGTGCCCGTCGCCTGACGGTGGGTTTTGAACCCAAGGTATGTCTGTTTTTCGAGCCATGAGCGTCCTTGTTTCATCTTTTGAAAGCGATGTGGACGCTATATCAACGGGCATTGGATAGATGTAGGACGGGTCTGAAACTCTGGCCGTTGTTTTTGATCGCTCCCTGACTTGCCAGCCCCGGCAATATCGGTAACCATGCCCACCTAAATAGGGGTAGGGGGTATAGGTATGTCGCACATCCACGAACACAAAGACGATCTGCTCAACCGCGTCCGGCGTATTGCCGGTCAGGTCCAGGCGGTGGAGCGGGCGCTGGAGTCCGACGCCGAGTGCGCCAAAACCCTGCACCTGGTCGCGGCAATCCGCGGTGCGGTCAACGGTTTGATGGACCAGTTCATCGACGCCCATGCCCGTGAACATGTGGCGCGTCCCGGCCTCAGCGACGAAGCGCGCGCCGAAGGCGTGGAAGACTTGTTGCAAGCCATCCGCCGTTACTCGAAATAGAGGCCCGCCCCATGACACTGACACCTCAAGCTTCGCGCTTTACCCACGACCATCTGTTTCTGGGCGCCGCCCACGATGAAAATGCGCGCCGCACGTTGTGGGTGGTGGCGCTGACGTTCGTGATGATGATTGGCGAGATTGCCGCCGGTTATATCACCGGCTCCATGGCGTTACTGGCGGACGGTTTTCATATGGCGACCCACGCCGGGGCCTTGGGCATTGCCGCGGCGGCCTACAGTTTTGCCAGACGGCACGCCAACAATTCGCGCTTCAGCTTCGGTACCGGCAAGGTCGGGGACCTGGCGGGTTTTGCTTCAGCCGTGGTGTTGGGGCTGGTGTCACTGGGCATCGCCGGCGAATCTATTGTGAGGCTGTTTCAACCAACCACCGTGGCTTTCACCGAAGCGACGATAATTGCTGTGGTGGGGCTGGCGGTGAATGTCGCCAGTGTGTTGCTGCTGGCGGGCAATCATGGGCATCACGGCCATGATCATCACGATCACAGCCATGACCACGGCCATCATCACCATCACGACAACAACCTGCGCTCGGCGTATCTCCATGTGCTGGCCGATGCGCTGACCTCGGTACTGGCCATTGCGGCGTTGTTGGCCGGGCGCTACCTGGGCTGGGTCTGGCTGGATCCGGTGATCGGCATTGTCGGCGCGCTCGTGATCGCGAAATGGGCTTTTGGCTTGATGCGCGACAGCGCCGCGGTGTTGCTCGATACCACTGATGAGCACGTCGCCGCCGAAATTCGTGAGCTGCTCGAGTCGACGGACGATGTACGCATCAGCGACCTTCACGTCTGGCAAGTCGGGCCCCAGGCGCGGGCGGCGATTGTCAGTGTCGTGGCCGCGGCGAGCGTCAGTGCCGACGCCATCCGCGAACGGCTGGCACCGGTTCATGAGTTGTCTCACTTGACGGTCGAATATCGCAACGCTTGAGGTGTCTTTCAGGCAAAGAGCGGAATGCGCCCGTTAAGGGAAGGGCGGTAGTGCCAGGTCAACCGGCCCAAAGCAGGTTTGATCGCCAGGATCTCAACCAGCGTCGCGCGGGCGATGCTCAAGGCCAGCACCTGCCCCGGGCATTGATGACGGCCGGCGCCGAAGGTGAAGCTGCGGCGGTTTGGGCGCTCGAGCAGGAACGTATCGGGATCGTCATTAAGCTGCGGATCACGATTGGCCGAGGCCAGCAGCACCAGAATGACGTCGCCGGGGTTCAGGCTCACGCCGTCGATTTCGCAGGGCGCTGCGACGAAGCGGCGGGTGTTTTGCACCGAAGGATCGAAGCGCTGCACTTCGGCGATCAGGTCGTTGACTTGAGTTGGGTCGAGCTGCGGGTTTCGATTCAACGCCAGTAGCGCATTGCCGATCAGCCCGGCGGTGGCTTCACAGGTCTGGGAGAACAGGCCGATCAGGTTGGCGATCAAGGTTTCCGGGTCGGCCGATGCAACAGCGAAGCGCTGCCGGATACCGGCGAGCAGGGCGCTTCGATTGTTCGGGTCAGCCAGAAGCTCGATGCAATATCCCTTCAGCTGTTCTGCCGCAACATGGGCGGTGTCCAGTTGTGCCTGATTGCTGAGGGGCGACAGGCAGGCGACGAAGTCTGCGGTCAGCTCGCTGATGGCCCGGCCCTGAGCCGGAGAAAAGCCCAGCAACGCTGCCACCACGCAGACCGGCCCGCGAAACATCGCCGTGTACAACCCATCGGCGCCAGGGGTAATCAACCGAGCGGCTACCCGTTCGTTGACCTCGTTCACATCAATCAGCGCCAGCCCTGGCTCAATCGCCGTCCTCGGGCAACGCTGCCGCTCGCCCTCATTCATTCGCATCAACTGACCGAACACTTTACCGGCGATGCCCTGAGCAATCGCCTTGGGCACCGGCTCATGCGCCGGCCGTACGTGGCAATCCGGATGCGCCAGCACGGCGGCGACAGTTCGGGCGCTGCTGGCCACCCACAGTTTCAGTCCCTGATGAAAAACCAATCCACCCTCGGCACGCAGTTGCGCGTAATAGGGGTAAGGGTCGGCGTGAGTCGCAGCGATGATCGGGTCCATGGGTCGCAGCCTTATCGATGGTTGAAAAGTGTTGCTACTATCTCCAGTCCGAAAGGGCCTTGATTCGTCCGGGAGCGAAATATGAACGCAGAACAACACGACGTCGGCGTCTCTCAAGTGGCCGCAGCGATTGCAGAGCCTGCCCGGACGAAAATCCTCTGCTCGCTGATGGACGGCCACGCCCGTACCAGCACCGAGCTGGCGGCGGTTGCCGAAGTCAGCGCCTCGACTGCCAGCGCGCACTTGGCAAAACTCAAGGAGTTGGCGCTGGTGCGTTTGCACGTTCAGGGTCGCCACCGCTATTACAGCCTCGCGGACAAGCGCGTGGCCCAGGCACTCGAAGCACTGATGGTGATCGGCCAGAACGCCGCGCCGACGTTCAACCCGCGCACCCCGGACCGCCTGCAATTCGCCCGTACCTGTTACGACCACATGGCCGGCACGTTGGCGGTGGTGCTGCATGACCGGATGATCGACGCGGGATGGTTGCTGCAAACCGATGAGCAGGCTTATCGATTGAGCGACAGCGGTGAAGCGTTGTTCGAAGGATTGGGCATCGACATCAAAGACCTCGGCACCTTGCGCCGCCGCTTCGCCTGCCCGTGCCTGGACTGGAGCATGCGCCGGCCGCACCTGGGCGGCGCCTTGGGCGCGGCGTTGTTGCAAACGGCGATCAAACGCCAATGGGTGACGCAGGATCTGGACAGTCGGGCGTTGGCGTTGACGGTAGTGGGGCGCAAGGAACTCAGTCGCCGGTTCGCCGTTGAACTGCCGGTTCAGGGAACGACAGCGCCAGTCCCGTCCACCGAGAACAGGCGCCGCGCGATCGCCAGTCCTGCGACTTAGCGACTGGTCGAGGCCATGAGTACGCCAAAACCGGCGAAGGTCACGCCCGAGACTTTCGCGGCCAGCCAGGAACCCTTCGAACTCGACAACCAGCCCTTGGCGGCATTGGCGAGCAAGGCATAGCTGCCATGCACCAGGATCACCAGTACGCCGTAGGAGGCGACCAGCTTGATGAATTGGCTGTAGAAGTGCGCCGAAGTGTCGATGAATTGCGGGAACACCGCCAGAAAGAAAAACACCGCCTTGGGGTTCAACAGCTGCATCGAAGCCGCTTCAAGGAAGCGATAACCCGGGCTTGAAGGCCGCGTTTCAAGCAGCGTGCTGAAACGATCCGAGCGCCAGCTTTTGTAGCCCAGGTACAACAAATAGGCGGCCCCTGCGTATTTCAACGCGGTAAAGGCATTCGCGGAGGTGCTGAGTATCAGGCCAACACTGGTGGCGCTGATGGCAGCGACCACAAACGCCCCCGACGCGATCCCCAGAATGCCCGGCACGGCGCCCCTCCAACCGTGGCGCACCGTGTTGGACAGGGTCAGGACCACACCAGGCCCCGGGCTCAAAATGGTCAGGGTGGCGAAGAGTACAAAGAGTCCGTAACTGTTCATGGCTTGCTCCGTCAGGTGGCATTGGCTGCGTGCTGGCAGATTGGCGTGGCGAGGAGGGTGTGACAAACGCTTTAATTACAGCGCATAGGTGACTAAATTAGACACATGATGAATCAACTACCGCCTCTTAATGCTGTTCGCGCCTTCGCCGTTGCTGCTCGTCATCAGAGCTTCAGCCTGGCGGCCGAAGAGCTGCATGTCAGCCACAGTGCCGTCAGCCGGCACATCAAATTGCTCGAGGAGTACCTGGGTGTGCTGCTGTTCGAGCGGCGTATCCGTCAATCGGTGCTCACGCCAGCCGGACAGCGCTTCTATGAGCAGGTCAGCGCCGGGCTGTCGCAGATCGCCAACGCTGCCGCTGCGCTCAAGCAACATGCCTCGCTGCCTACTGTGAAGATCAATGTGCGTCCGTCCTTTGCCATGCTCTGGCTGACGCCCAGACTGGCGGATTTCGTTGCGCAGTACCCCGGCATCAAGCCGCAGGTGATCACCCAGACCCAGGCACCCGATCAGGCACGCGACGGGTTCGATATCGTCATTCGCCGTGGTCGTGACGATTGGGCACCGGCGATTGAGGCGCGAGCACTCTTCGAAGATGAACTGTTACTGGTCGCGGCACCATCGCTGATCGAGCGCCTGCCACTTGAAGACCTCACGTCCCTGAGTCGGCATACGTTGCTGACCGCCAAGGCCCGCCGCGAAGACTGGCACAATTGGGCCATGCACTTTGGTCAAGGCCAGTCAGCCACTCAGCTAACCCGGCAGTTCGATCACATGCACCTGGTGCTTGAGGCCGCAGTCGACGGACAGGGCATTGCCCTGTGCCCAACCTCTTTGTTGGGCAGCCATATCTCGAGCGGACGCCTGATCTGCCCGCTGCCCGAGTTGCGCATGCCGTTGCCGCGTTATTACTACGGTGTTGCGCCGGACGTGACGGCGCACACGCGGATCTTTGTGGAGTGGTTGTTTGCCCGGATTGCTCAGGATGAGCTGAGTTGGCAAACACCTCGTGCCGTGACCGCTACGCCCTGAAATCCCAGACAATCTCCACCACCCGCACCGCCAGCACCAGGTAAACCAGACCCAGGATGATCTGGAACGCCGTGTGATACGGCAACCTGGACAGCCGGCGTATTCCGTCGCTGACATTGAGCAACATCAGCAGCGCTGATGTTGCAATCAACCCCCAGCCGGCGAGGCTTGAAGCGAACAATCCCATGAACACGTGATGGCCGCCGTGCAACGCGTTGGTGCCCGCCGCGAACAGCAGGGCGCACACCAGCAGGTTCTTGATGTTGTCGAACACTTGCGAGGTGAAGTCGGTGTCCAGCAAGGCCAGATACTTTCGCCAGAATTTACCCATGGTTTCGGTGGCACCTGTTGATGGTGGTTGCACGTGGCAAGTCTAGTGACGTTTTGCGCGAAACGCGGACGAAAAAAAGCCCGGTCTTCAATGTGATGGCCGGGCTTTTGTGTTCAAACGGACAGTCGCCTCAGATCAAACCTTGACGATCCAGCCCGCTGGCGCCTCGATGTCGCCGGTCTGTACACCGGTCAGCTCTTTGTAGAGCTTCTGGGTGACCGGGCCGACTTCGGTTTCGCTGTGGAACACATGCAGCTTGTCGTTGTAGCTGATGCCACCGATCGGGGTGATCACCGCGGCAGTACCGCAAGCACCGGCTTCCTTGAAGTCTGTCAGCTTGTCGATGAACACGTCACCTTCAACCACTTCCAGGCCCAGACGGGTCTTGGCCAGTTCGATCAACGACAGACGGGTGATGCCCGGCAACACCGAAGGGGAATTCGGGGTGACGAACTTGTTGTCGTGGGTGATCCCGAAGAAGTTGGCCGAGCCGACTTCTTCGATTTTGGTGTGGGTCAGCGGATCCAGGTAGATGCAGTCGGCGAAGTGCGCCTTCTTGGCCTGGGAGCCAGGCATCAGGCTGGCGGCGTAGTTGCCACCGACCTTGGCCGCGCCGGTGCCTTGTGGGGCTGCACGGTCGTAGCTGGAGATCAGGAAGTTGTGCGGGGTCAGGCCGCCCTTGAAGTAGGCGCCGACCGGGATGCAGAAGATCGAGAAGATGAACTCGGGTGCGGTACGCACGCCGATGTTGTCACCCACGCCGATCACGAACGGGCGCAGGTACAGCGCGCCGCCGGTGCCGTAAGGCGGGATGAAACGCTCGTTGGCGCGCACCACGTCCTTGCACGCTTCGATGAACTGTTCGGTGGACACCTGTGGCATCAGCAGGCGTGCACAGCTGCGTTGCATGCGCAGAGCGTTCTGATCCGGACGGAACAGGTTGATCGAACCGTCCTTGCAACGATAGGCCTTCATGCCTTCGAAGCATTGCTGGCCATAGTGAAGGGCAGTGGAGCCTTCGCTGATGTGCAGCACGTTGTCTTCGGTCAGGGTGCCTTTGTCCCACTCGCCATTACGCCAGTGCGACAGATAGCGCTTGTCTGTTTTGATGTAGTCAAAACCCAGCTTGTCCCAATTGATGCTTTCGTTACCCATGACACCCTCTATCACTTAACAACCGCCGAAACGGTTCAAGGCTTCTGACATTTTTCTGGATGGGGACAACAATACTTCATTCCGGGCCCGTTTCGCAGCCCGGAATGCGATCTCTCTCGCACTGATCGTTCCCACGCTCTGCGTGGGAATGCCTCAATGGACGCTCTGCGTCCGCTTCTGGGACGCGGAGCGTCCCGGGCTGCGTTCCCACGCAGAGCGTGGGAACGATCAGTTAGAGATGCAGCGCGTGACCGAGGGCACGTAGCGCTGCTTCTTGCACCGCCTCGCCGAGCGTCGGATGCGCGTGGATGGTGCCGGCGATGTCTTCCAGCCGCGCGCCCATTTCCAGGCTTTGACCGAACGCCGTCGACAACTCCGATACACCGACACCAACCGCCTGCCAGCCAACAATCAGATGATTGTCGCGCCGTGCCACAACCCGCACGAAGCCGCTTTTCGACTCCAGCGTCATCGCCCGGCCATTGGCAGCGAACGGGAAGCTCGACACGATGCAGTCCAGCCCCGCAGCCTTGGCCTCATCCGGGGTCTTGCCAACCACCACCAGTTCCGGGTCAGTGAAGCACACGGCGGCGATGGCGGTCGGGTTGAACTCGCGGTGTTTGCCGCTGATCAGTTCGGCAACCATCTCGCCCTGAGCCATGGCCCGGTGGGCGAGCATCGGTTCGCCGCTGAGGTCGCCGATGGCATAGACGTTGCGCATGCTGGTCTGGCAACGGTTGTCGATCTTGATCGCCGAACCGTTCATGTCCAGGTTCAAGGCTTCGAGGTTCCAGCCCTGGGTGTTGGGTTTGCGACCGACGGCCACCAGCACCTGATCGGTTGCAAGATTCAGGATGTCGCCGTTCGGGTCACGAACTTGTAGAGAATTTATTTGTGAATCAAAGCCTTCAACGCTGTGCTTCAAGTAAAGCTTCATGTCGAGTTGTTTGAGTGCTTCGTGCACCGGATGGGTCAGTTCGGCATCGTAAGCCGGCAGAATACGATCCTGCGCCTCGACCACGCTGACTTCGGCGCCGAGTTTGCGATAGGCAATCCCCAGCTCCAGGCCAATGTAACCGCCACCGACCACGACCAGCCGTTTCGGCACGCTTGTCGGCGCCAGGGCTTCAGTGGAGGAGATGATCGGCCCGCCAATCGGCAGCATTGGCAGGTTGACGCTTGTCGAACCGGTGGCCAGCACCAGGTGCTCGCACTGAATCCGCGTGTCGCCGACTGTAACGGTTTTGCCGTCGATCACTTTCGCCCAGCCGTGGATGACCTGGACCTTGTGCTTCTTTAATAGTGCCGAGACGCCGGTGGTCAGGCGATCAACGATGCCGTCCTTCCACTCGACGCTTTTGCCGATGTCCAGGGTCGGCGCCGATACGCTGATGCCCAGCGCCGAGTATTGGCTGTGGTGCTGTGTCTGATGGAACTGTTCGGCGACGTGGATCAGCGCCTTCGATGGGATGCAGCCGATGTTCAGGCAGGTGCCGCCCAACGATTGGCCTTCCACCAGAATGGTCGAAATGCCCAATTGACCGGCACGGATCGCCGTCACATAACCGCCAGGGCCGCCGCCGATGATCAGCAGCGTGGTGTTCAGAGTTTGCATTTCTTACTCCACAAACAGCGTTGCGGGTTGTTCGAGCAAGCCACGAATGGCCTGGATGAAGAGCGCCGCGTCCATGCCATCGACCACGCGGTGATCGAAGGAACTGGAAAGGTTCATCATCTTGCGGATCACGATCTGGCCTTTGATCACCATTGGCCGTTCGACGATCTTGTTCACGCCGACGATCGCCACTTCCGGCAGGTTCAGCACTGGCGTGCTGACGATGCCGCCCAGGGCGCCGAGGCTGGTCAGGGTGATGGTCGAGCCGGACAGCTCATCGCGGCTGGCCTTGCCAGTGCGCGCGGCAGTTGCCAGGCGGGAGATTTCCGCGGCGTTGTCCCACAGGCTGCGGGCTTCGGCGTGACGCACCACCGGCACCATCAAACCGATGTCGGCTTGCGTGGCGACGCCCACATGCACCGCGCCGAGACGGGTGATGACCTGGGCTTCGTCGTCGTAACGGGCGTTGATCTGCGGGAAGTCGCGCAGGGCCACGACCAAGGCACGCACGAGGAACGGCAGCAACGTCAGTTTGCCGCGGGTCGCACCGTGTTTTTCGTTCAGGTGTGCACGTAGCTCTTCGACGGCCGTGACGTCGATTTCTTCGACGTAACTGAAGTGGGCGGCACGCTGGGTGGCGTCCTGCATGCGTTGGGCGATCTTGCGGCGCATGCCGATCACCGGGATTTGCTGTTCGTCGTTACGCTGGGCGTAAGCGGCAGTGGCGGTCGATGCGTTCGACTGACCTTGAGCCAGATAGACTTCGAGGTCTTCGTGCAGAATCCGCCCGGCAGGGCCGCTGCCACGCACCAGACGCAATTGAATGCCGAGGTCCAGCGCATGCTTGCGCACGGCCGGGGAGGCCAGCGGACGTTCATCGGCTTCACGCGCGACCATCGGGCCTTGGCAAACAGCAGCCGGACGCGGCGCTGCTGCAGCCGGTTTGCTTTCTACGACGGCTTCAACTTTCGGCGCCGCCACCGGTGCTTCTTTAATAGCAGCCGCTGGCGCAGTCGATTCCTTAACGTTGCCCGCGCCTTCGACTTCAATGCTGATCAGCACACTGCCGACCGCCATGACTTCGCCGGGCTGGCCACCGAGCGCAATCACCTTGCCGTGCACCGGGGATGGAATATCGACCATCGCCTTGTCGGTCATCACATCGGCGAGTACCTGATCTTCGACGACCATGTCGCCGACCTTGACGTGCCACACCGACAGTTCAACTTCTGCAATGCCTTCGCCAATGTCCGGCATTTTAATAACGTGCGTGCCCATTCAGACCTCCATAACCCGATGCAAAGCCGCGCCCACACGGGACGGACCAGGGAAATACGCCCACTCTTGCGCGTGCGGGTAGGGAGTGTCCCAACCGGTGACGCGTTCGATCGGCGCTTCCAGGTAGTGGAAGCAATGCTCTTGCACCAGCGCGGCCAGTTCGGCGCCAAAACCACAGGTGCGGGTCGCTTCGTGAACGATCACGCAACGCCCGGTTTTCTTCACCGATTTGACGATGGTTTCCAGGTCCAGCGGCCACAGGCTGCGCAGGTCAATGACCTCGGCGTCGACGCCGCTTTCTTCAGCGGCGACTTGCGAGACGTAGACGGTGGTGCCGTAAGTGAGCACGGTCACGTCCTTGCCCGGACGCGCGATGGCGGCGACGTCCAGCGGCACGGTGTAGTAGCCGTCCGGCACTTGCGCGGCGGGGTGTTTCGACCACGGGGTTACCGGGCGGTCGTGGTGGCCGTCGAACGGGCCGTTGTACAGGCGTTTTGGCTCGAGGAAGATCACCGGGTCATCGTTTTCGATGGAGGCGATCAGCAGGCCTTTGGCGTCGTAAGGGTTGGACGGCATAACGGTGCGCAAACCGCAGACCTGGGTGAACATCGCTTCGATGCTCTGGCTGTGGGTCTGGCCGCCATAGATGCCGCCGCCGCAGGGCATGCGCAGGGTCATCGGCGCGGTGAACTCGCCGGCCGAGCGATAGCGCAAGCGCGCCGCTTCGGAAATGATCTGGTCCGATGCCGGGTACACGTAGTCGGCGAACTGGATCTCGGCCACCGGCCGCAAACCGTATGCACCCATGCCCACGGCGACGCCGACGATGCCGCTTTCGGAGATCGGCGCATCGAATACGCGGGAGGTGCCGTACTTGGTCTGCAGGCCTTCGGTGCAACGGAACACGCCACCGAAATAGCCAACGTCCTGGCCGAACACCACGACGTTGTCGTCACGCTCAAGCATCACATCCATGGCCGAGCGCAGGGCCTGGATCATGGTCATGGTGGTCGTGGTCATGGCGGTTTCCAACTGAATATTATTGTTGTGATCGTTCATGTCAGATCCCCAACTCCTGACGCTGGCGCTTCAAGTGCTCCGGCATCTCTTTGTAGACGTCTTCGAACATGGTCGCGGCGCTCGGAATCTGGCCGCCGGCGAGGGTGCCGTACTGCTCGGCTTCTTTCTGCGCGGCGATCACTTCGGCTTCCAGTTCGGCGCTGACGGCGGCGTGCTCCTCTTCGGACCACTGGCCGATTTTGATCAGGTGCTGCTTGAGGCGCGCAATCGGGTCGCCCAACGGGAAGTAGCTCCAGTCGTCGGCAGGACGGTATTTGGAAGGGTCATCGGAGGTCGAGTGCGGGCCGGCGCGGTAGGTGACCCATTCGATCATGGTCGGTCCGAGGTTGCGGCGCGCGCGTTCGGCGGCCCAGGTGGAAGCGGCGTAGACCGCGATGAAATCGTTGCCATCGACCCGCAGGGAGGCGATGCCGCAACCAACGCCGCGTCCGGCAAAGGTGGTGGCTTCACCGCCGGCAATCGCCTGGAAGGTCGAGATCGCCCACTGGTTGTTGACCACGTTGAGGATCACCGGCGCACGGTAGACGTGGGCGAAGGTGAGGGCGGTGTGGAAGTCCGCTTCAGCGGTGGCGCCGTCGCCGATCCAGGCCGAGGCGATTTTGGTGTCGCCTTTGATCGCCGAGGCCATGCCCCAGCCTACGCCCTGGACGAATTGAGTGGCGAGGTTGCCGGAAATGGTGAAGAAACCGGCGTCCTTGACTGAGTACATGATTGGCAGCTGACGGCCCTTGAGCGGATCGCGCTCGTTGGACAACAGTTGGCAGATCAGGTCCACCAGCGGCACTTCGCGCGCCATCAGAATGCTTTGCTGACGGTAGGTGGGGAAGCACATGTCGTCGATGTTCAAGGCTAGGGCCTGGGCGCTGCCGATGGCTTCTTCGCCAAGGCTTTGCATGTAGAACGACATTTTTTTCTGACGCTGGGCGACCACCATGCGGTTGTCGAAAATCCGCGTCTTGAGCATGGCGCGCATGCCTTTACGCAGGATCTCGACGGGGACGCCTTCAGCCCATGGGCCGAGGGCATTGCCCTGGTCGTCGAGCACCCGAATCAGGCCTTTGGCCAGATCGGCGGTGTCGGCGGGTTCTACGTCAATTGGGGGTTTGCGCACCAAGCCTGCGTCGGTCAGACGCAGGTAGGAGAAGTCGGTTTTGCACCCTGGGCGGCCCGAAGGTTCGGGAACGTGCAGGCGCAGCGGTTCGTACGCTTGGTTCATGGCTTCTACGCTCGATCTTGTGAATTTCTTGTAGTGAGCTGGCAGTCATTCTTCGGTAAAAGAATTCTTGTCCTACAACAATCATAGGCCTGGCCAAGAAGAATATTTCTCTCTGTTTCGTTGCGCTGGAGATCATTTGAGGATAAAAAATCTGCATAAACATAAAAAACAGGTGGTTTTGTCTCATGCGCAAACTGGACCGTACCGACATCGGCATTCTCAACAGCCTTCAGGAGAACGCGCGCATCACCAACGCCGACCTCGCACGCTCGGTGAACCTGTCGCCAACGCCGTGCTTCAATCGGGTCAAGGCGATGGAAGAATTAGGGCTGATTCGCGAGCAGGTGACGCTGCTGGATGCCGACCTGCTGGGGTTGCATGTGAATGTGTTCATTCACGTCAGCCTGGAGAAGCAGGTGGAAGAGGCGCTGCAGCATTTCGAAGAGGCGATTTCGGATCGCCCTGAAGTGATGGAATGCTATTTGATGGCCGGCGACCCGGACTATCTGATCCGCGTGTTGGTGCCGACCATCCAGTCGCTGGAGCGCTTCATGATGGACTTTCTGACCAAGGTGCCGGGAGTGGCGAACATTCGTTCGAGCTTTGCGCTCAAGCAGGTCAGGTACAAAACGGCGCTGCCGTTGCCGGCGAATGGGTTGACCCTGGCCAACTGATCGTTCCCACGCTCCGCGTGGGAATGCCGCCAGGGACGCTCCGCGTTCCGCTTCCGGATGTGACGCAGAGCGTCACGGGATGCATTCCCACGCGGAGCGTGGGAACGATCGATGGCGTGGGTCAGAGTTGGTTCAGGGGGATTTTCAGGTAGGTCACGCCATTATCTTCCGCCGGTGGCAAATTCCCCGCCCGCACATTCACCTGAATCGCCGGCAGCAACAGCGTCGGCATGCACAAACTGGCGTCACGCTGGGTGCGCATCGCGACGAAGGAGGCTTCGTCGACGCCGTCGTGAATATGGATATTGCTTTTGCGCTGCTCGCCGACCGTACTCTGGCATTGCGGGGCGCGGCCCTCGGGCGGGTAATCGTGGCAGACGAAGAGGCGCACGCTGGAGGGGAAGGCCAGCAGTTTGCGGATCGAGGCAAACATCTGATTGGCGTTGCCGCCGGGGAAGTCGCAGCGCGCGGTGCCGACGTCCGGCATGAACAACGTGTCGCCCACCAGAATCACATCGCCGTCGATCAAATAAGCCATGTCTGCCGGGGTATGCCCTGGCACATGCAGGGCCGTGGCCTTGAGGTTGCCGATGCGGAATGACTCGTCCGGCGCGAACAGGTGATCGAACTGCGAACCGTCGACCCTGAATCCCGGTTCAAGATTGAACAGCGTCTTGAACACGCCCTGAACCTGGCTGATCGACTGACCAATCGCAATCTTGCCCCCCAGTTCCTGACGCAGGTACGGCGCGGCCGACAGGTGGTCGGCATGCGCATGGGTTTCCAGCAGCCATTGCACCTGCAACTGGTGTTGGCGAACGAAGTCGATGATCTTGTCGGCCTGGACGGTCGAAGTACGCCCGGCGGCGGCGTTGTAATCGAGCACCGGGTCGACAATCGCGCATTGCCCGCCATCGTGCTCGTAGATCACGTAGCTGTAGGTCTTGGATGCGGGGTCGAGGAAGGCTTCAATCAAGGCGAGCATGGTGGCCGTTTCTTCTTGGACAGGTCTTGAGGGTAGTTTCATTTTCCCTGCATTGACCAGCCCCGCATCCATTCAGTTGATGAAAAAAACTGTGCGGGCTCTATCCTGTCACTCAATCGATACCGGGCGTACCCGGCCTTTTTTCGCGGATCATGAGTGTTTTATGTTGTTGGCAAGTTTTTTTGGCCTGGTCATGGGCCTGGTGCTCGGCTTGACCGGAGCCGGTGGCGGTATTCTTGCGGTGCCGGCCCTGGTGCTTGGGCTGGGTTTGACCATGACTCAGGCGGCGCCCGTCGCTTTGTTTGCGGTGGGCAGTGCGGCGGCGGTCGGTGCGATCGATGGTTTGCGCCATGGGCTGGTGCGCTATCGCGCGGCGTTGTTGATTGCTTTGCTCGGCGCGGTGTTTTCGCCGGTGGGCATCTACTTCGCGCATCAGTTACCGGAAAAGATCCTGATGATTCTGTTCAGCCTGCTGATGGTCATGGTGGCCTGGCGGATGCTGCGCCCGGAAAAGCTCGACGCCGGCCCGAGCGATCACGGCCACGCCAACTGGGGCCAGAAGAACTGCATGCTCGATCAGCAGACCGGGCGTTTTTCCTGGACCGCCAAATGCACCGCGACCCTCGCCGCACTCGGCGCGGTCACCGGTGTGGTCTCGGGGTTGCTCGGGGTCGGTGGCGGTTTTCTGATAGTGCCTGCGTTCAAACAACTGACCGATGTGCAGATGCGCGGCATCGTCGCCACGTCGTTGATGGTGATTAGCCTGATCTCGATCATCGGGGTGATTGGCGCGTTTCACGCCGGGGTGCGGATCGATGGTTTGGGCGTGTCGTTCATCGTCGCCAGCATCGTCGGAATGATCCTCGGCCGAAAACTCTGCGCACGGGTGCCGGCCCGAGGGCTGCAGATGGGCTTTGCCAGCGTCTGTGTGGTGATCGCCGTTTACATGCTGTTTAGAGCGCTCGCCTAGCGGCCACCAGTTCCTGTGGACGCCAGTCGGGTCCACAGGCTTACGTCCTAAGTTCCGTGCCTGGCCGACGGGCGGTCTTACACCGAATTTGCCGCGCGCTACCGGCCAGCCCAAAGCACCTGACAACCGCCCCCAAGGCAGCGTATGACGCCGCCTGTCCGCTTTCGATAATCGCCTCCGACATCAAGTCCCCGTAGCGGAGCGCGTCATGCACAACAATAAGAATTTCAAGCATCGTTTCTTGCCGGCTTTCATCGTTAGTCTGTCATCCCTGGGCCTGAGCTCAATGGCCCAGGCCGAGATCATGCTGTACGACAAGGACCAGACCACATTCTCCACCGATGGCTACATCAACGCCTTCTACGTCAACAGCAACGTGGACCGGGCCGGCGAACAGTACGACCGGAGACAGGCGCGGGTGAAGATGGGGTTCCTGCCCAATTACCTGGGCTTCAACATGGGCAAGCAGGTCGATGACCTCAAACTCGGCGCCCGGGCTTCGTTCTGGGTGACCATCAATGACAGCGAAACCAACGGCACCGACACCGCCATCGACGTGCGGCAGTTCTATGGCACGGTGGCCAACCCGGAGTGGGGCGAGGTGCTGATCGGCAAGGACTTCGGCCTGTTTGCCCGCTCCAACATCCTGCTCGACGAACTGCTCGCCGGCTACGGTCAGGTCAGCGATACGTTGGGCCTGGTGGACGGCGGCGGGGTGTCGTTCGGCAACATCGGCAGCGGCTATCCGTACCCGTTCCCGACGTCGCAGATTACCTATCGCACCCCAATGATGGACGGCTTGCGGGTCGCGGTGGGGATCATGGACCCGGTCGACACCAACGACAGCAGCGCAACCGGCAAGGCCTACCAGAAGAACCCGCGTACCGAGAGCGAGATCACCTATCAGTTCGACCTCGGCGGAGCGAAGATTTACAGCTGGCTCAACGGCAGCTACCAGACCTCGGACAACACCGACTCCAACGTCGAGTCCGTCACTTCCAAAGGTGTCGGTTACGGTGTGCAGGCGAAGATGGGCGGGCTGTCGCTGACCGGCTCCGGTTTCCAGGCCAAAGGCATTAACCCGTTCTTCACCAACAATGCCGGTGAACCGACCCTGCGCAATGTCGACAGCAACGGTTACCTGTTGCAGGGCTCCTACAAACTGGGCAAGAACCGCCTGGCCTTGTCTTACGGCAAGACCAAGGACGACGGTAACGGCGTGGTCGGCAGCGGCGCTGATTACGAAACCCGGGGCGTTGCGCTGTTCCATGACGTCAACGACAACCTCAAGCTGGTGGCCGAGTACAACCAGTTCGAAATCAACGGCCACGACACCAGCGCCCAGAATGAAAACACTGATACGTTTGCGGTGGGGGCGGTGTTGACCTGGTAACCCCGTAGCCCGCACAACGCAGATCTTCTGTAGGAGCGAGGCTTGCCCGCGAAGAGGCCGTCACATTCAACATCAATGTCGGCTGATACACCGCTTTCGCGGGCAAGCCTCGCTCCTACATGGGAATGTGGTGTTTTGTAGATACTGTCCGTCCTCTCATCCCATCGAACCACCCACCCGCTACCCAAGTAGCATTCGTCGCCGCCCGCAGGCTTCGTACACTCGAGCCTCATACAGGCGAGGGGCGACGATGCAGCAGGTTCAGAGCGACGGTGTGGTCAGTGCCATGTCCCAGGCCATCGATGCCCAGCAAGCGGCGCAGGATCTGGCGCGGCAACTCTTGCACCCCCATTTGGGCTTCGTGCTGTTCTTCTGTTCCGCGGAGTACGACTTGCAGGCGCTGGGGCAGGCGTTGCAGCAGAGCTTCGGCGGCATTCGCCTGGTGGGTTGCACCAGTGCCGGCGAAATCACCCCCCAAGGTTATGGCCGCAGCTGCGTGACAGCGGTGGGTTTCGATCATCGGCACTTTTCCATCGCCATCGAACTGATCGACGAGATGGAGCATTTCAGCCTGATCGATGCCCAGCAAATGGTCGAGCGCCTGGTCAGTGGTTGTCGCAGCAATACCCTGGCGCCGATCAAGGGCAACAGCTTTGCCCTGACCCTGCTCGATGGCTTGTCCAGCCGTGAAGAAATGGTGCTCGCTGCTTTGAGCGCGGCGTTGGGCGACATTCCGCATTTCGGCGGCTCGGCCGGCGACGACAATTACCTGACTCACACCCATGTGTATTTCGGCGGCGAGTTTCACAGCGGCGCGGCGGTGGTGGTGCTGGTCAATACCTGGCTGGACTTTGAAGTCTTCACCACCCACCACATCCTGCCCAGGGCCGAAAAACTGGTGGTCACCGCTGCCGACAGCACTTCGCGCCGGGTATTCGAACTCAACGCCGAACCGGCCGCCGAGGAGTACGCCCGGCATATCGGCGTGGCGGTGGCCGACCTCGATTACCGGACCTTTGCCGCGCACCCGTTGGCGGTGCGGATCAACGATCAGTATTACGTGCGGGCGATCCAGCAGGTTCATCCAGACCTGAGCCTGAGTTTCTACTGTGCGGTGGAAAACGGCATCGTCCTCACCGTCATGAAACCCGGCCCCATGCTGCCCAATCTGCAAGGCCTGTTCGAGGGTTTGCGCGAGCGTCTCGGGGACTTGTTGCTGACCATCGGCTGCGACTGTTTTCTCCGGCGCCTGGAACTGGAAGACGCCGGCAGTCTCGAGCAGATCGGCGCGTTTTTGCGGGACCAGCGGGTGATGGGTTTCAACACCTACGGAGAACAGTTCAATGGCATGCACATCAACCAGACCTTCACCGGGGTTGCCATTGCCCGAGGACGCGCCCCTGGACAGCGCTGACCTTCAGGCGCAGATCGCCAGCCTGCGGCACGAAAACCAAAAATTGCAGCGCATCAATGACGCGCTGATCGAACGCATCGAGTCCGGCATCACCCGGGGCAACGACCCGTATGCGGCGTTCCAGCATTCGGTGGTGCTGGCCGAACAGGTGCGTGAGCGCACCGACGCCCTGAACCAAGCCATGGCCGAACTCAAGGCCGGCAATCATTTGCTCAGCGAAGCGCGGCTACGGGCCGAAACCGCCCATCAACACTTGATCGACGCCATCGAAAGCATCTCCGACGCCTTTGTGCTGTTCGACGCCGAGCAGCGGATCGTGCTGTTCAACAGCCGCTTCAAGGCGTTTTGGGGTGACAGCCGGGTACGGATCAACGCGGGCATGCGCCTGAGTGAGGTCAAACGGTTGATGACTTCTACCGGGCTGTTCAGTGAAGAACCCCGGTCGCATGTCGACGAAAGCCTGCTCTATCGCCTGCACAATGGCCGTTGGCTGCAAGTCAGCGAGCGGCCGACCCAGGAAGGCGGGCGGGTGATCCTGTTCACCGACATTACCGACGTCAAACTCAGCGAAACCCTGCGCCGCGAGCAGGCCGTGGCGCAAAAGTCGCACCTGTTGCAACGGGCGGTCGACAACCTGTCCCAAGGGGTGGCGATGGTCAACGCCGAGGGCATTCTGGAACTGTGGAACCGACGCTTCCTGGAACTCAGCGGCCTGGCCCCGGTGGCGGCTCATCGACCGTTCGCTGAAGTGATCGCTGACAGCGAACTGAACCTGCTGACCCCGGCCAGTCGCGATGCCAACGGGCGGTACGTGCAGGAATGCGAGCAGCGCCTCTACGATGGCCGGGTCCTGGAAATCCGCACCCATCCGTTGCCCACCGGCGGCTTCGTCAACACCTTCACCGACATCACCGAACGCTACCAGCACGCCGAAGCCCTCAGCGAAAGCGAGCGCTGGATTCGCTTGATCACTGACCACGTGCCGGCGCTGATCGCCTACCTGAATGCCGATCTGGTCTATGAGTTCACCAACAAAGTCTACGAAGAATGGTACTGCTGGCCCCGGGGCGTAATGCTCGGGCAGAGCCTGCGCGAAGTGCACAGCGAGCAGCACTATCAGCGCCTTGAGGCCTATGTGGCCCGAGCTCTGGCCGGCGAGAGCGTGACGTTCGAGTTTGCTGAAACCAACATCAACAATCAGGAACGCTACATGCTGCGCTCCTACGTGCCCAATCGCCTGGCCAGCGGAGAAGTGGTGGGGATTTTCGTGTTGATCCGCGACATCACCGAGCGCCGCCGCACCGCCGAGGCGCTGCATCAGGCCTATCAGAACCTTGAGTTGCGGGTACGCGAACGCACCACCGAACTGACCACCCTCAATGACCAATTGCTGCGCGAAATCGACGAGCGTCGCCGCGTGGAATCACGCTTGCGCGAGGCCAAGCTCGAGGCCGAGCAGGCCAACCTGTCGAAGACCAAATTTCTCGCTGCCGTCAGCCACGACCTGCTGCAACCGCTCAACGCCGCGCGGCTGTTTACCAGCGCGTTGCTGGAGCGCCGGGAACCGCTGGCCAACGAGAATTTGGTGCGCAATGTCAGCAATTCCCTGGAAGACGTGGAAAACCTGCTGGGCACACTGGTGGACATTTCCAAACTGGATGCCGGGGTGATCAAGGCCGACATTGCGCCGTTCGCCCTCAGCGAATTGCTGGAAAACCTCGCCGCCGAATACACCCAAGTGGCGCGCAGCGAAGGCCTCGAGCTGCATTTCATCCCGTGTTCGGCGCTGGTGCGCAGCGACATTCAGTTGCTCGCGCGGATTCTGCGCAACCTGCTGAGCAACGCCATTCGCTATACCTACAGCGGGCGGGTGGTGCTCGGTTGCCGGCGCCATCACCAGCGGCTGACCATCGAAGTCTGGGACAGCGGCATGGGCATTGCCGAAAACCGTCTGGAGGAGATTTTCCAGGAGTTCAAACGCGGTGACGTACAGCGTCCGGATCAGGATCGCGGCTTGGGGCTGGGCCTGGCGATCGTCGAGAAAATTGCGCGTATTCTCGGCCACCGGATTCACGTGCGTTCATGGCCGGGCAAGGGCTCGATGTTCTCCGTCGAAGTGCCATTGAGCGCCACGGCGCCGAAGGCGTTGCCAAGTTTGTTGATGAGTGAACCGATGCTCGAACGCCTGCGCGGTGCGCGGGTGTGGGTGCTGGACAACGACGCGGCGATCTGTGCCGGGATGCGCACCTTGCTCGAAGGTTGGGGTTGCCGAGTGGTCACGGCGCTGTCGGAGGAGGACCTGGCGCGGCAAGTGGACAATTATCACGCCGAAGCCGACCTGTTGATCGCCGACTATCACCTGGATGACGAGCAGAACGGTGTCGATGCCGTGGCCCGCATCAACGCCCGTCGCGCCTCGGCGATCCCGGCGATGATGATCACCGCCAACTACAGCAATGAGCTCAAACAACAGATCCGCGAACTGGGCCACACCCTGATGCACAAACCGGTGCGGCCGATGAAGCTCAAGACGGCGATGAGTCATTTGCTGAATTCATCCAGATAGAGTGATCGTTCCCACGCTCTGCGTGGGAATGCCTCACCGGACGCTCTGCGTCCGCTCTTTGGGACGCGGAGCGTCCCTGGCTGCATTCCCACGCGGAGCGTGGGAACGATCGACAGAACCGGGCAGTTACCGCCGCAAATACGACCCGAAATCAATATCCCCGGCACTCAATATCGCCTGCACCCGGTTGTGTACATTGAGTTTGCGCAAGATCGCCGAGACATGGGCCTTGACCGTGGTTTCGGCGATTTCCAGGGTGTAGGCGATCTGTTTGTTCGATTCGCCCTTGGTCATACGCTCAAGCACCAGCAGCTGTTTGCGGGTCAGCGCCTGGAGCAGCTCCGGCGGGAAGCTCGGGGTCTCGCTCATGCGCCGGCTGGCACCGCTCTTTTGCGTGCGGATGATGTCCGGCGGCAGGTACACATTGCCATTGAGAATCTGCTGGATGGCTTCGGTCATCTGGATGCGTGGCGAGGACTTGGTGATGAACCCCACCGCGCCATAGGTGATGGCTTGCAGCACGATCTGCTTGTCCTGTTCGGCCGAGACGATCACCACCGGAATGGTCGGCGCCTCGTTGCGCAGGTTGATCAGGCCATTGAGGCCATGCATGCCGGGCATGTTCAGGTCGAGCAGGATCAGGTCCAGGTCATCGTGCTCCTGGGTCAGGGCCAGGGCGCTGTCGAGGTCGGCGGTTTCCATGACCTCGCTGCCGGGGAAACCGTCGCTGATGACGTTATGAATGGCTTCGCGAAACAGCGGGTGATCGTCGGCAATCAGAATTTTGTACATGGCCTTTCACCTCATTATTTTTTTTCAGGGTGTGGCAACAACACGCAAGCGCTCAAGTCAGGGAAAAGGCTCGGGCTTTGCCTGCGTCACGGGCAGATTCGCCGCTTGCCAGGCATCCAGTCCGTCGCGGTACCAATACAGTGTTTTATAGCCCATGGAAGCAGCGCGTTTTACCGCGTTCCAGCTCAACCAGCAATCGGAGCGGCAGTAAAAGACCAACGGTCGGGCCTGGTCGCCCGCTGTCAATTGCTGCAAGTAGCGCGCGAAATATGCCTGCCAGGACGGTGTCAGGTCACCGTCCCCGGTATTGGCCAACCAATGGCTGCCGGGCAGGTTTTCGTGGGGCTGGTCTTCGATGAAACGGCCCTGTAGCCATTGCCGGCGGTAGACGTCGATCAGCACCGGCCGGGGCGTCTGCTTGAGCAGGTCTTGCAGGGCGGGCGTGTCGATGATGTTCGCGCCCTGGAGCTGAGTCGGGGTCGGGCTGCGGTACAGGCCGATGCGATAACCGTCGGCGGAGAACAGCGCCGTTTCGGCCTGTGCGGCGCCCAGCAACAGGCTCAGCGACAGCGCAGCGAGAGAAGGGCGCAACAGAACACGTCGGGCACGCGGCATAGGGGTCAGTCCTTATAGTTATGAACCCATTACATGCCAGTAGCGATGCGTTGTGAATGCGACGATAGACAGGTAAACCAGTACCAAAGTAGTAATTTGCCCTGGTTTGCCGGGTGCTGATCGTTCCCACGCGCAGCAAAGGAATGCCTCACCGGACGCTCTGCGTCCGCTCTTGGGACGCGGAGCGTCCCTGGCTGCATTCCCACGCAGAGCGTGGGAACGATCCGGATAGTGTTGTCAGCCGGTTTTGCGCAAGGCGGCGTGTTGCGGGTTGAAGGTGAGCACGGCGAGCAGGGCGAACACCAGCGTCAGCCCCGCGCACACCGCCAGCGCCAACGGGTTGAAGCGTTCGTACAGCGCGAATCGCACCAGCTCCACCGCATGGGTGAACGGGTTCAAGGCGCACAGCCAATACAGCCACTCGCTGGAGTCGCGCATTTTCCACAGCGGATACAGCGCCGACGACAGGAAAAACAGCGGGAAGATCACGAAATTCATCACCCCGGCAAAGTTCTCCAGTTGGCGAATCGCATTGGACAGCAACAGGCCCAGCGCACTGAGCATCAACGCCACCAGCAGCAACGCCGGCAACGCCAGCAACAGGCCCATGGCCGGCGGTTGCACGCCGTACAGCCAGGCAATCGCGAGGAAGGCGTACACCTGCAACAACGAAATCAGCGACGTCGCCAGCAATTTGCTGCACAGCAGAAAGGTCCGGGGCAGGGGGCTGGTCAGCAGCACGCGCATGCTGCCCATCTCCCGGTCATACACCATCGACAACGAACCTTGCATGCCGTTGAACAGCAGGATCATGCAGGCCAGGCCCGGGATGATGTAAACCTCATAGGGAATGTAGGTGTCGTAGGGCTCGATGATGGCGATGCCCAGTGCCGCGCGGAAACCGGCGGCGAACACAAGCAGCCACAGCAACGGCCGCACCAGCGCACTGAGAAACCGCGTGCGCTGCAACACGAAGCGCAGCCATTCGCGCAGCACGATGCCGCTGAAACATTGCCAGTAAGCGTTCATCGGATGACTGCTCCTGAAGGGGCCAAAGTGGTCAGGCGGGCGAAGGCCGAATCGAGGTCGCCGCCATGTTCCAGGCTCAGCGCATCAGCTAGTCCGCTGGCGACCAAATGGCCTTGATGCAGGATCAGCAAGTCATCGCTGGGTTGCACTTCATCCAGCAAATGAGTGGTCCAGAGCACGCTGATGGTTTGCTCGCGGCACAGGCTGCGGATGTGCTGGTTAAGCGCCAGGCGGCTGGCCGGGTCGAGGCCGACGCTGGCCTCGTCAAGCAACAGCAGGCGCGGTTCGTGCAGCAACGCGCGGGCGATTTCCACCCGCCGGCGATGGCCGCCATTGAGTTCGCGGACCCGCTCGCGACGGCGCTCGGTCAGCGCCTGACGCGCCAGTTCTGCGTCGACCCGCAGCCCGGTCTGGCGTCGGGACAGACCATGCAGCGCGGCGTGATAACGCAGGTTCTGCTCGACGCTGAGGTCCAGATCCAGCGTGCTTTGCTGAAACACCACCCCTAATTGCTTGAGCGCCGGGCGTGCCGCGTTGCGCAAGGAGCAGCCGCCGACCCGGATATCACCGCGTTGCAGATCATAGAGGCGGGTGAGCAGGGCGATCAGGGTTGATTTGCCCGCGCCATTCGGCCCAAGCAATGCCGCAAAACGCCCCGGTGCCAGGCTGAAACTCACCTGGCGCAAGGCCTCGCGCGGGCCGTAGGCGAAACTCAGGTCGCTGACCTCAAGGGCGTTCATGGCGTGACCACCACGCCCCATGGATAGCGCCCGACCTTCACCGATTTGCTCACCTTGAGGGTGTCGACATCGATCACCGACACGTCGCCACTGACGCCATTGGTGGCCAGCAATTGCCGTTGATCCGGGGTGAACGCCATCTGCCAGACCCGTCGGCCCACCAGCAGGTAATCAACAATCTCGAAGGTCTTGGCGTCGATCACCGCCACATGGTTGGCCGGGCCGAGGGCGACGAAGCCGTACTTGCCGTCGGCGCTGAGTTTGATGCCGACAGGCTGGACTTTGTCCGGGTGCACGCCTTTGATCTGGAAGCTCAGGGTCTTGAGGATCTTGCGGCTGGCAACGTCGAGAATCGTCACCGTGCCGCCGATTTCCGCCGAGGCCCAGAGCTGCGAACCATCGGGATTGAACTCGACGAAACGCGGCCGCTGATCCACCAGCGTATTGTCGGCCAGGGTCTGGGTGCCGGTGTCGATCCAGTGCAGCATGTTGGTGGTTTCACTGGTGTTCACCGCCCACTTGCCATCGGGGCTGACGGCCATGCCTTCGGGCTCGACGCCAACGTTGATCTGCCCGAGCACCTTGGAGGTTTCGGTGTCGATCACCGTCACCAGCGCATCGTCTTCGTTGGAGACATACAACCAGCGATTGTTGGGGTGCAGGGCGAATTGTTCAGGGTCTTTGCCCGAGGGCAGTTCCTTGATGATCTTGCGGGTGGCGACGTCCATTACCTGGACCCGGTCCGAATCGCTCGCGCAGATGTACAGCAGCTTGTTGTCGTGGGACAGCAACAGGCCGCGCGGGCGCTGGCCGACGGGCAGGGTTTCGGTGACCTGCAGGGTCTGCATGTCGATCAGGCTCAGGCTGTTGTCCTTTTCGTTGGAGACCCAGGCAGTGCTGGCCGCCGCATGCCCGGCGGCGAGCAGTAGAGCGCATGAAAGCAGGGTGCGGCGCATGGCAGATTCCTTGTTGTTGTGGTGGTAGGGCTTTCAGGGAAAGCGGCAGCTGACCTCGGCTTTGTCGTAACCCAGGCTGTCCATTTCGTTGAAGGGGTGCAGGAAACCGTCTTGCGGCGAGGTGCTGACCAGCGCCCGGGGCTGCACGATGGGGATCGGCTGGCGCAACTGACCGTTCCACGGCCGATAACTGAGCTTTCGGCCCTTGAAGCCGTCCAGCGGCAATTGCTCGCTGATTTCAAGCGTACGAATCGCCATGGCATCGACCTGGCGCAATTTTCCCACCGCGCTGGCGATGCTGCGCACCGCCATCCATGCGGCGAAATCTCGGTCGTTCATCCAGCGCCCGGCCAGGGCTTCGAAGCGTTTTTGCAACTGCGCGGCACCATAGGTTTCCACGGTCTTGTGCCAGCCTACCGGGGTCAGGCCCTGGGTGCCGGCGACCGGGCGTGGGTACCAGGTCTGGTAGGGCACATACTCGCCGAAGTCGCCGCGTTCATCGGCGACCAGCACCACGTCGTATTCGGCGGTTTGGGTGAACAGCGGCATGTCGGCTTGAGCGCTGCGCCGTTGATCGTTATCGAAGCTCCAGGCTTTCTCCGCCACCAGTTGCAGGCCGAAGCGTTTCGCCCCCCGGCGCAGGGCGGCGGCGTAGGCTTGATCGTCGGCGGTCGGGCCGACGATCAGCAGCGCCCGTTGCCATTTGCGCAGCACCAGAAATTGCGCGAGTGCATCGGCCAGCATCGCCCGGCTTGGCAGACTGTGCAGCACGTTCGGCAGGCAATCGGTAGTGCGCAGGCTGTCATCGGGGCTGCCGGCATTGAACAGCAGGCTGTCGGGTAGCACGGCGCTGAGTCGGCGCAGGGTTTCCACTGGCGCATTCACCACAAACAGGCGCAGGCCCTGTTCGTGTTGGGCTTTGGCCGCTTCGATCAGCGCATCCGGATTGTCGACGCTGGCGCTGACCAGGCTGTAGCTGTGATTGAGGAAACGCCCGGTACTGTTGCTGTCGATGATCGCCAGTTCCGCGCCACGCAGGCCGGCATCGGTTGGCTCGGGAATGACGTTTGACAGCAACGGCCCGGGATCGGGGCGATACCCCAGATAGCCGATCCGCACCTGCAACGGTGCATCCGCCGCCTGACTATGGGTCGCCAGCCCGGCGGCGCAGGCAATCGCCAGCAGGTAGATCAAGGCATAAGGGGCGAGCTGGCGCATAAGGCACTCCATCACAGGTAGCGCCAGCATAGGAACCCAGGACGGGTGGGGAAATATGCAGAAAGTATCGATGGGCCAGTACCAAGGTAGTAACGGCGTGCGAAACGTACCTGGGTGGTTCACCACAAGCCCTACTACCAAGGAAGTAGGCCGCGGCCACCAAAGCAGCATAGGGTCGGCGCGACGGGATTCCTAAGATGGCTGCCATAGCCTCTGTAAAGAGGTTTTGCGTGCAATCTTGAGGGCATAACAATGACAACAAAACGCAACGCCTTGCTCGTTGCCGGACTGCTGGCCGGCTTCATCAGCGCAGGTTCCGTCTGGGCCCACGGCAACGTGGTACCCCAGGCCGTCGAAACCAAGGGACTGACCCCGATCAAGGATGCCGGCGTGCAGGTCAATGCCGATGGTTGGGCGGCGGTGAACCCGTATCGTTCTTCTCCAGAACACGATAAAGCGTTGGAGATCGGTTCTTCGGCCTACAACCAGAATTGCGCGGCCTGTCATGGCCTCGAAGCCAAGTCCGGCGGCATTGCCCCTGACTTGCGCATGCTCGATGTCGGCGAGGCTGGTGATGAGTGGTTCGTCGAACGGGTGCGTAATGGTGCCGTGCGTGATGGCCGGGTGTACATGCCGAAGATGGCCGACTACTTGAGCCAGGAAGCCTTGTGGGCGGTACGCACCTACCTGGATAGCGTGCACGTCGAGGAGTGACCCATGCGCCTGCTCGCGGTGTTGATCAGCGCTGTGTGGTTGTGCTGCCAGGCAGCGCAGGCACAGGTCCGAACCTATGACGAAATGATCGCCGCCGCCGAGCTGAAAGTCGCGGTCTACAAGGACTTCGCGCCCTACAGTTTCGAAGACGCCGGCCAGCCTCGCGGAGTCGATGTCGAACTCGCCCAGGCCTTGGCCAAGGCCATGGGGGTAAGCCTGAAACTGATCTGGGCACCCGCCGGGGAGAAGCTCGACGACGACCTGCGCGATTACATCTGGCGGGCCAGTCAGCTGCACAATCAGCAACTGGCCGACCTGATGATGCGCGTGCCCTACGACCGCGATTACTCACAGAAACGCAATGAGCTGGGCGAACTGGAGAACGGCCATGTGGTGATGTTCGGGCCGTACCAGACCGAGCAATGGCAAGTGGCTTATGACCGTCGTCGGCTGGACTCGGTGGCCAGCGTCGCGGTGTTCCAGCAGCACCCGATCGGCGTCGAAGTCGACAGTGTGCCGTCGTTTTACCTGACCTCGGTGTTCAACGGCATGCTTGCCGCCAAGACCCACCATTACCCCGGCGTGCCCCAGGCGTTTGCCGCGATGAAGGCGGGTGAAGTCGACGCGGTGATGGCTATGCGCGGCGAGATCGACTGGCAGGTTCATCAGGCCGCCGACCCGCAAGTGGCGCTGGCGGAAAACGCCTATCCGAACATGGGCAAGCAACGCTGGGAGATCGGCATGGCGGTGCATGAAAGCAACCGGCAACTGGCCTATGCGGTGGAAGAGGCGCTGGAGGCGTTGATTCGCGAGGGCACGGTCAAAAGCATTTATGCCCATTACGGCCTGCGCTATGACGTGCCTGAGATGTATCAACAATGAACTGGCGCGCGCGTTGGCTGTTGGCCTGTTGGTTGCCCTTGGCCGCGCAGGCGGTTGAGGTCGACCCGGTGCCGTCGGTGATGTGGGCGTTCTATCACAAGCAGATGCTTGGCGACGCACCGTTTGTGTTCGACGAGCGGGTCAAGCTGCTGGCACCGCCGTTCGCCGAAGACGCCCGGCAAGTGCCGTTGGAAATCGACGCTCGGGCGTTCAAGGGCGAAGTGGTGCGAATCCTTGCCTGGGCCGAACTCAACCCGCTGCCGAAAATCGTCGACTTCGAGCCTTTGACCGGTGTGCTGCCCTGGCTGTCGATCCGCATTCGCGTTGAACAGGCCACGCCGTTGCGCGCGGCAGTGTTGACCCGCGATGGGCTGTGGCATGTCGGCTCGACCTTGATCGATGCGGCGGGCGGCGGTTGCACGGCGCCGAGCGTGGTGCGCACCCAGCCGGGCTGGGAAGAACACATCGGCGAAGTGCTTGGCGGTCGTTATCCCCGTGGTGAATTCAGCCGCGTGCGTTTGCAGGTGGCGCATCCGATGGACAACGGCATGGTCAGCGGCATCCCGGAATTTTTCCTCAACCAGGCCGAGCTGCGGGACTCAGACAACCGGGTACTGGCGCGTCTGGAGCTGTTCCCGGCGGTCAGCGAGAACCCCAACCTGGCTTTCGACATCGAAGGTGCGGGGCGGACGCGCCTGATATTGCGCGACAACAGCGGCAATCAATTCGATGCGGCCATACCCTGACCCAAGGAGCGTGTGATGCGCTGGATGCTGTTGTTGTTCATCTGTGTGAGCCTGCCGACCCTGGCCGATCCCGATTACGCACTCAAGCCCCGACAGATTGCCGAAGACACCTGGCTGCTGGAGGGCAGCACCGACAATTTCGCCAAGAACAACGGCGGCAACATCGTCAACACCGCGTTCATCGTCACCGGGCAAGGGGTGGTGGTGATCGATACCGGGCCATCGAAGCGCTATGGAGAAGCCCTGCGCAAAGCGATTGCCGCAACCACCGATAAGCCGGTGATCCAGGTGTTGCTGACCCATCACCATCCCGACCATGTGCTGGGCAATCAGGCCTTCACAGACGTGCCGATCGGTGCACTGGCCGGCACCACCGAGCTGTTGCATCAACAGGGTGATGCGATGGCCGAGAACATGTATCGGCTGGTGGGTGACTGGATGCGCGGCACCGAAGTGGTGTTGCCGACGCAGACGCTGACGCCTGGCGTGCAAAGTTTTGGGAACCACGATCTGCGGCTGCTGAGTCTGGGTGGGCACACCGGCGCGGATCTGGCTATTCTCGACCAGAAAACCGGCGTGCTGTTTGCCGGGGATCTGGTGTTTTATCAGCGGGCCCTGACCACGCCGAACAGCCTGGGGCTGTCAGTGTGGCTGGCGGATATCGCCACGCTACAGGGGCTGCCGTGGACGCTGATCGTGCCCGGGCATGGGCCCGTGGCAACGGACAGCAAACCGTTCGAGCAGATGCGCGATTACCTCTCCTGGCTCGATCAACTCATGCGCGACGGTGCGGCGAACGGCAGCGACATGGCCGAGATGATCCGCAGCCCCATCCCCGAACGTTTCGCCGGGATCAGCCTGAGCCGCTATGAACTGATCCGTAGCGTCAGCCATTTGTACCCGCGCTATGAGCGTGCACAGATGAGCCGAGTCGATTCCGGCACGCGCTGACTCTGATCGTTCCCACGCTCTGCGTGGGAATGCCTCAACGGACGCTCCGCGTTCGGCTCTGCGAGGGACGCGGAGCGTCCCGGGCTGCATTCCCACGCGGAGCGTGGGAACGATCATCATCCAGTGTTCATCTCCTCCGACCCGCTACCAAGGAACTAGAAATCTCCGCATTGCGGGCAATTGTTGCAAGGGCGGCGGCGCCCAAGAATCTGCACCAGACCGGGAAAATTTCCCGGGTATAACAAAAACCGCAGAGGTAGCCGTCATGACCCAACCCGCACGTCGCCAACCCTTCGTCTTGAGCGTGCTGCTCAGTGCCATGCTGTTGTCCGGCCAGGCAATGGCCGCAGTCTCCGATCAAGACATCCTCCAGGATCCGAAGAATCCGGAACAGGTCGTCACCAATGGCCTGGGCGTCCAGGGTCAGCGCTACAGCCCGCTGGACACCCTCAATGTCAACAACGTGAAAGACCTGCGCCCGGTCTGGGCCTTTTCGTTCGGCGGTGAAAAGCAGCGCGGTCAACAGGCGCAGCCGATGATCAAGGACGGCGTGATGTACATGACCGGCTCCTACTCACGGGTGTTCGCCGTGGATGCGCGCACCGGCCGCAAGCTCTGGCAATACGACGCGCGCCTGCCGGATGATATCCGTCCGTGCTGTGACGTGATCAACCGCGGGGTGGCGCTGTATGGCGACCTGGTGATCTTCGGCACCCTCGACGCCAAGCTCGTGGCCCTGAATAAAGACACCGGCAAAGTGGTGTGGAGCAAGAAAGTCGCCGACCACAAGGAAGGCTACTCCATCAGCGCCGCGCCATTGGTCATCAACGGCAAACTGATCACTGGCGTGGCCGGTGGCGAGTTCGGGGTGGTGGGCAAGATCGAAGCCTATGACCCTAAAAACGGCGATCTGCTGTGGACCCGGCCAACGGTCGAAGGCCACATGGGTTACGTCTACAAAGACGGCAAGGCCGTAGAGAACGGCATCTCCGGCGGCGAAGCAGGCAAGACCTGGCCGGGCGATCTGTGGAAAACCGGCGGCGCTGCGCCTTGGCTGGGTGGCTACTACGATCCGGAAACCAATCTGCTGCTGTTCGGCACCGGCAACCCGGCACCGTGGAACTCGCACCTGCGTCCGGGCGACAACCTTTACTCATCCTCGCGCCTGGCGCTGAACCCGGACGACGGCACGATCAAATGGCACTTCCAGAGCACCCCGCACGATGGCTGGGACTATGACGGTGTGAACGAATTGGTGTCGTTCAACTACAACGAAGGCGGCAAGGAAATCAAAGCCGCAGCCACGGCGGACCGTAACGGTTTCTTCTACGTGCTGGATCGCACCAACGGCAAATTCATCCGCGGTTTCCCGTTCGTGGACAAGATCACCTGGGCCAGCGGCCTGGATAAAAACGGCCGGCCGATCTACAACGAGGCCAGCCGTCCGGGTGCGCCGGGTTCCGAGGCCAAAGGCAGCTCGGTGTTTGTAGCGCCGGCGTTCCTCGGCGCGAAAAACTGGATGCCGATGGCCTACAACCGCGACACCGGCCTGTTCTATGTGCCGTCCAACGAGTGGGGCATGGACATCTGGAACGAAGGCATCGCCTACAAGAAAGGCGCGGCGTTCCTCGGCGCCGGTTTCACCATCAAGCCATTGAATGAAGACTACATCGGCGTGCTGCGCGCCATCGACCCGAAAACCGGCAAGGAAGTCTGGCGCCACAAGAACTTCGCGCCGCTGTGGGGCGGGGTGCTGACCACCAAGGGCAACCTGGTGTTCACCGGTACGCCGGAAGGTTTCCTACAAGCGTTCAACGCCAAGACCGGCGAGAAAGTCTGGGAATTCCAGACCGGCTCCGGCGTGCTCGGCTCGCCCATCACCTGGGAAATGGATGGCGAACAATACGTTTCGGTGCTCTCCGGCTGGGGCGGCGCGGTACCGCTGTGGGGCGGCGAAGTGGCCAAGCGCGTCAAGGACTTCAACCAGGGCGGCATGCTCTGGACCTTCAAGCTGCCCAAAGACCTGGTTGCCAAGCACTGATCGTTGATCGTTCCCACGCTCTGCGTGGGAATGCAGCCCAGGACGCTCTGCGTCCCCTCCAGAGCCGAACGCGGAGCGTCCGTTGAGGCATTCCCACGCAGAGCGCGGGAACGATCACCTGCAGCGGCGCCTTCTACTACCAAATAACGAGAGTCCCCCTGCCAACGGCGCATTCGTCTGGCACGCGGGGCTCTCTACTATCGGTTCATCGCCTGTTGGCCTGACAGGCATCGACCCAGACAGAGGCCCATCATGATCTACGCACAACCCGGAACACCTGGCGCCATCGTTTCCTTCAAACCGCGCTACGGCAATTTCATCGGCGGCGAGTTCGTCGCCCCGGTCAATGGCGAGTACTTCACCAACACCTCACCGGTCACCGGTGAAGTGATCGCCGAGTTCCCGCGCTCCAGCGCCGCCGACATCGAAAAGGCCCTCGACGCCGCCCATGCCGCCGCTGATGCCTGGGGCAAAACCTCGGCGCAGGACCGTTCGCTGGTGCTGCTGAAGATCGCCGACCGCATCGAACAGAACCTGGAAATCCTCGCCGTCACCGAAACCTGGGACAACGGCAAGGCCGTACGCGAAACCCTCAACGCCGACGTGCCGCTGGCCGCCGACCACTTCCGTTACTTCGCCGGGTGCATCCGCGCCCAGGAAGGCGGCGCCGCCGAAATCAACGAACTGACCACTGCCTATCATTTCCACGAACCGCTGGGTGTGGTCGGGCAGATCATCCCGTGGAACTTCCCGCTGCTGATGGCCGCGTGGAAACTCGCCCCGGCGCTGGCGGCCGGCAACTGCATCGTGCTCAAACCCGCCGAGCAAACACCGCTGTCGATCATGGTGTTCGCCGAGCTGATCGCCGATTTGCTGCCGGCCGGTGTGCTGAACATCGTCCAGGGTTTCGGTCGCGAAGCCGGTGAGGCGTTGGCCACCAGCAAGCGCATCGCCAAGATTGCCTTCACCGGTTCCACCCCGGTGGGCGCGCATATCATGCATTGCGCCGCCGAGAACATCATTCCAAGCACCGTTGAACTGGGCGGCAAGTCGCCGAACATCTTCTTCGAAGACATCATGAACGCCGAACCTGCGTTCATCGAAAAAGCCGCCGAAGGCCTGGTGCTGGCGTTCTTCAACCAGGGCGAAGTCTGCACGTGTCCGTCCCGGGCACTGGTGCAGGAATCGATCTACGAACCGTTCATGGCCGAGGTGATGAAGAAGATCGTCAAGATCAAGCGCGGCAACCCGCTGGACACCGAAACCATGGTCGGCGCCCAGGCGTCCGAGCAGCAATACGACAAGATCCTCTCGTACCTGAAAATCGCCCAGGAGGAGGGCGCCGAGCTGCTCACCGGCGGTGCGGCCGAGCGTCTGGAAGGCGACTTGTCCAGTGGCTATTACATCCAGCCGACGCTGCTCAAGGGCCACAACAAAATGCGCGTGTTCCAGGAAGAAATCTTCGGCCCGGTGGTGGGTGTCACCACCTTCAAGGACGAAGCCGAAGCCCTGGCGATTGCCAACGACAGCGAATTCGGCCTCGGCGCCGGCCTGTGGACCCGCGACATCAACCGCGCCTACCGCATGGGCCGGGCGATCAAGGCCGGGCGCGTCTGGACCAACTGCTACCACCTGTACCCGGCCCACGCCGCGTTCGGTGGCTACAAGAAGTCCGGTGTCGGCCGTGAGAACCACAAGATGATGCTCGACCATTACCAACAGACCAAAAACCTGCTGGTGAGCTACGACATCAATCCGCTGGGGTTCTTCTAACCCCATAAGCACACCACAAACCCTGTGGGAACGAGCCTTTGTGGCGAGGGGGCTTGCCTGTGGCGAGGGAGCTTGCTCCCGTTCGGCTGCGAAGCAGTCGCGAAGCTTTTGGGGCCGCTTCGCGACCCAACGGGAGCAAGCTCCCTCGCCACAGGCCCCCTTCACCACATTGGCCCGTTCCCGCATTGGTTCTGTGTGTGCTTGAAAGCCTTGCAACACCCCCTACCAACGCACGCCGCCACCTCCTTCGAAAGTAGCATTCGGGCAGTTGGCGCCCCGTGCATTAATGGCTCTACCGGAATCGTCCGGCACAAGAAGAGGAATGACCCATGTGGCATAAACCCGCGTTTACCGATCTGCGCATTGGCTTCGAAGTGACGATGTATTTCGCCAATCGTTGATTGATCGCCCGGTCAGCCGTCGCGTTGGCCGGGCCTGCTTTCTGGAGCCTGCCATGCACATCCGCGTTCTCGGTTCCGCCGCCGGCGGCGGTTTTCCGCAATGGAACTGCAACTGCCGCCAATGCGCGGCGATGCGTCACGGCAGCCTGCGCGCACAACGCCGCACGCAGTCGTCCATTGCCCTGAGCGACGACGGAGTGGAATGGATACTCTGCAATGCTTCACCAGACATCCGCGCACAACTCGAAAGTTTCCCGACGCTGCAACCGGCCCGCCGCGTGCGTGACACGGCGATTGCCGGGGTGGTCCTGCTGGACAGTCAGATCGACCATTGCACCGGCCTGTTGAGCCTGCGCGAAGGCTGTCCGCATTCGGTCTGGTGTACCGAGCGGGTGCATGAAGACCTGAGCAGCGGCTTTCCCTTGTTCAGCATGCTCAAGCACTGGAATGGTGGTTTGCAGTGGCAACCCATCGAGCTGGACCGTGAACCGTTCAGCATCGCGGCCTGCCCACACCTGCAATTTCGCGCGATTCCATTGGTCAGCAACGCGCCGCCGTATTCCCCCAATCGTGGCAACCCGCAGCCGGGGGACACCATCGGCCTGTTCATCGAAGACCTGCGCAGCGGTGCATCGGTGTTCTATGCGCCGGGTCTGGGGCAGGTCGACGCCGAAGTATTGAGCTGGATGCAGCGCGCCGATTGCCTGCTGCTGGACGGCACGCTGTGGCGCGACGATGAAATGCGCGTGTGCGAAGTCGGCCAGAGCCTGGGCCGCGAAATGGGCCACCTGCCACAAAGCGGTCCCGGCGGGATGCTCGAAGTGCTGGAGGGCTTCAATCGCCAGCGCAAGGTGCTGATTCACATCAACAACACCAACCCGATCCTCGACGAAGACTCGGCCGAGCGGGCGTTGCTGGAGCGGCGGGGGATTGAAGTGGCCTATGACGGCATGAGTATTGAGCTGTAGCGGATGGCCCCATCGCAAAACCCAACGGTTGTTCCCCGGAGAACCGCAATGACTGACACCCCCATGACCCCCGCCGAATTCGAAGCGGCCCTGCGCGCCAAAGGCGCCTGTTACCACATCCACCATCCATTCCACCAAGCCATGTACGCCGGGCGCGCCACCCGCGAGCAGATCCAGGGCTGGGTCGCCAATCGCTTCTACTATCAGGTGAACATTCCCCTGAAGGACGCGGCAATCCTCGCCAACTGTCCGGACCGCGACGTGCGGCGGGAATGGCTGCAACGGATTCTCGACCATGATGGCGCCCCCGGCAGCGAAGGCGGCATCGAAGCCTGGTTGCGTCTGGGCGAAGCGGTGGGCCTGGATCGTGAGCAGATTCTGTCTCAAGAACGAGTGCTGCCCGGTGTGCGTTTTGCCGTGGACGCCTACGTCAATTTCGCCCGTCGCGCCTGTTGGCAGGAAGCGGCCAGCAGTTCGCTGACCGAGCTGTTCGCGCCGCAGATCCATCAGTCCCGGCTCGACGCCTGGCCCAGCCATTACCCATGGATCGACCCGGCCGGTTACGACTATTTCCGTACGCGCCTGAGCCAGGCCCGGCGCGATGTCGAGCATGGTTTGCGGATCACCCTGGCGCATTACGTCACGGTTGAGGGCCAGCAACGCATGCTGGAGATTTTGCAGTTCAAGCTTGATGTGCTGTGGAGCATGCTCGACGCGATGAGCATGGCCTATGAGCTGGACCGCCCGCCGTATCACACCGTCACCGCCGAGCGGGTCTGGCACCGGGGGATCGCCCTGTGAACGCGGTCGAACAGCAACCCGGCCCACCGCTGTGGTTGTTGGCGGAGTTGACCTATCGCTGCCCGCTGCAATGCCCGTATTGTTCCAACCCATTGGATTTCGCCCAACAGGGCGAAGAGCTGACCACCGCCGAATGGATTCGGGTGTTCCGTGAGGCGCGGGAGATGGGCGCTGCGCAACTGGGCTTTTCCGGTGGCGAGCCGTTGGTGCGCCAGGACCTCGCCGAGCTGATCAAGGCGGCGCGAGACATGGGTTACTACACCAACCTGATCACCTCGGGTATCGGCCTGACCGAGCAGAAGGTCCGCGACTTCAAGGTCGCCGGGCTGGACCACATCCAGATCAGCTTTCAGGCCGCCGACGAAGCGGTCAACAACATGCTCGCCGGCTCGCGCAAGGCCTTCACCCAGAAACTGGCCATGGCCCGGGCGGTGAAAGCCCAGGGCTACCCGATGGTGCTGAACTTCGTCACCCATCGGCACAACATCGACCAGATCGCGCAGATCATCGAACTGTGCCTGGAGCTGGAGGCGGATTTCGTCGAGTTGGCGACGTGTCAGTTCTACGGCTGGGCCGAACTCAACCGCGTCGGCCTGTTGCCGACCCGCGAACAATTGCAGCGCGCCGAGCGCATCACCAACGAGTATCGCCAGCGGCTTGAGGCCGAGGGCCACCCGTGCAAACTGATTTTCGTTACCCCGGACTACTACGAAGAACGCCCCAAAACCTGCATGAATGGCTGGGCCAACCTGTTTCTCGACATCACCCCGGACGGCACGGCGTTGCCTTGCCACAGTGCTCGCCAGTTGCCGGTGCAGTTTCCCAACGTGCGCGAGCACAGCGTCGAACACATCTGGAACGACTCCTTCGGCTTCAATCGTTTTCGCGGCGATGACTGGATGAAAGAGCCATGCCGCTCTTGCGATGAAAAACATAAGGACCTGGGCGGCTGCCGCTGCCAGGCATTCATGCTCACGGGGGACGCGAGCAACGCCGACCCGGTGTGCAGCAAGTCGCCGCACCACGACGTTATTCTCAAGGCCCGGGACGAAGCCGAAGCGCCGGGGCAGGGCATGGAACACCTGACGTTGCGCAATGAGAAGGCTTCGCGGCTGATCTTTCGCGGATAAATTGCGAACGCGAAGCCCCACCCCAGGCAGTTGCTACCCATTGGTCTGATTGCATTCGCAGCCGGATGCTTTAGTGTTGGCTTTACCTTCCAAAACAATAAAAACAGGCTTTCCAATGAGCCACAATCTCAGTCAACTGCGTAAATTCGTTTCGCCTGAAATCATCTTCGGTGCCGGCTGTCGGCATAACGTCGGCAATTACGCCAAGACCTTCGGCGCCCGCAAGGTGCTGGTGGTCAGCGACCCCGGTGTGATCGCCGCCGGTTGGGTCGCCGATGTCGAGGCCAGCCTGCAAGCCCAGGGCATCGATTACTTTGTGTACAGCGACGTTTCGCCCAACCCGCGGATCGAAGAAGTGATGCTCGGTGCCGAGTTGTACCGGGAGAATCACTGCGATGTGATCGTCGCGGTCGGCGGTGGCAGCCCGATGGATTGCGGCAAGGGCATCGGTATCGTCGTCGCCCACGGGCGCAACATTCTTGAATTCGAGGGCGTGGACACCCTGCGCATGCCCAGCCCGCCGCTGATCCTGATCCCGACCACCGCCGGCACGTCGGCCGATGTGTCGCAGTTCGTGATCATCTCCAATCAGCAAGAACGCATGAAATTCTCCATCGTCAGCAAGGCTGCGGTGCCGGACGTGTCGCTGATCGATCCGGAAACCACCCTGAGCATGGACCCGTTCCTGTCGGCCTGTACCGGCATCGACGCGTTGGTCCACGCCATTGAAGCCTTTGTTTCCACCGGTAACGGACCGCTCACCGATCCCCACGCGCTGGAGGCGATGCGGCTGATCAACGGCAATCTGGTGCAAATGATCGCCAACCCGAACGACATCGCCCTGCGGGAAAAAATCATGCTCGGCAGCATGCAGGCCGGGCTGGCGTTCTCCAACGCGATCCTCGGCGCGGTGCACGCCATGTCCCATAGCCTCGGTGGATTCCTCGATCTGCCTCACGGCTTGTGCAACGCGGTGCTGGTGGAACACGTGGTGGCGTTCAACTACAGCTCGGCGCCGGAGCGCTTCAAGGTGATTGCCGAGACCTTCGGCATCGATTGTCGCGGCCTGAACCACCGGCAGATCTGCGGGCGTTTGGTCGACCACTTGATCGCCCTCAAACACGCCATCGGCTTCCACGAAACCCTGGGCCTGCACGGGGTGAGTACGTCGGACATTCCGTTCCTGTCGCAACATGCCATGGACGACCCGTGCATCCTTACCAACCCGCGCGAATCCAGTCAGCGCGACGTCGAGGTCGTCTATGGCGAAGCCCTCTGACGAACAGCAACGGGCGCTGACCGGGTTACTCGGCCTGGGCAATCACTCGGCGCGCAAGAGTCATTACCCGGAACTGGCCGCGCGCCTGGATGAACTGGAGGCCGAGCGCAATCGCTACAAATGGCTGTTCGAAAACGCCGTGCACGGAATCTTCCAGGCCAGCCTGCAGGAAGGCATGCGCGCCGCCAACCCGGCGCTGGCACGGATGCTTGGCTATCAGGACCCCCAGGAGGTGCTGTTTTCCCTGACGGACCTGGCGGGCACGCTGTTCGTCGGCGGCGCGCAAGAGCTGGAAAGCATCGGTGAAATCCTCCAGCGCGAACGCAGCCTGCTGGGCTATGAAACCCAGCTGCGGCGCAAGGACGGCAGTGTCCTCGACGTGTTGATGAACCTGCTGCTCAAGCCGGATCAACAAGGCCTGGTGGAGGGTTTTGTCGCCGACATCACCGAGCGAAAACAGGCCCAGGAGCGTTTGCAACAGCTCAACGACCAACTGGAGCAGCGGGTCACCGCGCGCACCAATGAGTTGCTGGAAGCCAACCGCAATCTGCAACAGCAGATCACCCAGCGCAAACAGATCGCCGAAGCCTTGCGCGATGCCCGTGATGCCGCCGAGGCCGCCAATCGCAGCAAGGACAAATACCTCGCCGCCGCCAGTCACGACTTGCTGCAACCGCTCAACGCCGCGCGTTTACTGATCTCGACCTTGCGCGAACGCCATTTGCCCGACGTCGAACAGGTACTGGTGGAGCGCACCCATCAGGCACTGGAAGGGGCCGAAGACCTGCTCACCGACCTGCTGGATATTTCCCGGCTCGATCAGGCCGCGGTAAAGCCGGACGTTGCCCTGTACCGCCTCGACGAATTGCTCACACCACTGGTTTCGGAATTTCAGTCGGTGGCCGCGGCGGCCGGGTTGAACCTGCGGGTGCACATGGGCGATTACGCCATTCATACCGACTTGCGCCTGATGACGCGGATTCTGCGCAACTTCCTCAGCAACGCCTGCCGCTACACCGACGAAGGCAGCATCCTGCTGGGTGCCCGACGCCGGGGAGACGCGCTGCGTATTGAAGTCTGGGACACCGGGCGCGGGATCCCGGCGGATCGTCTCGACTCGATTTTCCTTGAATTCAACCAACTGGACGTTGGCCGCGCCGCCGACCGCAAGGGCGTGGGCCTGGGGCTGGCAATTGTCGAACGCATCGCCAAGATCCTCGATTACAGGATTCAGGTTCATTCGCGGCCGGGACACGGTTCGATGTTCAGCATCGAGGTGCCGATTTCCCGTGAGATTCCATTGCCGATCAGCCAGGCCGCGCCGCAGCCGAGCACCGGCAACCCGCTGCCGGGGCGGCGCCTGTTGGTGTTGGACAACGAAGTCAGCATCCTTGAAAGCATGAGCGCGCTGCTCGGGCAGTGGGGCTGCGAGGTGGTGACCGCCACCGACGAGGCTACCGCGCTGGTGGCCTTGCAGGGGCAGGCCCCGGAACTGATTCTGGCGGACTATCACCTCGATCACGGAGTGGTGGGCTGTGAAGTGATCCGGCATTTACGCGAGCATTTCAGCCGGGCGATACCGGCGGTGATCATCACCGCCGATCGCACCGATCAGTGTCGTCGCTCGTTGCAGCGACTCGACGCGCCATTGCTGAACAAACCGGTGAAGCCCGGCAAGTTGCGTGCAGTGTTGAGTCAGTTGTTGGCGTAGCGATAGTGCGGGGCGAGGGGGAGAGGTGCTTTTGTGGCGAGGGGGCTTGCCCCCGTTGAGCTGCGAAGCAGCTCAAAAATCTCTGATTTACCAAAAATCTTGTGAGTGCTACGCACTCAGACGGGGGCAAGCCCCCTCGCCACAGGCTCGCTCCCACATGGGTATGTTTCCCCCATGTTTTTCCGGCAAACTGACAACACTCCTTGAATCAAGGCCATCGAATGGATCACTACACCCCGCGCGACTGGCAGCCCCACGAGCGGCCCAGCCTGCCCGGTTCGCCCTCGACGCCGTTGCACTCCAACCCCAGGCGGCTGGCCTACGCGCTGGTGGGGGTGTTGGTGGCATTGACCGGTGGACTCGGCAACTCGCTGGTGGTCGCCAACCTGCCTTACCTGCAAGGCGCGCTGGGGGCGACCACGGCCGAGATGGCCTGGCTGCCGGCGGCTTACGTGATGACCAACGTGTCGATGAACCTGCTGCTGGTGAAGTTTCGTCAGCAGTTCGGCCTGCGGGCGTTCACCGAAGTGTTCCTGATGCTCTATGCGCTGGTGACTTTCGGCCATCTGTTCGTCAACGACTTGAGTTCGGCGATTGCCGTGCGCGCGGCCCACGGCATGGTCGGCGCGGCGCTGAGTTCGTTGGGCCTGTATTACATGATCCAGGCTTTCCCGGCGAAATGGCGGATGAAGGCGCTGGTGTTGGGCCTCGGCACCTCGCAACTGGCCTTGCCCATGGCGCGGTTGTTCTCCGAGGACCTGTTGCAGATCGCCGAATGGCGCGGGCTGTACCTGTTCGAACTGGGCATGGCGCTGTTGTCTCTGGGCTGTGTTTTTCTGTTGAAACTACCGCCGGGTGACCGCTTCAAGACCTTCGAAAAACTCGACTTCCTGACCTTCGCCATCCTTGCCAGCGGCGTGGCCTTGCTCTGCGCGGTGTTGTCTTTGGGGCGGATCGACTGGTGGCTCGAGGCGCAGTGGATCGGAGTGGCCTCGGCGGCTTCGATCGTGTTGATCCTCACGGGCCTGGCCATCGAGCATAACCGCAGCAACCCGATGCTGATGACCCGCTGGCTCGGCAGCGGGGCGATGATTCGCCTGGCCCTGGCGGTGATCCTGATTCGCATGGTGACGTCGGAGCAGTCCACCGGCGCAGTGGGGTTCATGCAGGCGCTGAACATGAGCAGTCAGCAGTTGCATAGCCTGTATGTGGTGATGTTGATCGGCAGTATCGCCGGCCTTGCCACCAGCGCCCTGACCATCGACCCCAAGCACCTGATCATGCCGCTGAATATCTCCTTGGCACTGATGGCGGTCGGTTCGGTGATGGACAGTTATTCGAACAACCTGACCCGCCCGGAAAACCTGTACTTCAGTCAGTTTTTGCTGGCCTTCGGCGGGACGTTTTTCCTCGGGCCGACCATGGTCTACGGCATGCGTAACGTGCTGTCCAGCCCGCGCAACCTGGTGAGTTTCTCGGTGCTGTTCGGTATCTGCCAGAACCTCGGCGGCCTGATTGGCGCGGCATTGCTGGGGACGTTTCAGATCGCGCGCGAGAAGTTTCATTCCAGCCACATCGTCGAGCAACTGACGTTGCTTGACCCGCGTGTGGCGGCGCGGGTCCAGAGCGGCGGGAATGCGGTCGGCTCAATGATTGCCGACCCGAGCCTGCGCAACCTGCAGGGCATTCGCAGCCTGGCCGCGGCGGCCACCCGCGAGGCCAATGTTCTGGCCTATAACGACGTGTTCATGCTGATTGCCGTGATCGCGGTGCTGACCATGATCTGGATTTCCATTCGCGCCCTGTGGCTGATGAGCACTACCCAGGCAGTCACCCCGGCGCCTGCTACTCCAACCAAACAACCCAGCGGTGCCTCTTCTCCATGACCGAACCGACCACCACCAACACCATTGCCGCCACCCCCGAAGGCGTGACGCCGCCATCCTCGCCGGGCACTGAACCGCGTTCGCTGGGGGTACGGATCATCTCGTCCCTGGGCTTTGCGGCGATTGCCATCGTCGGTGTGCTGATCGTGTTGTATGCCTGGCAACTGCCTCCGTTCAGCAGCGCGGTCGAGACCACGGAAAACGCCCTGGTGCGCGGGCAGGTGACGATCATCGGCCCGCAACTCAGCGGTTACGTGTACGAAGTGCCGGTGCAGGATTTCCAGTATGTGAAGGCCGGGGATTTGCTGGTGCGCCTCGACGACCGCATCTACAAGCAGCGTCTCGATCAATCCCTGGCGCAACTGGCGGTGCAGAAAGCCGCGCTGGCCAATGTGGTACAGCAACGCAACAGTGCCGAAGCGACCATCAAATTGCGCCAGGCGGCGGTCGCCGACGCTCAGGCGCAGTTGCGCAAAAGTGAAGCGGATTTGCGCCGTAACAAAGAGCTGGTCGGTGATGGCTCGGTGTCGAAACGCGAGCTGGACGTGACCCTGGCCGCCAACGCCCAGACCGTTGCCGCCGTGGCGCAAGCCCAGGCCAACCTGGACATCGCCCGGCAGGATTTGCAAACGGTGATCGTCAATCGCGGTTCGCTGGAAGCGGCGGTGGCGAGTGCTGAAGCGGCGGTGCAACTGGCACGGATTGACCTGTCGAACACCCGCGTGGTGGCACCGCGTGACGGTCAACTCGGGCAGATCGGCGTGCGCCTGGGCGCCTACGTCAACTCCGGGGCGCAGCTGATGGCGCTGGTGCCGAACCAGTTGTGGGTGATCGCCAACATGAAGGAAACCCAGATGGACAACGTGCGGGTCGGCCAGCCGGTGAGCTTCACCGTCGATGCGCTGAACCACCAGAAATTCCACGGGCGGGTGCAGCGGATTTCACCGGCCACAGGCTCCGAGTTCAGCTTATTGCAGGCTGACAATGCCACTGGCAACTTCGTCAAGATCGCCCAGCGGGTGCCGGTGCGGATCACCGTCGATGCCGATCAGGAGCAGAGCGAGCGGCTGCGGCCGGGGATGTCGGTGGTGGTGAGTATTGATACCGCTGCGCCGATTACCCCTGACTGACACCGCCCCTTGTAGGAGCGAGGCTTGCCCGCGAAGAGGGACTGTCAGCCGACATCAATGTTGAATGACAGACCGCTTTCGCGGGCAAGCCTCGCTCCTACAGGGGAGGTGTGTTTCAGGAGGCGATCATTGGGGGCAGGGTGCCCAGCAGTGAAACCGCCGCTACCGCGCCGATCCCCAGTATCCATTCCAGCATGACGCTGGTGCGCAACAGCCCCGGACGCTGCTGGCAATCCTTGACCCGCAGCCGATTGAACAGCGCCAACCCCAGCATTGCGATCACCAGCACGACCTTGATCGACAGAATCAGCGCAAACCCGGACAGCAACGGCGTCGGCCAGAACACGCCGGTCAATACCCGCACGTTGATCAGCCCCGTTATCACCAACCCCGCCACCAACGCGTAACCGATCCCGCTGAAGCGTTGCAGTATCGTGCTCAAGGGATGAGCGTCCGGTTGGCGCAGGATCATCACCAGCAGCATCAACCCACCGAGCCAGGCGCCAACGCAGGTCAGGTGAATAATCTGGTTGAGGATCAACAGTTGGCCTTGCAGGCCATCGAGCATGGCGCCATGACCGACCGGGGCCAGCGTCGCCAGCAGCAGGCTGGAAAGGCCGATGCGCAAGGGCATGCTGGAGCGCCAGGGCGTCAGCAGCAGGGCCATGAGCAACAGATTGAGCATCAGATGCCAGCGCCAGACCTGACCGAAAAAGGTATTGCTCAGCACCAGACTCAGCGTCGCCGGATCGAATGCTGCGTTCGAGGAGCCGGCCATGCTGGCGGTGATCAGCAGCAACCAGCCGACGCCGCTGAGCAACGCCACCGCGCTGAGCCAGCGGGTCACTCGCGCCAGGGCCGGATCCAGCAACGCCGTTTCACGGCCCAACAGCAAAGGCCTGAACACCCAGGCCCCGAACAGCATCAGCACCACGGTGAAATGCAGGAAGCGGCACAGCACCAGCGCATCGGTCATGAATTACTGACCCACCTTGAAGCGGTAGGCGCCTTCACTTTTATGGGTGTCGACCGACACGGCGTGCCATTCGACCTTGTAATCGCCAGCGGTCAACGGCGCTGCCGGAGTGACGACCAGGGTTTTCTTGTCGCTGCCTTCGGTGGCGAGGCTTTTTACCGGTACGTCGGCACCGTCCTTGCTGATCGTCACTTTGGTGAACGTTGCTTCAACCCCTTCGGAAAACACCAGGCGCAGTTCCGCAGGCGCGCTCACCGTGCTGTCGGCCGCCGGGGTCTGGCTTTTCAGATGGGCGTGGGCAAATACCGATGAAGCGGCGAGCAGCGAGCCGAGCAGGGCAGCGGTGGTCAGGGCGTTCTTGAGCAGCATCGTGAATACCTCGCAGGCAAGTTCAAAGAGGCGACCAGTTTACCCGCCGCAAGACCGCTGTACGAAGTTTCGTTTTCCCCTGTCGCCGCGACGTAGAGCGGATGCTAGTCTTGACCAACGCTGTTGTCAGGGAGCCCTCATGGGCAATCACAAGATCGAGATTCGTCGCAGTAACGTCGAAAAAATCCTGCTGGCGGCCGAAAAGGTCTTCGCCGAAAAAGGCTTCGGCAGCACCGCCATGGCCGACATCGCCGCTGAAGTGCAACTGCCGCGCTCCAACCTGCATTACTACTTCAGCACCAAGAGCGAGCTGTACAGCGCGGTGCTCCTGGGGTTGCTGGAGGTCTGGAAGCAGGACGCCCTGTGCTTCGAAATGTTCGACGACCCGCGAGTGGTGCTCAGCAGCTACATCCGCGCCAAGATGAATCATTCCCGCAGCCGGCCGTATGGTTCGAAAGTCTGGGCCAACGAAATCATCCACGGCGCACCGACCCTCGGTGAGAAACTGGATGCCAGCCTGTACGACTGGGCCAAGATGAAAGAAGCGAAAATTCGCCAGTGGGTGGAAGACAAACGCATCCTGCCGGTGGAGCCTTCCAGCCTGCTGTACATGATCTGGGCCTCGACCCAGCACTACGCCGACTTCGATCATCAGGTGAATATTCTTAATGATCATCAGCCGTTGTCGGACATGCAGTTCGAACGGGCGGTGCAGACGGTGACCAGCGTGATCTTGCGCGGGATCGGTTTGGAGCCTTGAGGTAGGCCAGATCGTTCCCACGCTCAGCGTGGGAATGCAGCCCGGGACGCTCCGCGTCCCAAGAGCGGACGCAGAGCGTCCATTGAGGCATTCCCACGCAGAGCGTGGGAACGATCGGCGCCCGGACGATGCATTACTCAAACGGAAACGTGATACGGATTCCTCGGATCATGGTTCCAATCCAGAAACGGCTTGCCCGTATCCACCGGCACCATCTCGATGCAATCCTGCACCGGGCAGGTGATCTGGCACAGGTTGCAGCCCACGCACTCCTCATCGATCACTTCATATTTATGCGTGCCGTCTGCCTGTTTGAGGCTGGCAATCGCCTGGTGCGAGGTGTCTTCGCAAGCGATGTGGCAGCGACCGCAACCGATGCACGCCTCCTGATCGATTTTCGCAATCACCTGATAGTTGATGTCCAGGTACTTCCAGTCCGTGGTATTGCCCACCGCGCGCCCGGAAAACTGCGACACGCTGGTGTAACCCTGACTGTCCATCCAGCGTGACAAACCGTCCTTCATCTCCTCGACAATCCGGAAGCCATGCAGCATCGCCGCCGTGCACACCTGCACCGAGCCGCTGCCCAGGGCTATGAATTCCGCCGCATCGCGCCAACTGCCGATGCCGCCAATGCCGCTGATCGGCAAGCCCTGGGTCTGCGGGTCGCGGGCGATCTCGGCGACCATGTTCAACGCAATCGGCTTCACCGCCGAACCGCAATAACCGCCGTGGGTGCTTTGGCTGCCGACGGCGGGATTGGCGACCATGCGCTCCAGATTGACGCTGGTGATCGAGTTGATGGTGTTGATCAACGACACCGCATCGGCGCCACCACGGTGTGCGGCACGGGCGGCGACGCGGATGTCGGTGATGTTCGGCGTGAGCTTGACGATCACCGGCAACGAGCAATAGGTCTTGCACCAGCGAGTGACTTGTTCGACGTATTCCGGTACCTGGCCGACCGCCGCGCCCATGCCCCGTTCCGGCATGCCGTGGGGGCAACCGAAATTCAGCTCGATGCCATCGGCGCCGGTGGCTTCCACCAGCGGCAGGATGTTTTTCCACGATTCTTCAACGCAAGGCACCATCAACGACACGATCAGAGCACGGTCTGGCCAGTCCTTTTTGACCTGGGTGATTTCTCGCAGGTTGATTTCCAGCGAACGGTCGGTGATCAACTCGATGTTGTTGAAGCCCATCACTTCACGGTTAGCCCCGAAGTGCGCGGAGTAGCGTGACGACACGTTGACCGCCGCCGGGTCTTCCCCCAGGGTTTTCCAGACCACGCCACCCCAGCCTGCCTCGAACGCACGGACCACGTTGTAGGCTTTGTCGGTCGGCGGCGCGGAAGCGAGCCAGAACGGGTTGGGGGCCTTGATGCCGGCGAAGACAATCGAAAGATCGGCCATTTACGCAGCCTCCACGTTGAGCATGAGTTGGGCGTTGATGGCCTCGGCGGCCAGCTTGCCGTGCTGCACGGCTTGCACGGTGAGGTCTTGATCGAGGCTGGTGCAGTCGCCGCCGGCATACACGCCGGGAATGCTGGTGCGCAGATGTTCGTCGACGAGAATGCGATCACCCTGACGCTTGAGTTCACGGGCCAGCGGATCGGCGAGGGCGCTGGCGTCGAAGGCCTGGCCGATGGCTTTGAAGATAGCGTCGGCGGCCAGTTCAAAGGTTTCGCCGGTGGTTTGCAGGCGACCTTCCACCAATCGAGTGCGGGCGAAGCGCATGCCGCGCACGTTGCCTTGGTCGTCGAGCAACACCTCTTCGGGTTGCGCCCAGGTCAACAGCCGCACTTGATTGGCCTTGGCGATGTCCTGTTCGTGACCGGTGGCGCCCATGTCCGTGACGCCACGGCGGTACACCAGATTCACGTCACGGGCACCGAGGCGGGCCATTTGCACGGCCATGTCGATGGCGGTGTTGCCGGCACCGAGGACGATGCAGCGCTCGGCCAGCGGCAGCTGTGTCAGGTCATCGGCCTGGCGCAGTTCGCGGATGTAGTCGGTGGCGGGGAGCAGGCCGGGGGCATCCTCGTTGGGCAGGCCCAGTTGTTTGCTGGCGGCCAGGCCCAGGCCGAGAAACACCGCGTCGAATTGCTGATGCAGTTCGCTGAGGGTCAGGTTATCGCCGAACTTCTGCCCGTGGCGAATCTCGATTCCGCCAATCCCCATCAGGAATTCAAGTTCCTTCTGTGCGTAATCGTCCACCAGTTTGTACTTGGCGATCCCGTATTCGTTGAGGCCGCCAGCCTTTTCCCGTGCCTCGAAAATCACCACGTCATGGCCGTGCATGGCGCTGCGGTGCGCGCAGGACAAACCGGCCGGGCCGGCCCCCACCACGGCAATGCGCTTGCCGGTTGCGGCGGCGCGCTGGAACGGGTGTTCGCTGAAATTCGCGTTGTCCACGGCGTAGCGTTGCAACAGGCCGATCAGCACCGGCGCGCATTCCTGGGCGTTGTTGCGCACGCAGGCTTGCTCGCAGAGGATTTCCGTCGGACAGACCCGGGCACAACTGCCACCGAGGATGTTGGCCGAGAGGATCTTCTGCGCCGCGCCCTGAACGTTTTCCTGATGGATATTGCGGATGAACGACGGAATATCGATGTCGCTCGGGCACGCGTTCACGCACGGCGCGTCGTAGCAATACAGACAGCGCGAGGCTTCCAGGTGCGCCTGACGGTCGTTGAGCGGCGGCGCCAGGTCGGTGAAATGGCCGGCGAGGGCGGCCGCGTCCTCATGGGGATGCGGGAGGTGGTTCAAAGTCTTGATCACGGTGTTGGCCTCACGGTTAATTGAGGTACTGCCTCTGATGGGCTGATCGTTCCCACGCGCCGCAAAGGAATGCCTCAAGGGACGCTCCGCGTTCCCCTCTGGGACGCAGAGCGTCCCGGGCTGCATTCCCACGCAGAGCGTGGGAACGATCGGGGGTCAGCGTTTTACTGCTGTCGGCTTATGCAACTCAGCCCGCTTGCTCAGCAAATCAAACACCGCCGGATACGCCGGCCGTTCGATATACCGGCCCGCGCCACGCTCGGCGCGCAAATCACCATCGGCCCACACCACTCGGCCCTGGCTGACGGTGTGGCTCGGCACGCCGCGCACGGTCTTGCCTTCGAAGATGTTGAAGTCGACCTGCTGGTGGTGAGTCTTGGCTGAAATCGTCCGCGTGCCTTCCGGGTCCCACAACACCAGGTCGGCATCGGCACCGACACGGATCGCACCTTTGCGCGGGTAGAGGTTGAAGATCTTCGCGGTGTTGGTGGAGGTGAGCGCTACGAAGTGCTGCATCGACAAACGCCCGGTGTTCACCCCTTCATCCCAAAGCACTGCCATGCGGTCTTCGATACCGGCGGTGCCGTTGGGGATCTTGCTGAAGTCATCGCGGCCGGCAGCTTTTTGCTCGGCGCAGAAGCAGCAGTGGTCGGTGGCGGTGGTGTGCAGGTTGCCCGCTTGCAGGCCATGCCAAAGGGCTTCTTGATGACCGCGCGGGCGGAAGGGTGGGCTCATCACGTAACCGGCGGCGGTCTGCCAGTCCGGGTGTTGGTAAACGCTGTCGTCCAGCAGCAGATGCCCGGCCAGCACTTCGCCGTAAACCGGTTGGCCCTTGGCGCGGGCATAGGTGATTTCGTCGAGGGCTTCCTTGGTCGAGACATGGACCAGGTACAGCGGCGTGCCGAGGGTTTCGGCAATGCGGATCGCCCGGCTCGCGGCTTCACCTTCCACCTGCGAAGGCCGCGACAGCGGATGCGCTTCCGGCCCGGTGATGCCCTGGGCCATCAACTTGCGTTGCAGGTGATAGACCAGCTCGCCGTTTTCCGCGTGCACGGTCGGCACCGCGCCCAATTCCAGGCAACGCTCGAAACTCGCGACCAGGGTGTCGTCAGCAGCCATGATCGCGTTCTTGTAGGCCATGAAATGCTTGAAGCTGTTGACCCCGTGCTGGCTGACCAGCTCGGCCATTTCCTCGCGAACCTGCTCGCTCCACCAGGTGATGGCGACGTGAAAGCCGTAGTCAGACGCCGACTTTTCGGCCCAGCCGCGCCATTGATGAAAGGCCTCCATCAATGATTGCTGCGGGTTGGGTATCACGAAGTCGATGATCGACGTGGTGCCACCGGCCAATCCCGCTGCGGTGCCGCTGAAAAAATCTTCGCTGGCCACCGTGCCCATGAAGGGTAGTTGCATGTGCGTGTGCGGATCGATGCCGCCGGGCATCAGGTATTGGCCGCTGCCGTCGAGCACTTGCGCATCGGCGGGAACATCGAGGTTTTCACCGATGGCTTTGATCACGCCGTCGGCGCAATACACGTCGGCGCGATAACTTTCATCATGGGTAATAACGGTGGCGCCACGGATCAACAGAGACATTCCGAGTTCCTCGCAGGCATGACCGACTATTGCCGGTTCTAGATGTTTTATATGCAGCAGACGCCAATCGGTGTATTCCTGTCAGCGCTGTCAAGAATAGACGCTAGCTGCAGTTCATGAATTGAGCAAGAATATTTTTTATAAGCTTATTACTGTTTTAACTGTTTGATAAATAAAGATAAAAAATGAAAATAACCAAAATGGTGAGACCGCTCACCATTTTGACGCACTTGACAGGTTGGAAATATGGTCAAGATTTTCTATGTGAAATCAGCTGGTTGAGGATGGTCTATGGTTGATGCGCAACCTTTCAAAAAAAGATCGACGCACCAGATTGAGTCCTGACTGTTCGGACAACTTGCATGGCATTTGGCCTGAGTGACAGGGCAACTGACCGGGGACTCGCTAGTTGGATAAATAAAGCTGATTAACATCAGTTGGTTAGCAAAGTTTTATGGCACTGCCCGAGGCGCAAGCGGGGCACCCGGCACGTTTATTGATGCCGCCGCTGACACCGTGGCCGGTCCGTAAAAGTTGTCAGTTTCTCCGGCCATCGTCCGGCTCGCGCACATTGCGCCAGCCTCTGATGAGCAAAAATAATCAAAAGAACAGTGGAGCGGCCATGCAACAGATCAGATCGCAAGTGACCGAGCGCGACGGCTTGTTTGAGCTCGAAGCCGGCAGCGATGTCCTCGACAGTCCCCGATACAACCACGACATGGCACCGACCAAGGTGCGCGAACGAACCTGGAACAAATGGCACATCACCGCGCTGTGGGTCGGCATGGCGATCTGCGTGCCGACTTACACCCTCGGCGGTGTGCTCACTGCCTACTTCGGCCTGACCGTGGGCGAAGCGCTGCTGGCGATTCTGTTCGCCAATATCATCGTGCTGATCCCGCTGACCCTGAACGCCTTCCCCGGCACCAAGTACGGCATTCCGTTTCCGGTGTTGCTGCGCTCGTCCTTCGGCATTCTCGGTTCCAACATTCCATGCCTGATCCGCGCCTTGGTGGCGTGTGGCTGGTTCGGCATCCAGACCATGTTCGGCGGGCTGGCGATTCATCTGTTCCTCGGCTCGGTGTTCGATGACTGGAAAGCCCTGGGCGGTATCGGTGAAGTGATCGGCTTCATGCTGTTCTGGGCCTTGAACCTGTGGGTGGTGATTCGCGGCGCGGACTCGATCAAATGGCTGGAAACCCTCTCGGCGCCGTTGTTGGTACTGGTGGGCGTGGGCCTGCTGGTGTGGGCCATGCCAAACGTGTCGATGACCGAGTTGCTGGCGATCCCGGCCAAACGTCCGGAAGGCGCCAGCGTGGTCAGTTACTTTGCCGCCGGGCTGACGGCCATGGTCGGCTTCTGGGCCACGTTGTCGCTGAACATCCCGGACTTCAGCCGCTACGCGAAAAGCCAGAAGGACCAGATCGTCGGGCAGATTATCGGTTTGCCCCTGACCATGTTCCTGTTCGCCTCCCTCGGCGTGGTGATGACGGCCGCGTCGGTAAAACTGGTGGGTGTCACTGTCTCTGATCCGGTCACCCTGATCGGCCATATCCAGAGCCCGGTCTGGGTCGCACTGGCCATGGCGCTGATCATCATCGCCACCTTGTCCACCAACACTGCGGCCAACATCGTGTCGCCAACCAACGATTTCCAGAACGTCGCGCCCAAGTACATCAACCGCACCACGGCGGTAATGCTCACTGGTTTGGTCGGGTTGGCGCTGATGGCCCATGAACTGCTGAAAAAGCTCGGGCTGATTGTCTCGGATCTGAGCCTGGAGACGGTGTATTCCAACTGGTTGCTCGGCTATTCGAGCCTGCTGGGGCCGATCGCCGGGATCATGGTGGTGGACTATTTCCTGATCAAGAAACAGCAACTGGATTTGGCTGGCCTCTACCGTGACGACGTGTACCCGGCGTGGAACTGGTTTGGCTTCATCGCATTCGGCGTGCCGGTGGTGTTGACGCTGCTGTCGCTGGGCAGCGATGCCTTCAGCTGGTTCTACAGCTACGGCTGGTTCACCGGCTCGGCCCTTGGTGGGCTGATTTATTACGGGTTGAATTCGATGCGGCCGAGTCCGTCTGTTGCGAAATCTGCAGTTTGATCATTCCCACGCTCTGCGTGGGAATGCAGCCCGGGACGCTCCGCGTCCCAGAAGCGGACGCAGAGCGTCCATGGATGAATTCCCACGCAGAGCGTGGGAACTAGAAGAACTGAGGAGATCACCATGAACGCTGCCGTAGACGTTCTGCAATCCACCCATCAGCACATCAATCGCGACCGTCTGTGGCAGTCGCTCATGGACCTGGCCAAGCTCGGCGCGACGGTCAAGGGCGGTGTCTGCCGGCTGGCCCTGACCGACCTCGACCGCCAGGCGCGCGATATCTTCGTGAAGTGGTGCGAGGAGGCCGGTTGCACGGTCAGCATCGACGCCGTCGGCAACATCTTCGCCCGTCGTCCGGGGCGCAATCCGAACCTGCCACCGGTGATGACCGGCAGCCACATCGACACCCAGCCCACCGGCGGCAAGTTCGACGGTTGCTTCGGCGTGCTGGCCGGGGTCGAAGTCTTGCGTACCCTCAATGACCTCGGCGTGGAGACCGAAGCGCCGCTGGAGGTGGTGGTCTGGACCAACGAGGAAGGCTCACGCTTCGCCCCGTGCATGATGGGCTCCGGCGTGTTCGCGGAAAAATTCACCCTAGAGGAAACCCTGGCCAAGATCGATGCCGAGGGCGTGACCGTCGGTGAAGCCTTGAACGCCATCGGCTACGCCGGGCCACGCAAGGTCAGCGGCCATGCCGTGGGGGCGTATTTCGAGGCGCACATCGAGCAAGGTCCGATTCTTGAGGACGAACACAAAACCATCGGCGTGGTGATGGGCGCGCTGGGCCAGAAATGGTTCGACCTGAAATTGCGCGGTGTCGAAGCACATGCCGGCCCGACACCGATGCACCTGCGCAAGGATGCGCTGGTCGGCGCCGCAGTGATCGTCGGCGCAGTCAATCGCGCCGCTCTCGGCCATCAACCCCACGCCTGCGGCACTGTCGGTTGCCTGCAAGCCTATCCCGGCTCGCGCAACGTGATTCCCGGCGAAGTGCGCATGACCCTGGACTTCCGTCATCTGGAACCGGCGCGACTCGACTCAATGATCGCCGAAGTCCGCGAGGTCATCGAAACCACCTGCGAGCAACATGGCCTGACTTTCGAACTGACACCCACCGCCGACTTCCCGCCGCTGTATTTCGACAAGGGCTGCGTCGAAGCGGTACGCGGTGCCGCTCAAGGGTTGGGGCTGTCGCACATGGACATTGTTAGCGGGGCAGGGCACGACGCAATCTTCCTCGCCGAACTCGGCCCGGCCGGGATGATCTTCGTGCCTTGCGAAGGTGGCATCAGCCACAACGAAATCGAAAACGCCGCGCCGGATGATCTGGCGGCCGGGTGTGCGGTGTTGTTGCGAGCCATGCTGGCGGCTTCGCAGGCGATTGCCAGTGGTGAGCAGGCGGCTTGACCACTGGCCTGGCGGGGGTGCTCAACGGCGGGTTTGCAGCGCTTTGAACATCAGCATCCCCGCCAGCATGGCGATGGCGAACACCCAGGCCTGCCAGTGCCCCGTCGGCAACAACACCAGTGCCGGGCCGGGGCAGATGCCGGCAATACCCCAACCGATGCCGAAGAGCAGGCTGCCACCGATCAGGCGTCGGTCCAGCTCACGGCTGACCGGCAATTGCATAGGCGCACCCAGCAAGGACGCCGGTTGTTTCATGGCCCAGTGAAACGGCCCCCAAGCCACGGCAATGGCGCCGATCATGACCAGCGCCAGCGAGGGATCCCAAACGCCGGCAATGTCCAGAAAACCCAGCACTTTGGCCGGGTTTGCCATGCCGGCCAGCAACAGGCCGATACCGAACAGCAGGCCGGCGAGGAAAGCGGTCAGTTTGCGCATGTTCAATACCCCAGCAGATGACGCAGGACGAACACGGTCACGAAGCCTGTGAACATGAAACTCAATGTCGCGGCAATGGAGCGTGGTGACAGGCGCGAGATACCGCACACGCCGTGGCCACTGGTGCAGCCGGAGCCATAACGAGTGCCGATGCCGACGCACAATCCGGCGATGATCAGCCCCACCGTACCGGTTTTGAATTCGATGGCCGGCCACACATGAAACAGCGCCCACACCAACGGTGCTGCCAACAGTCCAAGCAGGAATAGGGCTTTTTCACCCCGCCCCGAATCATTACGCTCAAGCAGGCTGCCTAACAGCCCGCTGATCCCGGCAACCCGTCCGTTGGCCACCACCATGACGCTTGCGGCCAGACCGATCAGCGCACCTCCCGCCAAGGCGGACCATGGGGTGAAGTGAAGCGAGTCAAACATCATGGCAACTCTCCAGACGGGCAAAGAACGGCACTAAACCACTCTTTTTTGTTTGAGCATAGGGCTGCTTTTGGGTACCCGTGTCACAAACCCGAATCCTCAATCGTCATCCTGTTGAACCCCTCAATTAGCGGAGCAACACGATGTCGTCCAACACCCAACCGGTCAACCTGCTGCAGTCCATCCCTCAGGTTTTCGAAAGCCTGACCCAAGTCCATGTCACCCTCGACAACCATGACCTGGCCCCGACCCTCAAACACCTGCTGCACCTGCGTGCCTCGCAGATCAACCAATGCGGTTTCTGCGTGAAGATGCACACCCGCGAGGCGCGTGAAGCCAATGAAACCAACGAACGCCTGGACCGTCTGATTGTCTGGCGTCACGTCAGCGATTTCAGTGCATCGGAGCGCGCCGCGCTGGCCTGGACCGAAGCCCTGACCGTGCTCGATGAAAAGACCGACTACGCCAGCCTGCGCGGCGACTTGCGCGAACATTTCAACGATGCGCAGATCGGCGCCTTGACTGCCGAGATCGGCATGATCAACCTGTGGAACCGTTTGCAGGTGTCGAGGCACTGATCGATGAACTCCGCTGAAAACGCCGTCGCTGTATTCGAACAGCGCCGGCCCTTTTTGCTCGGTCTGGCGTATCGCATTCTCGGCTCGCGCACCGAAGCCGAGGATGTGGTGCAAGAGTTGTTCATCAAATGGCTAGAGGCCGACCGGGCCTCCATCGCCACGCCGGCCGCCTGGCTCACCACGGCCTGCACCCGGCACTGCATCGACCTGCTGCGCTCGGCGCACACGTCACGGGTCGATTACATCGGCACCTGGCTGCCGGAGCCGATTCACACCACCCACCAGCATTCACCCGAGCATATGCATGAACTGGCCTCGTCATTGTCCACCGCGTTCCTGCTCTTGCTGGAACGGCTGACCCCCAAGGAGCGCGCCGCGTACCTGCTCTACGAAATCTTCGACATGGACTACGCCCAGGTCGCCGAAGCGATCGGGGTTCAGGAAGCCGCTTGCCGCAAGCTGGTGTCCCGGGCCAAGGTCGGTCTGGGGAGTGGGCAAATCCGCTATCAACCCGAACCCGCACGTCAGGACCAGTTGCTGAATGCTTTCCACAGCGCCATCGCCAGCGGCTCGACCGCGTCCCTGACCGCGCTGCTGGCCGAAGACGTCGAACTCTGCGCCGACAGCGGCGGCAAGGCCTCGGCGATTCGCGAAACCCTGTTCGGCATCAACCGCGTGCTGGATTTCATCGGCCACTCGCTGCATGCCTACTGGCAGACGTGCGAATGGCTGCCCACGCAAATCAATGGCGCTCAAGGCGTGATCATCAAAGCCGACGACGAACTCACTGCGTCGCTGAGCTTTGGTTTTGACGAAGCAGGGCGGGTGAACCGGATTTTCATCATGCGTAATCCGGAGAAGTTGGCGGGGTTGGAGGCTTCGCTGAATATGCAATGAAAAGATCGCAGCCGTTGTAGGAGCTGCCGAAGGCTGCGATCTTTTGATCTTGATCTTTTGGGGGGCGTTGAAAATCAAAAGATCGCAGCCTTCGGCAGCTCCTACGGGGGGATGCAGTTCAAATAATGTGGGAGCGAGCGCCCGGGATTTTTGACAGGGCGCATATCCATTCCTGCGATAACGGCCGCTGTTTTTTGGCATTGGCGAGTGGCTGGGCTATAAGGAATGCAAGGGTATATCTTTTCTGTGACAGGGCCGCGGGTTCGCGGGGTGGTTTTCGAGTCGCGGAAAATGTCGATTACTTACCGCGGGTCAGCCTATGAACAGTCTTGGGAAATGTGCTTTTTCGCCACTGTCGCTCGCACTCTGCGTGGCGATTCTGGGTGGTTGCGCCAGTCCGCCGCCCCCACCACCCGCTGCGCCGCCACCGCCACCGGTTCGTACCTGTTCGACCACCGAAAGCACCGATGTGCAGGGTGATATGAGGGCTGAAGGGCAGGTGACCCGAACCACGACCCTGACCCGTTGCGTCACTCAGTAAACCGGGTCTGGTGTACCGCCAGTAGCACGTGCAACTGGCGGTGTATTACCTGAGCGTCGGTTCAGACTTCCTCGATCCTGACCCACCGCGACTCCCGTGCCGCCAGACGAATCGCCGTCGCCAGGCGTTCGACTTCCCACGCCTGGTCGAAATCCGTACCGTCCTGACCTTGGCCGGCCAGCGCCATTACCAACTCATGCACTTCAAGGGTCTTGAGTTCGTTGTAACCCAACTGGTGCCCTGGCGCCGGGCTGAACGCGGCGTAACCCGGCAAATCCGGCCCCGCCAGCAGCCGTTGGAAACCGCCTTGCCCGGCACGATACAGCCGCAGTTCATTCAAGCGTTCCTGATCGAACGCCAGGGTGCCTTGGGTGCCGCTGATTTCAAAACTCAGGTGATTCTTGTAACCGTGTTTGAGCCAGCTGCTGCTGAAGGTCCCTCGCGCGCCATTGGCGAACCGCAGCAACGCGTGGACCTGATCGTCGACCGCGACCTCGCGTCGTTCCTGACCACCCGCCGTCACGGGGCGCTGCGCATGCACGGTCTGGGTATCCGCGCACACCGCCTCGACGTCGCCCAGCAGATGACGGGCCATGGCCAGCAAGTGACTGCCCAGGTCCGCCAGGGCGCCGCCGGCGTAATTGGCGTCGCAGCGCCAGGACCAAGGTGAAACGGGATCGGCCATGAAGTCTTCGCTGAACTCGCCCTGGAAACTGATGACCTGGCCCAGCGCGCCGTTTTGAATCAAATCCCGAGCCAGGCCGATGATCGGGTTGTGCTGATAGTTGTAACCCACCCGCGTCACCACGCCTGCGGCTTTGGCTGCAAGGCGCATGGCACTGGCCTGCTCGAGGCTCACCGCCAGCGGCTTTTCGCAGTACACCGGTTTCCCGGCGGCGATGGCAGCCATGGCCATGGGGTAGTGCAGATGATTAGGGGTGGTGATGGCGATCAGGTTGACCTTGGGGTCATCGATCAGCTGTTGCCAGTCGCTGTGAGCAGCATCGAAGCCCCAGGCGTCGGCGCAGTGGCGGGCGCGCTGCGGGTCGGCGTCGGCAAGGGCGGCGAGTTTGAGCTTCAGCGGCAATTCAAAAACAGCGCTGACATTGCGAAAGGCCAGGGCGTGGGCGCGGCCCATGAAACCTGTGCCGATGAGTCCGATACCGAGTTCGCGCATAGCCGGGGTCCTTTTGGATTTTTGTTTTCAGGAGGGCTATTTATGGAATAAAAATTCGTAATATGCAATGAAGTGGAATAAATATTCTTTTTATTTGTGGGGGGGCAGGAAGCACTGAGAATGGCTACACCGCCTTGCGTCATTGCCTGCAGCAACGCCGGATTGTCAGGTCATTGATGCGTTGCATACCTTCCGAGAGCCGGCCTTTCGATGGAAGGGGTAGACCTCAGGAGGCACACAGCGCTCTCAGCCTTAGGGGCTGGTAGCCAGAGGCCAACCGACGCGCGCGGCACGCAGGAGGCTGGCCTTGACAACCAAGCGGTGAAATGGGGCAATAACGAAGATGTAGGCCCGGCCTAGACGGTTGTGGCACTGGACCACGGTTGAAAAAACCAGTTGGCGACTGCCTTCTGGCTCTGCCTCTCCAGAACACAGGATCGATATCCGGAAGTCGAGGTGCTTGTCGTCTTCTCCCAACACGATTTCAGTCTGGTTCGTGCTGTAGACCTTGAAGATTCCAATCCGATTAGCAAGTGATGCCAAATGTTTGGCTGTCTTGAGACCAAAACAGGCAACGATAGTGTCTCGGACTTTCATGAGCCATCCAATCCAGGATGGCTGGTGGGAAAGGATGAATCGCGCTAGCAAATCCGGATTGCTGGATGTGCCCGCAGGGAGCCGAATCGCAAAAGCGTCCGCCAGGTTCATCGACTTGTAAAGGTGGGTGATGCCGGACCTCGAGGGGACTGGCACGGACATAATGAGCTCAAATTCTCGGGGCATCGGGGATCTCTCCTGAGTTCTAACTACCAATTAGACGACATGCCATGTCGCGTTTCTTGTTGCGATGGTTTGTCGTATAACGCTCCTTCTCCTTGTCGGATACTGAGCCCGATCAAGGCATCATAGAGCTCTTGCTGCCCAGCTGGCAGAACAGGGAGCAACGTCGCACGGCGCTTGTCGACATCGAACCAGGATTCAACCAACCATCCCACCAGATAGAGCGCCGAAAGGCATCCGCCAGCGGTTGCAACGTTCCCCTGGCATACAAGAGGCTGGTCCACGGGCTCAAGTCCCAGAGCTTGCAAGCCCGATCGTGCATCCGGGTGTGTCGTTGCCTGGCCGCTGAGCAGCCCAAGCCGTTCGAGAATGAAAGCTCCGGCGCATATGGAGCCGATTCGCTGGCGTCTGGAGTCAAGTTCAAACGACGGCAGGAAATCTGGGGCGGCAAGTGCAGCGGGTATCCCTTCCTTGCCGCTGACGAACAATACCGCGTCGGCACTATTGGCCTCGGAAAGCGGACCGTGCACCGAAACAGGCAGGCCGTGCGCCGATCGCACGATAGAGCTGGAACCCAATATTCGGACGTGCCAGTCCACAGTATTGCGGCCTAATATGTCCCACATCAGGAATAGGTCGATATCAGTGAATTGGTCGAAAGCAACCAGAACGATTTTCTTCAAGGCGAGCTCCATGAAAAGTGCTGGCGTGCAAAACGCAACGGCCATCTTTGCTGGTGTTCGCAGCGTATCAATCGGTTGCGCACCATACACAGTCTGTATGGCGCTAAATACGGAGCGAAATAACTGGTGAGAAAACTAACTCGTAACCATTGGATCGCGGCTGGTTTTGAGGCCCTCGACCAAATAGGGTATGTTGGCGTTTCGGCCGAGAGTCTATCGCGCCGATTGAATGTGACCCGCGGATCGTTCTATCACCATTTCCGCAATCGCGAAGACTTTGTCCGCACCTTGCTGGCCGCTTGGGAAGAAGACTACACGGAGCGCATGCTCGCTTATGCGGCGCAGGGTCGTAGCGCGGGCGAAACCTTGAAACGCTACTTGAGTATTGCCGCTGAGAAACAACCTGGGCGGGAAGTTTCCATCCGGGCCTGGTCGTTGCACGATCCGTTGGTAGGCGAGTTTCAGCAGCGTGTTGACACAAGACGACTGGAGTTCGCGATACGGACGTGCCGCCGCTTGGTCCATATGCCAGGCCAAGCAGAAGTGATTGGTCAGGTGGCCCATCTGTGCCTGATTGGTGGTCAACAGGCAGGGCTGCGGCGTGATGCCGCTCGCTTCAACGGTTTCCTGCATCGAGCCTTTTCACTTTTCGAAGGGGCTCTTCCACCGTGGCGGGCCTAAGTCATGAGCTAAATTGGGTAACTGAATAAATAGAGTTCGCTTTGCACAGGCGAGAGTCTTCCACGAGTCCTCCGATCAAACATCAAAGGCAGCCCTGAGGCTGCCTTCGATTTATTCGCAGAACCGAATCAGGACAGGAACCCGCCATCCACATTCAGCGAAACCCCAGTCGTATAACTGGAAGCATCACTCGCCAGATACAACACCGCCCCCGCCATTTCACTCGGATCCGCCACGCGCTTGAGCGGAATCTGCTGCAGCGCGGTTTTCAGAATCGCGTCGTTCTTCACCAGCGCCGAAGCAAACTTGGTGTCGGTCAAACCGGGCAGCAGAGCGTTGCAGCGAATGCCGAACTGCGCGCATTCCTTGGCAAACACTTTGGTCATGTTGATTACGGCTGCCTTGGTCACCGAGTAGATGCCCTGGAAGATCCCCGGCGAGATGCCGTTGATCGAGGCGACGTTGATGATGCTGCCGCCGCCGTGTTCGCGCATCAGCTTGCCGGCTTCCACCGACATGAAGAAGTAGCCGCGAATGTTCACGTCGACGGTTTTCTGGAAGGCGCTGAGGTCGGTGTCCAGCACGTTGCAGAACTGCGGGTTGGTCGCGGCGTTGTTGACCAGGATGTCCAGGCGTCCAAACTGTTCGCGGATGCCGGCAAAGACTTGGGTGATCTGTTCCATTTCACCGATGTGGCAGGCAATGGCGGTGGCCTTGCCGCCGGCGGCGATGATCGCGTCGGCGACGTGCTGGCAGCCGTCAAGCTTGCGGCTCGAAACGATCACGTGGGCACCTTGCTGCGCCAGCAGTTTGGCGATGGCTTCACCGATGCCGCGACTGGCACCGGAGACGAAAGCGATCTTGCCGTCGAGGTCGAACAACTGAGTCTTGGACATGATTTTTCCTTGTTATGTGGCCCGATCAGAGCCGCGATCAGAGGCTGGATTTCTGAATGACTTGCAGGCTCATCTGCTCCAGCAGTTTGTTCATGTGAATGAACTGTGCGAAGCGTTTGTCCTGGGTCTGACCATGGAAGAAGCGGTAGTAGATCTGCTGCACGATGCCGGCCAGACGGAACAGGCCATAGGTGTAGTAGAAATCGAAATTGTCGATCTGGATGCCGGCGCGCTCGGCGTAGTAATCGACGAATTCGCGGCGGGTCAGCATGCCAGGGGCGTGGCTTGGCTGGCGGCGCATCAGTTGCACCGGTGCCGGGTCGCCGGCTTCGATCCAGTAGGCGAGGGTGTTGCCCAAGTCCATCAGCGGATCGCCGAGGGTGGTCAGCTCCCAATCCAGCACACCGATGATCTGCATCGGGTTATTCGGATCGAGGATCACGTTATCGAAGCGGTAATCGTTGTGGACGATGCTCGACGTCGGGTGATCGGCCGGCATCTTGTCGTTGAGCCAGGCCTTTACTGCTTCCCACTTCGGCGCGTCCGGGGTCAGGGCCTTCTCGTAGCGCTCGCTCCAGCCTTTGATTTGCCGCGCGACATAACCTTCGGGTTTGCCGAGGTCGCCCAGGCCATAAGCCTTGTAGTCGACCCGGTGCAGTTCGACGAACTTGTCGATGAAGCTCTTGCACAGGGTTTCGGTCTTCGCTGAATCAAGGCCCAGTTCCGGCGGCAGTTCGGAGCGCAGGATGATCCCCTTGACCCGTTCCATCACATAGAACTCGGCGCCGATCACCGATTCATCGGTGCAGTGCACATAGGCTTTGGGGCAGTAGGGAAAACCTTCCCGCAGCTGATTGAGGATGCGAAATTCGCGGCCCATGTCGTGGGCGGACTTGGCCTTGTGGCCGAACGGCGGCCGACGCAGGACGAATTCCTGTTCGGGGTATTCCAGCAGGTAAGTCAGGTTCGACGCACCGCCCGGAAACTGGCTGATCACAGGCAAGCCACTCAGGCCCGGAATGTGCGCCTTGAGGTACGGATCGATCAGGCTGGCATCGAGTTCTTCGCCAGAGCGGATACGGGTGGACTGGTCAGTAAGCGCCATGCTTATCCCTTCTGCTTATTTTGGAGGCCAGACATCATTGGCTAATCTAATGGCGCGCCAGGGTGGCCACAAGCGCGGCACGGTCTTATAGGTTAGCGTGTTGCCGGATAATCAGCGTTCCTGATGTGCGCGAACAGGCTCGGCGGACGCAAACGGGGCGTGGAGTGAGTGGGGCAACAAGCCCCTGAGCGAGCTCTGGGAGAACTGATCAGCGCCGATGCCGAGTCCCGACGACTCTGGACGCTATTGGGCGTTCTTTAGTGATTGAGTCGGGTGGCTGTCGACGGCGGCGGTAACGCAATAGGCGTCAGTACCGGTTGACCGGAAAAAAACGCCGTCAGGTTTTTGCCGGCCAGTTCGACGGTGCCTTGGGTGGCCTCCGGGGACAATCCGGCGACATGCGGGGTCAGAATCACGTTGGCCAACCCCTTGAGGGCGTCCGGTACCTGGGGTTCGTTGTCGAAGACATCCAGCGCGGCACCGGCGATCCGCCGCTGTTCGAGCGCGCTGATCAGGTCGGCCGTGACGACCACACTGGCCCGGGCGATGTTGACCAGGAAGCCGTTGGGCCCCAGGGCGTCGAGCACTTGCCGGTTGATCAGGTGCTGGGTGCCGATCCCGCCCGGGGTGGCAACTATCAGAAAGTCCGAATGGCGTGCCAGCTCGGTAGGCGTCGAGCAATAGCTGTACGGCACATCGCTGCGATGCTGGCGGTTGTGGTAACTCACCCTCATATCGAAGCCGTTGGCGGCACGTTTGGCGATAGCCAGGCCAACGGCACCGAGGCCGAGGATGCCTATGTGTTTGCCGGCCAGCGAAGGACGCATGATTTTCGGCCATTCGCCCCGACGAACGGCAGCATCGGCCCGAGGGATGTCACGAACCAGTGCCAGCAGCAACGCCATGGCGTGATCGGCGACGGAAGAGGCATTGACGCCGGCGCCGTTGGTGACGGTGATGCCCCGGTTGACGGCGGCTTGCAGGTCGACGTGTTCGTAACCGGCGCCGATCACGCAGATGATCTTGAGGTTGGGCAGGGCGGCGATTTCATCGGCATACAGGCCCAACGGGCCACGCGTCAGCACCGCCTCGATCTGGTTGCCCTGTCGGGCAATGGCAGCGGCGCGCTCGGCCGGGGTCGGGGCCAGGATCAAATGAAACCCCTGATGTTCGAGAATCGGCAGGTATTCATTGATGGTTTCAACCAGTACCAGAACAGTTGCGGTCATGCTGGGCTCCTGTGGCAGCGGAGTGTCGGGGCTCGAACGTCGCGTCAGATTGCTGACTCCAGAGCGGTTTGGCAATGGTCCGCGATCATAGGCTATTGGTTGGCAAGCACCCGTGCAGGCGTTGGCGATACCGGCGAGCTTCTTAGATACAACACTAGATCAGCGCGCGGCAGGTGGAGAGGATTTGTCCGCGATGAAATTGCCGTAGCAGCTGTCGAGCCTGCGAGGCTGCGTTCGGCTGCGCAGCAGTCGTAAAATCAGGCGCTGCGGTCCGTCAGGCACACCGTACATCAGGGTTTACTAAAGCGTGTCAGAAAACGACATGTCGCATACCCGATGCCGACAGTTATTTTTCTAAAAACGACAGGCCTTTGATCTGCTCCGCACAACCATTGCTCAGCTAAACCTTTGCTTCTGCTCGTTTATCGCGGAGAATCCCGCCCCTGTTTCGGCCGGAGCATGTCTGTCGGTTTTTTCCGACGCGTCCTGACCGAGTGGCAAGTGACCGGAAAGCGGAGATCCGACCGGATGAATGATCAGGCCAATAGCGTCGACGAACGCTATGTAGCGGCGACACCAGCGAGCCTCGAAAGCTGGAATCGCCATGACACCACCTGGATGCTGGGCCTGTTTGGCACGGCAATCGGGGCTGGTACCCTGTTTTTACCGATCAACGCGGGGCTGGGCGGCTTTTGGCCGCTGCTGATCCTGGCGTTGCTGGCGTTCCCCATGACGTTTTACGCGCACCGCGGCCTGACCCGCTTTGTGCTGTCCGGCCGTGAAGGCGCAGACATCACCGAGGTGGTGGAAGAACATTTCGGCATTAAGGCCGGCGCGCTGATCACCTTGCTGTATTTTTTCGCGATCTTCCCGATCCTGCTGATCTACAGCGTGGCCCTGACCAATACCGTGGGCAGTTTCCTCGAACATCAGCTGCACATCATGCCGCCACCGCGCGCCGTGCTGTCGTTCGTGCTGATTCTCGGCCTGCTGGCGGTGGTGCGTTGCGGTGAGCAGGTGATCGTCAAGGCCATGAGCCTGATGGTGTATCCGTTCATCGTCGCGCTGCTGTTCCTGGCGGTGTTCCTGATTCCTCACTGGAACGGCGGCATTCTCAGCACCGCGTCCACGCTGCCTGAGTCGTCGGCGCTGCTGCACACCCTGTGGCTGGCGATTCCGGTGATGGTGTTCTCGTTCAACCACTCGCCGATCATTTCGGCGTTCGCGGTGGACCAGAAACGTCGCTACGGCACTCATGCCCAAGAGCGCAGCTCGCAGATCCTGTCCCGCGCCCACCTCTTGATGGTGGTGATGGTGCTGTTCTTCGTCTTCAGCTGCGTGCTGACCCTGTCGCCGGTGCAACTGGCCGAAGCCAAGGCGCAGAACCTGTCGATCCTGTCGTATCTGGCCAACCACTTCAGCAACCCGACCATCGCCTTCGCGGCGCCGTTGATTGCCTTCGTGGCCATTTCCAAGTCGTTCCTGGGCCACTACATCGGCGCCAGCGAGGGTTTGAAGGGCTTGATCGTCAAGAGCGGCAAACGCCCGGCGCCGAAGACCCTGGACCGTATCGTCGCCGCGTTCATGCTGGTGGTCTGCTGGATTGTCGCTACCCTGAACCCGAGCATTCTCGGCATGATCGAAACCCTCGGTGGCCCGGTCATCGCGGCGATCCTGTTCCTGATGCCGATGTACGCGATCCGCAAGGTGCCGGCCATGGCGCGTTACCGTGGCCAAGCCTCCAACGTCTTCGTGACGCTGGTGGGCCTGGTGGCGATTACGGCGTTGATCTACTCGCTCACCGCCTGAAGCAGCGGGCGATCAATCGGGACTGCCCCGGTTGATCGCCCCCTGCGAATGCCCGGCCAGACGATCTTTGGTTCGCTGGTGGCAATGCTCGATAGCCGCAACGGCTTTTTCGCAGGCCTTGCACAGTGTGGCCGGCGCAGCGGCTTGCTGCGGTGCGAACCACTCGGGGCAGAAGCTGATCACGCCGTCCGGCGAATGCATCCATTGGCTGATAACGTGGTGAACCGTCCCGCCCAGGCCCTTTCTGGCCCTCAAGGCGTTAAGCGATGGCGCACAGAGTTGGTCCAGCGCCAACCGATGGACCTCGCGCAAGAACGGTGAAATTTGTACCGAAAGGTAGGCAATGCCGAACTTCTCCTGGGCCACTCGTGCGCCCAACGCCCAAAACGAGCCCACCACCACGATATCCTCATGGCGCCGCGCGGCGAGGTAGTCGAAGGTCGGTTCGAGCAGGCTGGAGACCGCATTCCACTGTTCCGCCAAAGCGCTTTTCGAGTTTCGCAGGCGGGGCATGTCGTCACAGGTTTGCTGGCCTAATGGCTCGAATTCCAGCCCGTACTGTTCGATGGTGGCCTGGAACGCCGGCAGGCTGCACAAGGTCGCGCGATGACCGCGCAGGTTCAGCGCATTGGCCAGGCCAATAAAGGGGAAAACGTCATCGGCCGAACCGATGGCGATCAGGATCACCCGCATGACTCCTCCTTGAGATAAGGCCCGCGAGGGCCTCGTGGCACGCCGTCCTGGTGCCGACATCAGGCAAAGATAGCTGGGTAATTGGCGCCAGGCATAAAAAAACGCCGCTCATCTCACGATGGGCGGCGTTTTTCATGGCTTTGTAGCGTTAGGCTTGAACGACCGGGATGTTGGCGTTCGCAGCAGCTTCACGGAACTCGGCGATCTGGTCGAAGGACAGGTAGCGGTAAACGTCGGCCGCCATGCTGTCGATCTTGCCAGCGTATTCCATGTACTCCTCGACGGTCGGCAGGCGACCCAGGATGGACGCAACGGACGCCAGCTCGGCCGAAGCCAGGTAGACGTTCGCGCCGTCACCCAGACGGTTCGGGAAGTTACGGGTCGACGTCGACACCACGGTGGAGTTCGGCTCTACACGTGCCTGGTTACCCATGCACAGCGAGCAGCCTGGCATTTCCATGCGTGCGCCGGCCTTGCCGTAGATGCCGTAGTAGCCTTCTTCGGTCAGCTGGTGAGCGTCCATTTTGGTCGGCGGCGACAGCCACAGACGGGTTGGCAGCTGACCTTTGACCTGTTCCAGCAACTTGCCGGCAGCGCGGAAGTGACCGATGTTGGTCATGCACGAACCGATGAACACTTCGTCGATCTTCTCGCCAGCAACGCTGGACAGCAGACGGGCGTCGTCCGGATCGTTCGGTGCGCAGAGCACAGGCTCGTTGATGTCGGCCAGATCGATTTCGATGACTTCGGCGTATTCGGCGTCGGCATCGGCTTCCATCAGTTGCGGGTTGGCGATCCAGGCTTCCATCGCTTGAGCGCGACGCTCCAGGGTACGCGCATCGCCGTAGCCTTCGCCGATCATCCAGCGCAGCAGGGTGATGTTGGACTGCAGGTACTCGGTGATCGACTCTTTCGACAGCTTGATGGTGCAACCGGCAGCCGAACGTTCGGCCGACGCGTCGGACAGCTCGAAAGCCTGTTCCAGCGTCAGGCCTTCCAGGCCTTCGATTTCCAGGATGCGGCCGGAGAAGGCGTTTTTCTTGCCTTTCTTCTCGACGGTCAGCAGACCGTTCTGGATGGCGAAGTAAGGAATGGCATGAACCAGGTCACGCAGGGTGATGCCAGGTTTCATTTTGCCTTTGAAGCGCACCAGAATCGATTCCGGCATGTCCAGCGGCATGACGCCGGTGGCAGCGGCGAACGCGACCAGACCGGAACCGGCCGGGAACGAGATGCCCATCGGGAAACGGGTGTGCGAGTCGCCACCGGTACCCACGGTGTCTGGCAGCAGCATGCGGTTCAGCCACGAGTGGATGATGCCGTCGCCCGGACGCAGGGATACGCCGCCGCGGGTCATGATGAAGTCAGGCAGGGTGTGGTGGGTGGTCACGTCGATCGGCTTCGGATACGCCGCGGTGTGGCAGAAGGACTGCATTACCAGATCAGCGGAGAAGCCCAGGCACGCCAGGTCTTTCAGTTCGTCACGGGTCATTGGACCGGTGGTGTCCTGGGAACCTACGGTGGTCATCTTCGGTTCGCAGTAGGTGCCAGGACGAACGCCTTTGCCTTCTGCCAGGCCGCAAGCCTTGCCGACCATTTTCTGCGCCAGGGTGAAACCCTTGGTGCTTTCGGCCGGAGCTTCAGGCTTCTTGAACAGGTCGAACGGCGGCAGACCCAGCTCGGCGCGAGCCTTCTCGGTCAGGCCACGGCCGATGATCAGCGGAATACGGCCGCCAGCACGGACTTCGTCCAGCAGAACCGGGGTCTTCATTTCGAAGGTGGTCAGGACTTCGTCGCTGTTGTGCTTGGTGACTTTGCCAGCATGCGGGTACAGGTCGATCACGTCGCCCATGTTCATGTTGGAAACGTCGAACTCGATTGGCAGTGCGCCGGCATCTTCCATGGTGTTGTAGAAGATCGGAGCGATTTTGCTGCCGAAGCAGAAACCGCCAGCGCGCTTGTTCGGCACGTAAGGAATGTCGTCGCCGAAGAACCACAGTACCGAGTTGGTAGCGGATTTACGCGAGGAACCGGTACCGACCACGTCACCGACGTAGGCGATAGGGAAACCCTGGCCGCGCATTTCTTCGATCTGCTTCATCGGGCCGGTCTTGCCTTGCTCGTCCGGAACGATGCCGTCACGGGCCATTTTCAGCATGGCCAGGGCGTGCAGCGGGATGTCTGGACGCGACCAGGCATCTGGAGCAGGGGACAGGTCGTCGGTGTTGGTTTCGCCGGTCACCTTGAAGACGCGCAGGCTGATCTTGTCGGCCAGCACAGGGCGCTTCTTGAACCACTCGCCGTCGGCCCAGGATTGCAGGACGCCTTTGGCGTGAACGTTGCCGTTCTTGGCTTTTTCAGCCACGTCGTGGAAGGCATCGAACATCAGCAGGGTGTGCTTGAGTTCTTCGGCAGCTACTGGTGCCAGTTCGGCGTCGTCCAGCAGGTTTACCAGGGTCACGATGTTGTAGCCGCCCTGCATGGTGCCGAGCAGTTCAACAGCGCGCTTCTTGTCGATCAGAGGGGATTTTGCTTCGCCTTTGGCGAGGGCAGACAGGAAACCGGCCTTTACATAGGCGGCTTCGTCCACTCCTGGCGGAACGCGATTGGTGATCAGGTCAACGAGGAAAGCTTCTTCGCCAGCCGGGGGATTCTTCAGCAGCTCGACCAGGCCTGCAGTTTGTTCGGCGTTAAGCGGCTGGGGAACGATACCCAGTGCTGCACGCTCTTCGATATGTTTGCGGTAGGCTTCAAGCACAGTTATTACCCTCATCAGTGGTCCCAAATGGGTGTCCGGGACGCTCATCCCGAAATTGCCGTACTCATGCGCTGCGTGGCGTTGTGGGCCGCTTAGCCAGAATTACCGGCAATTCCTTACAGAAGCTGCTTTCAAAGTTTTACGCCTGCAGAACGGGGAGCTGATGAGGGTTGGCGTTGGGCTTTTCCCCGCTGGAAAAACCCTTCGCCAACACCGCTCTGAAGGAACGACTGTGCTCGTGACGCTTTGAAAACAGCTTCTTGACGGACATTGGCGCCTTAAAAGGCTGGCTGATTCTACGGCAAAAAAATTTGAAAGGTAAGTTAGGTCCAAAACTTTGAGGGGTGATGAATGTTAGACAAAGGGCTAACATGCCGACCTGTTCTGCTTTCCCGTGTTTTGTCTACCTATGCCCAATCAGACCATCAAGACCCCCTGCGTCGGCCTCTGCTCCACTGTTTACGGTGATTTGGTGTGCCGTGGCTGCAAGCGTTTCCACCACGAAGTGATCCACTGGAACGGTTACAACGAGGAAGAAAAACGCGCGGTGTGGTTGCGTCTTGAGCAGTTGTTGTCCCAGGTGATGGCCGCCAAGGTAGAAATTTTCGATCCCGCGCTGCTGAGAATGCAGCTGGAACAGCGCAAGATTCGCTTTGTGCCGCATCAGTCGGAATATTGCTGGGCTTATCAGCTGATCGCCCGGGGCGCGCGGGTCATCAATAATCTGGAAGCCTACGGAATGGTGTTGCTGCCGGAGTTTCGCGACTGGAACCTGCCGGAACTGAGGGATGCCATTGATCGGGAGTTTTTCCTGCTCTCGGAAGCGCATTACCAGCGCTACATTGCGCCGGGGTTCCTAAAAGACGCCTTTGGCGGCTGATTGTTTAACCTGTGGCGAGGGAGCTTGCTCCCGTTCGGCTGCGCAGCAGTCGTCAATCGGCCAATGATTTTTGTCTGACACACTGCGCCGACCGACTTGGGGTCGCTTCGCAACCCAACGGGAGCAAGCTCCCTCGCCACAAGTCTTCGTGGCCTCAATGCCGGGTCACGATCTCTTCCAGATGATCCATGATGTCGTCCGGCTTGAGCACCAGCACATCGCTCTCCAGCGCATCAAGCACCACTTCCGCTGTATTACCGATCAACGCCCCGGACAACCCGGTCCGCGCCACCGTGCCGATTACCGTCACAGAGGCGCCCAGTTTATGGGCCATGAACGGAATCAACACATCCGCCGGGCCTTCCTCGATGTGCAGGTGGTCGTCGTCGATGTCGAACTCGGCCTGGAACGCCTTGCACTGCTCGCGGTAACGGGCCTCGATGGTTTCCTTGAGCTGCAACGTCGGGTCGGCCGCCGACAGCATCGGCGACGGATGGGCGCTGATCACATGCAAATGGGCCTTCGCCAGGCTGGAAATGTCGTAGCCATGATCGATGATGCTGGCGTGCAAGGTGCGGTGTTCGCCGTCCATGTTTCCGACATCAATGGCCGCCAGGATCACGCCACCGGCCCAGGGTTTGGCGGTTTTCACCAGCAGCACCGGAGTCGGGCAGTAGCGCAGCAGTTTCCAGTCCGCCGGGGTCAGCAGGGCCTTTTTCAGTGGGCTGTCGGGATAATGCTGCTTGACCACCAGCCCGCAACCTTCAGCCTGTTGCACATCGATAATGGTGTCGTGCAGGCTTTCGCTCCAGGCTTGCTCGGTGGTGACGTTGTAACCGTCTTCCAGCAGGGCCGCCTTGAGCACGCTGAGCATCGCGCTGTGGTCGTGCTTTTTATCGCAGACCAGCAGATGCAGATGAGCCTGGGTCACACCAGCGATCAGTTTGGCCCGTTTGAGCGCCAGGCTTTCCGAGTGTTCGGGTTCGATGACCACCAGGATGCTGCGAATGGCTTGCATGATCGGGTTCTCCAGGAAGGTAAAAACACTGCGTTGGACAACTATAGTTGCTGGTCGGGCATTCGCGACTTGATGCATATCAACGGTGGCGACTGGTGGTCTGTCGGCAGGCCGGTATAATCGGCGCCCTTCGTTTTGAACCTTTTATCCGTGAGCCCCATGATCCTTCCCGAAATTCACGAGTTCCTTGGCTGCCGCACGCCCGACGGTTGGGTCCAGGCCGCGCTGGCCGATCAGGAAACGCTGCTGATCGACCACAAAAACTGCGAATTCAAGGCGGCCAGCACGGCGTTGAGCCTGATTGCCAAGTACCACTCCCACGTCGATCTGATCAACCTGATGTCGCGTCTGGCCCGGGAAGAGCTGGTGCACCACGAGCAGGTCATGCGCCTGATGAAAAAACGCAAGATCGAACTGCGTCAGCTGTCCGCCGGGCGTTACGCCTCGGGGCTGCGCAAAGTGGTGCGCAGCCACGAGCCGGTGAAACTGGTGGATACGTTGGTGGTCGGCGCGTTCATCGAAGCTCGCAGTTGCGAGCGTTTCGAGGCATTGGTGCCGCATCTGGATGAGGAACTGGGCAAGTTCTACTTCGGCCTGCTGAAAAGCGAGGCCCGGCATTTCCAGGGGTATCTGAAACTGGCTTATCAGTACGGTGACGCCAAGGACATCGCCCAGGTGATCGACAAGGTGCGTGATGCCGAACAGGCGTTGATCGAGTCGCCGGATGTGGAGTTCCGGTTTCACAGTGGTGTGCCGGTCGCGGCGTGACAAAGTTTTATCTTCAATAATTGTTAAAAACTCTTAAAAGAATGAAACATCGCCAAAAACCGGCCCCCGCGGCCGGTTTTTGCTGTCTGCGATAACCGTCCCTTCATCGATTGGCGCCATAATGCCGGCCATTTCATTCAAGGGTTGGCAGACGGTCATCATGGAGAGCCTGGGTTTTGGCAAAGTATTGCTGGTGGAAGACGACGAGAAGCTCGCCGGGCTGATTGCGCATTTCCTGGCCCAACACGGTTTTGAAGTTCGACAGGTGCACCGCGGTGACCTCGCGGTAGCCGCTTTCCTTGAATTCAAACCGAAAGTCGTCGTACTCGACCTGATGTTGCCGGGTCAGAGTGGCCTGCATGTGTGCCGCGAAATCCGCAGCATATCCGACACACCCATCGTTATCCTCACCGCCAAGGAAGACGACCTCGATCACATTCTCGGCCTGGAATCCGGTGCCGACGACTACGTGATCAAACCCATCAAGCCCCCCGTGCTGCTCGCCCGTTTGCGCGCTTTGCAACGCCGTCAGATGCCGGACAGCAGTGTGTGCAGCTCGCTGGAATTCGGTCATCTGATTATCGATCGCAGTTGCCGCGAAGTGCGCCTGGCGGGCGAGGGCATTGAGCTCACCACCATGGAATTCGAACTGCTGTGGTTGCTGGCCAGCGCTGCCGGCAAGACGCTGTCCCGCGACGACATTCTCAACCGCATGCGCGGTATCGCTTTCGACGGCCTCAACCGCAGTGTCGACGTGTACATCAGCAAATTGCGCGGCAAGCTCAAGGACAACCCGCGCGAACCGGTGTGCATCAAGACCGTGTGGGGCAAGGGTTATCTGTTCAATCCGTTTGCGTGGGAGCTGTAAATGCTGCGGTTATTTTTGGGACTGTTTCTGGTGATGACGGTTGGCCTGGTACTGGGGCTGCAAACCGTCGAGCGCACGTTCGATGCGCTGCTCGACGGTCAGATGCGCAGCTACAACCAAGAGGCGGTGCGTGGTCAGGCCTGGTCGCTGGTCGAGCAGTTGCGCGGCCTGGACAGTCCGGCCCGGGAGCGACAACTGGAAGCCTTACGCCCTCACTACGGCTTGGGCCTGGCCCTGGCCGAGACCGATCAATTGTCCCTGACCGATCAGGAACAAGCCGAGTTGGCCCAGGGCCTGCTGGTGATGCGCGACAAGTACACGCAGTTCATCTCGCGCATTGACGACGGTTCGCAGCTGCTCAGCATCAAGCTGCCGGCCGAGCCGAGTCTGATGCCGTTCTACATTGCCGCGGCCTATCTGATGATCGCGGTGATGATCGGTTTCGTGTTGTATTTCTGGGTGCGCCCGCACTGGCGCGATCTGGAGACACTGCGCCTGGCCGCCGAACGTTTTGGCGACAACGACCTGTCGGCGCGCATCCAGCTGTCCAAGCGCTCGAACATTCGTGACCTGGCCGAACACTTCAACCTGATGGCCGCGCGCATCGAGGGGCTGATCGCCAATCAGCGCGAGCTGACCAACGCGGTGTCCCACGAATTGCGCACGCCGATTGCACGGTTGTCGTTCGAACTCGATCAACTCAAGCAACAACCGGATCCGACCCAGAACCGCGAGTTGATTGCCGACATGTACGCCGACCTCGGCGAACTGGAAGAAATGGTTTCCGAGTTGCTGACGTACGCCAGCCTTGAGCGTGGCGCTACGGTAATTTCGCGGGAGAACATTCAGGCCAGCCATTGGCTCGACAGTGTGGTGGGTAGCGTGGCGCTGGAGGCCGAAGCCGCTGGGGTGCAATTGCTGATTGTCGAATGTCAGGTTGACGAAATTCGTATCGAACCGCGCTTCATGGCCCGGGCGGTGATCAATTTGCTGCGCAATGCCATTCGCTACGCCGACCAGCGGGTGGAAGTGTCGTTGGTGCGCACCGGTGATCGTTACGAAGTGCAGGTCAACGATGATGGGCCGGGCGTGCCGCTGGACGGGCGGGAGAAAATCTTCGAACCGTTCTCGCGCCTCGATGCCAGCCGCGACCGTCGTACCGGTGGTTTCGGCCTGGGCCTGGCGCTGGTGCGGCGGGTGTCTCAATCCCATGGCGGGCAAGTGGAAGTGGCGGATTCGCCGTGGGGCGGGGCGTCGTTTCGCATGACCTGGGCGCACCTGGATTAGGTTTTTTTGGGACACCAATCCACCTGTCCAACTGACGACGTCTGCATCCGTCGTTGCACAGTCGGGCTGTCGGCCGCATCGTTGGCCAGGCACTGCGCTGCCAGCACCGTCGAAAAACTCCACGGATCATTGACCGGCAATGACCAGTTAAAATCCGCTCCGCGACTCGCATGTTCGAAGGTAGCGCCGAGGATGATCGGCCCCATCTGATAGGTCCCATCCAGCCCCAGTGGCGAGTGCGACTTGATCGGGCCCATGCCGTCGAGCTCATCCGAGCCTTTGAATCCGCTCTTGCGATCCTTGCGCACATCACTGGCGCCGACGTACACGCTCAAACCGAAATCGTCTTCATCAAACGCCCAGCCCGGACCTTTATGGGTATCGAGGAAAAATCCATAAGGGCTGCTGATCTTTGCCCCCAACAGCGGCGCCACTACACGTTCGTCGCTGCCGCTGTAACGCCACTCTTCGGCGTGCGATGAGTCGGCGGGGAAGAGCAGGCAGCATGAAGCCAACGACAGAGACAACGAACGGAACATGGCAGCACCCGAAGGGAAGTTGGATGCGGCCATGCTAGGCGGGTGCCGACTAGCAATCTTCGACAGCTTTGTCGGGAAACTGTCAAAGACTGTGAACGGACTTAGCGGCTTAAACCCAGGCGAACATGCCACTGGGCGATGGATTCTGAGGGGTAAACCTCGAATTGCTGGTCGCGTGGATGCGCCTCGACTTTCACCCACGGCGCTTTGGAACCGAGCATCAGATGCGTGTGCTCGGGCGGCACCGGCAATGGGGTGTCGATGGCCGAGGCAAACGGGTGAATCAGCTCCGGCCATTCAGGGCTGAACAGCCATAACCCCGAACCGCACAGGGAACAGAAATGCCGCTCGGCGGTGCTGCGCCGGGCGCGCTTATCGCCTTTGTCCTTGAGGCGCGCATGGTAAATCGAGATGTGCTTGCGACCGCGCACCTTGAGGCTCCGGGCATCGCCGCCGAGGTTGATCGCATAACCACCACCGCCCTGGGTCTTGCGACAGATCGAGCAGTAGCAACGTTGATAAGGGTAGGGGTGGGCGCTGGTCAGACTGAACGACACCGCGCCGCAATGGCAGGAGCCTTCGAGCTGCATGGGAGCCTCCGATGGGGAGGATGACTCAAGACAGACTAGACCGTAAGCGTTTCTGCACTTGAATTTATGGTGGCCGTTCGGGCGCCTTCGCGGGCAAGCCAAATGTGGGAGCAGGCTTGCTCGCGAAGAACGATGACGCGGTCTCAGTTACGAGCACTGCCCCTGCGGCACCTTCAGGCAATGAGCCTCGCGACCCTCCCACTTGGCGATCACCAGTGGTGCCAGCGCATTGCCAAGCACATTCAGGGCGGTGGTCGGCATCTCCATCAACCGGTAAACCCCGGCAATGAACGCGATGCCTTCCAGCGGTAATCCGGCACTGGCCAGGGTGGCCGAGAGAATCACGAACATGAACCCCGGTACACCCGCGGCGCCCTTGGAAGTCAGGACCATGGTCACCACCAGCAACGCCTGATCGCCCAGGCTCAGGTCGATGCCGTACAACTGGGCGACGAACAAGGTGCCGATGCCGAGGAACAGCGATGCGCCGTCAAGGTTGAAGGAGTAACCCACCGGTACCACGAAACTGACTAGCGACGGCGGCACGCCATAGGTCTCGAGTTTCTTCATCAGTTGCGGCATCACCGCCGCCGAGCTGGCGCTGGAGAAGGCCAGGACCAGTTCATCCTTGATGTGGCGCATCAGCGCGAACAGGTTGATCCCGCACAGTCGCGCCACCAGGTTGAGCACCACCAGCACGAAGAACGCAATCGCCACGTAACTGACCATGATCAGCTTGGCCAGTGGCAGCAAAGAGCTGAAACCGAAGTTGGCCACGGTCACGGCAATCATCCCGAACACACCGATCGGTGAGTAGGCCATGATCATCGACGTGACCTTGAACATCGCTTCCGAGACACCGCGCAGCAGCGCGATCAACGGCTCCTTGCGTTCGTTGCTCAGCTTCGAAACACCGAGGCCGAACATCACGGCGAAGAACAGCACCGACAGCAGACTGCCCTGGGCCATCGCGTTGATGACGTTGTCCGGAATAATACCGACGATGATCTGCCCCAGGCTGTGCCCTCCGGCTGCGCTGCTGGTCGGCAGGGTAACGGCGGCCGCCTTGAGGCTCGCCAGATCAGTGCCGGCACCGGGTTTGAGCAGGTTGCCGATTACCAGTCCGACGATGATTGCCAGGGTGGTGATGCTGAAGAAATACGTCAGCGACTTGACCCCGATGCGGCCCAGGGATTTGCCGTCGCCATGACCGGCAATGCCGACCACCATGCAGGAAAACACAATGGGTACGACGATCATCTTCATCAGCTTGATGAAAATGTCGCCGGCCGGTTGCAGCAGGTTGTTCACCAGCCATGGACGAGACTCGGGAAAGCTGTGCAGCAGGGCGCCGATGGCAATGCCGGCGAGCAGGCCGATCATGATTTGCCAGACCAGCGCGATACGGGGCTTGTGCATGGGGGATGCCTCATTTGATGACATGATTATGAGTGTTGTTCTAGGCAGTCAATGAGCAGCCGTCCGATGGCTGTCGGGTGTTGCGATCAGCCGTCAGCGCAAGCGTTGGCACGCTTCTTTGAGACGACGGCAACCTTCTTCGATCACGTCCAGCGAACTGGCGAACGACAGACGGATATACGGCGACATGCCGTATGCCGCGCCGCTGACCGTGGCCAGGCCGTGCTCCTTGAGCAGGTAGGCGACCAGTTGCGTATCGCTGTCGATGCGCTCGCCACTGGTGGTGGTTTTGCCCATCAGCCCGCTGACGTTGGCGAACACATAGAACGCCCCGTCCGGAGGGGTGAAGCTCAGGCCGTTGATCGGTTGCAACAGTTCGAGCATGCGGTCACGGCGTTGTTGGTAAACCTCGCGCATGCCAGCAATCGGTGCCTGATCCCCGGCAAACGCCGCGACCGCAGCCGCCTGGCTGACCGAACTCGGGCATGTGGTGGTTTGTGACAGCAGTTTGCCGATGGCCCCGATCAACCAAGCGGGACCTGCGCCAAACCCAAGACGCCAACCGGTCATGGCGTAACCCTTGGATGCGCCGTTGACGATCAGCGTGCGCGCTTTGAGGTCTGGGGCGTGTCTGGTCAGCGGCACGTGCCGGGCATCGCCATAGACGAACTGCTCGTAGATTTCGTCGGCCATGATCAATACGTGAGGATGCCGACGTAGGACGTCTGCCAGTGCCAACAGCTCGGTTTCGCTGTAGACCGCACCACTCGGATTGTTCGGCGTGTTGAGGATCACCCATTTACTGCGCGGGGTGATTGCCTTTTCCAGCGCCGTTGGCGAGAGCTTGAAACCGTTGGACTCATCACCGGGAATGATCACCGGCGTGGCGTCGTTCAACCGGGCGATATCCGGGTAAGACACCCAGTACGGCGTGTGCACAATCACTTCATCGCCCAGGTTCAGTGTTGCGGCCAGGGCGTGGTAAATGATGTGCTTGCCGCCGCAGCCGGTAACCACTTCGTCGAGCCCGTAATGCAGGCCGTTATCGCGTTCAAGCTTGAGGCAGATCGCTTTGCGCAAGGCGAGTGTGCCGTGGGTGGCCGTGTAGTGCGTGTCACCGCTGTGCATCGCGGTGCTGGCGGCGTCGAGGATATGTGCCGGGGTGTCGAAATCCGGTTCGCCCATGGTGAAGTTGACGATGTCCAGACCCTGGGCGCGCAACTCGGTCACCAGTGCGTTGGCGGCGATGCTCGGCGAAGGCTGAATGCCCAGCACCCGATCAGACAAAAATGCAGTGCTCATTGTGTTCCCCCTTAATCGGCCAGGCCGGCCTGTTGCAAGACCTTGTCCATCCAGCTCTGACGCAGGGCGCCGGTGGCGATTTCGGCTTTGACTTCTTCTTCGTGGGCCGCATGTTGTGCGGCGCGACGCAGCACTTCGGCCGCATCGGCCTGGGAAAACGCCACCAGTCCGTCTTCGTCGCCGACCAGCAAATCGCCCGGTTGAACCAGCATGCCGCCGATCGACACCGGCACGTTGATCTCGCCCGGACCGCTCTTGTAAGGGCCGCAGTGCACGACGCTGCGGGCGTAGCAGGGTGTGTCGTCGAAACTGGCGACATCGCGAATCGCGCCGTCAATCACGAAACCGACGCAGCCACGCTGCTGGGCGTAGAGCTTGACCAGTTCGCCGATCACCGCGTTGTTGGTATCACCCAGGGCGTCCACCACCAACACATGGCCGGGTTGCAGCATGCTCATGGCCTTGTAGATCAGCAGGTTGTCGCCTGGACGGGTTTTGACGGTCAGGGCGGTGCCGACCAATTTGCCGCTGCGGTTGTAGCGGGTCAGGCCGCGAGCACCGATGTGCCGGCCAAGGTTGTCGCTGATGTGCGGCGTGACCACATGGGCGAACGCTTCGAGCACTTCGGCAGCGGCCAGCGGTGGGTTGGGAAGAATGCGTGAACCGGGCAAGGACATGGCTGATCTCCTGAAGAATGAAGTAGCAGCCGATCAGGGCTGTGGCTCGATCTTAGGAGCGATGAACAAACAGTTTTAGCGATATTTTATTATGCGGTATTATCGCTTTTTTTCATCTGGTGTTTGCAATGATCACCTTCAAGCAGATAGACGCGTTGTTCTGGATTGCCGAGTTGGGCAGCTTTGAAGCGGCAGCGAACAAGCTGAACATGTCTCAGTCGGCGATTTCCAAGCGTATTCAGGAGCTTGAAGAAACCTTCGATGTGGAGATTTTCGACCGCAGCAAGCGCAACGCACGGCTGACCGAGAAGGGCGGCGAACTGCTGGATTACGCCAAGGATTTGCTGGAGCGCCGTGACTACTTGCTGGAGCGGGTCAGCGCCCGTGAAGTATTGGTGCGCAGGTTTCGCCTCGGGGTCACCGAACTGACGGCGCTGACCTGGTTGCCGGCGTTGGTCGAGTCGTTACGGCAGGCTTACCCCAAGGTGCAGATCGAGCCTTCGGTGGAACTGAGCAGTGAACTGTTTCGCAAGCTGGAAAATGATCAGCTCGATCTGGTCATCGTCCCGGATGTCTACAACGATACGCGGTTCGTCAGCACCCCGTTGAAGACCGTTGAAAACGCCTGGATGTGCGCCCCGGGCCTGATTACCGACCCGGATCCGGTGAGTATCGAGCGCTTGGCCGGCTGCACGGTATTGACCCAGGGCTCCCAGTCCGGGACAGGCTTGATCTACGAGCGCTGGATGGCCTCCCACAATGTGCAGATGCCTAAAACCATCACCAGCCATAACTTGCTGGTGCAGGTCGGATTGACCTTGTCCGGGGTCGGTGTGAGTTATTTGCCCAAGGCATGCCTGTCGCACTTGATCGAACGAGGCGCATTGCGCGCACTGGTGACGACGCCGGGCCTGCCGCGGATTCGCTACGCCGCGCTGCACCGCACTGATCGTCAATTCGGTCTGAATCAGGATGTCGCAAAACTGGCGTTGCAGTGTTGCGATTTTTCGCGGCTGTTGCTCTGAACGTTAGATGTCGGGCTTGCCCGCGATGAACGATTACACGGTCTACCGGTTAGGCACCCGCCACAAGTACCACGCCGCCACCGTCCGATAAGGGCTCCACGCCAGCCCGATATCAATCATCTGCTTGCGGCTCGGCTGTTGTTCCAGCCCCTTGAGCCGGCGATAACCCTCACGCACTCCAAAGTCATCGGCTGGCAAAACGTCTGGCCGCTCCAGGCTGTACATCAGCAGCATTTCCACGGTCCAGCGGCCCACTCCGCGCAAGGTAATCAAGCGCTCGATCAACGCTTCATCGTCCATCGCCAGCGCCGTGGCGTAGTCCGGCACCACGCCGTCCAGAGCCGCCTGAGCGATGCCCTGAATGGTTGCGATCTTGCTGGCGGAAAAGCCGCAACTGCGCATCTGTTCGAAGTCGGTCGCCAGGATCTGCTCGGGTCTGGGGAAGGTGCTCGCAGGAAACAACGCCAGCAGCCGACCGACAATCGCATCACCGGCCTTTGCATGCAGTTGCTGATAGGCAATCGCCCGCACCAGCGATTCATAAGGATCGCGAGCCGCATGGGGCTGATGCAGGCAGGGGCCGATGGCGCTGATGTGGCGCTGCCAGTCGGCATCGAGGGCCGAGAGGAATTCGCTGGCCAGTTGATAGGTGTCGGGCATGGAACATCCTGAGGGGCGGGTGGCTGCGGCAAGACTAGTCGTCCCCCCGCAGCGCCGCACTCCATTGCTTGCGGTCAAACTTTCCCGGTCGGGGCCAGCAGGGCGTTCACTTGGCCATAGGTGAAGGCCTTGAGGTTACTGCTGTCGAGCGTGCCGGTTTGCAGAAAGCTTTTGGCCAGACCGGCCATGGCGCCGTAGAGGAATTCGGCGATGCCCGAGCCGGCGCTCAAACGGCGCACGCCAAGGGTTTGCAGTTCCTCAGGAGATGGCAGGCCCGGGAAGCCGAGCACGTTCAACGGCAGCGTCGTGCCGTGGCACAGGGCGTCGATCTCGTACGCCGCCGTGACGCCCGCGGCGAACAGCCCGTCGGCACCGGCCGCCTGATACAACGCGGCGCGTTTGAGCGTCTCGGCGACACGATCTTCGGCCGGCACCAGGCCCCTGAGGTATACGTCGGTGCGGGCATTGATGAACAGCTTCACATCCCGGCGACTGGCAACCTGGCGCGCGATTTCGATCTTGCGGGCCAGCAGGTCGGGCGGGGCAGAGCCGTCCTCGATATTGATCCCCACGGCACCGGCGGCGATCACCGCGTCGACCACTTGCGCAACCCGTCCCAGGTCATCGGAATAACCCGCCTCAATGTCCACGCTCAACGGCACACTGATGACCCGGGCGATGGATTCGACCGTGGAAACCAGCCGTTCCAGCGGCAAGGTGTTGCCATCCGGATAACCATGAACCCACGCCACCGCCGCGCTGCTGGTGGCCACGGCTTTGCTGCCCAACTGTTCCACCAGTCGCGCCCCGGTGGCATCGGCGACGTTGGTCAGAATCAGCAGCCCGCTCTGGTGCAGTTGGTGGAATTGAGTGTCGAGTGTGTCCATGGAATGTCCTTCCTTATGACTTTTTATTGGAAAACTGTTTATTTTATTGGAAAGCCGTGGAGTGATCAGAATGCCAGTTGTTGGGTGATTTGCACCGCGGCGCTTTCCAGCCGGAGCAGAAACGCTTTACGCGGTTGTCCTCCACCATAGCCGGTCAACGAGCCGTCTGCGCCAATCACCCGATGACAGGGCAACACAATCGCCAGACGGTTTTGCCCATTGGCCATGCCCACGGCGCGACTGGCGCCGGGCTTGCCCAACTGCGCGGCAATCGCGCCATAGGTGCTGGTCTGGCCATAGGGGATCTTGATCAATTCGCTCCACACTTGCCTGGCGAAAGCGCTGCCGGGCAGGTGCAGGGGCACGTTGAATTCGCTCCGTTTGCCGGCGAAGTATTGCGCCAGTTCTTCTTCGATCTGCTGCAAATGCCCGTTGTGACCGGGGGCCACGGCGTAGCCATAACGGTTCTGCAGTTCTTCGATTTCCTTGGTCAATGCCGGTCGATCGAGAAACTCCAATAGCACCAGTCCACGTCGTTCGGCCATGGCGATCATCGGCCCCAGCGGCGTGGTCAAGCGGGTGAACAGCAGGGGTTCGCTGTGGGCGGCGCGACCGGGGGTGATGTGGAATGACTTTTGAAACGCATCGCGAAAACCGCTCAAGGATTCGTAGCCGGAATCGAACGCCGCGTTGTCGATGGATTCGCCTTGCTTGATGCCACCGAGGGCGATGCCCAGCCGTCGGCTGCGCAGCCAGGCGTGAAAGGTCATGCCGAAATGCTGCTTGAACCAGCGCCGCAGTTTCAGCGGCTCGATGCCTTCGGCGAGCAATTGGGCATCGGTCCAGCGCAGGTCGGGGTCGGCGTCGACGGATTTCAGCAGTTGCTGCACCCAGTCCGGCGCAATGGCCGCGGCGTCCAGCGGTTTGCACCGCAGACAGGCCCGATAGCCCGCCGACATCGCCTCATCGGCATGAGCGAAGAACTCGACGTTTTCCGGCTTCGGTTTGCGCGCCGTGCAACTGGGGCGGCAGAAGATGCCGGTGGTTTTGACCGCGGTAAAGAACACCCCCTCGTAGGCGGTGTCGCGTTCGAGCATGGCGCGAACCATCTCGGCGTGGGGCGGAAGCACAGCGTTTTGTAGGTTCATGGGCTGAGCATAAGCCGCGTCGCCTGGCGTCTCCACCGGAAAATCGACAGAGAATTTTTGTGGCCCTAAGCTACAGTCATCGGGTCATCGGCAATGCTGTAAACGCTATTTTCAGGAATCCATCCCAATGCAAGCATTCACGATTAAACACATCGATCACATCGTCCTGCGCGTTGAGAACCTCGAACGCAGCATCGCGTTTTACGGCGAGGTGCTCGGCGCCGAACTGGTCAAGCGCCGCGACGATCTGGGCCTGGTGCATTTGCGTGCGGGCACCTCGATGATCGACCTCGTCGACATCCAGGGTGAAATCGGCCGCACGGGCGGTGCTGCCGCTGGTCGCGAACGGCGCAACGTCGACCACTTCTGCCTGCGCATCGAACCGTTTGACGAGGAAGCACTGGTCAGTCACTTGCAGTCCTTCGGCCTGAAACCCGAGAAAGCCGCCGTGCGTTTCGGCGCCGAGGGCAACGGGCTGTCTATCTATTGCTTCGATCCGGACGGCAACCAGGTCGAACTGAAAGGACCGTCCCAAGCGTAAAGGTCACGCCCGTTTCGCCATCAACAGCACCGAAGCCGCCGCCGACAACAATCCCGCGCAGCAACGGTTGAACATCCGTTTGCCCCGTGGTTCAGCGAACCAGCGGCGCATGTGCAGGCCCATGTAGGCGTAGGCGCTGATGGCGATCCATTCCAGCAGCAGGAACAACGCGCCGAGCACCGCGAATTGCGGAGCCACCGCCTGTGTCGGGTCGACGAACTGCGGCAGGAAGGCGGTGAACAGCAAAATGGCCTTGGGATTACCCGCCGCCACCAGAAACTCCTGTCGCGCCAGGGCCAGGATCCCCACCGGAGCGCCGGTGATGTGCTGCTCGGCCTCGGGATTGGCGCGCCACAGTTGCCATGCCAGGTACAACAGGTAAGCGGCACCGATGATCTTGATCGCGTAGAACAGCCATTCCGAGGTTTTCAGCACCACCGACAACCCGGCGGCGGCCAGAGCGATCATTCCGGCAAACGCCAGCAAGCGCCCGACGCCGGCCACACAGGCGCGACGATAGCCATAACGGGTGGCATTGCTGACTGACAGCAGATTGTTCGGGCCGGGGGCCATGTTCAGGGCAAAGCAGGCCGGCAGAAACAGGAAGAGGGTGGCGAGGTCCATGAACGGGGCTCCAGGAACGAGAGCGGTATTTTTATCACGGGTGGTTGGTGATTTGGCCCATACAGCGGTGGATGCAAATAGCCGTACAGAGAACAACACGGGACAGCCCACGATTGTTCGGCATTTGCCTTAAGTCGTGATCTGTCCCTTTTTACGGGTGAAATCAAAAGATCGCAGCCTTCGGCAGCTCCTACGCCGGACGTGGTGCTTCTACGGGCGGGGTGCCGTCGTGGAACATTGTTTTCAGTTGAGCACGCAGTTCTGGTGAATCGGTGTGCTTGTGAACACTGACTGCATGCTGTGCAGCGGCCTCGAGCAGTTCGTTTTCAGAGTCTGCGGACAGTGCGACCGAGCATTTGGAAGCGCTTGGGAACTCGCGGCAGTCGATGTATTTACGCGCCATGATCTTCTCCTCCCTACGATGAAGGCAGGCCGTGGCCTGCGGGAACGATCACTCGACGCGCCCCGCATCGAGTGTGCCGACTCTTGAAGTATAGGCCCGCCATAAGGTGCCTCGTGACGGTCTTGCAACCTACAGGGCGCGACATGCATCGCGGGACAGGCAAGGGTTGTTTTCTTCAATACAGCATTTCCCTGGCTCTTTACCTTGAGCCCTGGTTCAACTGAATTGAAGAAGGTATGCAATGAGTCTGATTCTTTCGATGGCGGCGTTTGCCTTGGTCGCTTCCATTACACCGGGACCGGTGAACATTGTGGCGTTGAGTTCGGGGGCGCAGTTTGGTTTTCGCGCCAGTCAGCGGCATGTGGCCGGGGCGACTCTGGGGTTTGTGTTGCTGTTGGTGCTGATGGGCCTGGGGTTGCATGAGGTGTTGCAGCGATGGCCGGCGCTGACGCAGGTGGTGCAACTGGCGGGTGTAGCGTTTCTGTTGTTCATGGCCTGGAAGCTGGCGGCGGACGATGGTCGCATCGATGCAAAAGAGTCGCGCCGGGCACCGTCGATGCTGTACGGCGCGGTGATGCAATGGCTCAACCCCAAGGCTTGGCTGGCCTGTGTGGCGGGGATGGGCGCGTTTGTTGCCGACGGCGAAGCACGGTTGGTGTGGCAGTTTGCGGCGGTGTATCTGGTGATTTGCTATGTGTCTGTCGGCTGTTGGGCGTATGCCGGGACATGCCTGCAGGGTTATCTGAATAATCCTGCAAGCATGCGTTTGTTCAATCGGGTGATGGCGGGATTGCTGGGGGGGAGTGCAGCGTATTTGCTGTTTTCCTAGCACCATCCCCCAGACAATCATTTCATTCGAGGCCGTGTAGCAAGCTGAACTCGTTTTTTGTCAGCGGTGTGAACCGGTTGTTTCGTAGCTGGCTGATGGCATACAGCGCACGACCGGTTCGGCCGTTACCGTTGCCCAGACCGTGGAAGCCCACGACGGTGGCGAGCAAATGTTTATCGAAATGCTCATGGCTGGTGTTGAGTAATTTCAGGTGTTCCTTCATCGCAGCGAACCCACTGATATTGCTAGGGTATGTCGTTTCAAAATGTAGTCCGATGCGCTCGATGCCTGCGGCATCTGGTGCAATCCGGACGTTCAGCTCTCTGATCAATGCCGGATCGGTCAGCGACTTTTTATTCCCGGCATACTCACGCAATACCGCAACGATGTTGTCGAGGTCGTTAGTTGGAGTGGTTGAACCGTTCACGATCCAGGCTCCCGCCCTTTGCGAATTATCTGTAAAGCCGCTTGGATTGAAAGCCGATTCCGGCATGATTTGGCCAAAAGGCGCCTTGCCCAGATCTTGTTTCAGCACATTTTGCTGGTAATTTTTTACATAGGTGACATTTTTCGTGTCGAGCTGGGCCAGGACTTTCAGCGCCTCGCCATAATTATCGGCTCCTGATCCTGGTCGGGCGGAGATGTAGTCGTGTGGCAAATTTTTGAGGTAGGTCTTGAACAGATCATCTACGGCCGCTCGGCCAATCAAAGCCTCCAAATCTTGTGCTGACTTGAGTTTTGTTGTCGATTCAACGACTGCATTGTTGAACAGATGTTCTAGTTCAATGTTGGTTACGTTACTCGGCAAACGACTGTCTTTGTTCCCCAAAAGGGTCACAATCTGTTCGACGGTTTCGATGCTGTCGTCCTTGAACAGCGCACGCCCATGGGCAACCGTGTCCAGTGACATGCGGATCCGGGGAGCCGAGCCGGTATGGTTGATGGCCTTGATCAAGTCGTAGCCGTTTGCACCGGACATAAAACGCAATTGCTGTCTGGCCAGGTGAGAAGCGGAGCGGGCGTGGCCGCTCAATTTCATTACACCTCGAGCCAGCAGCTTGCTGCCACCGGTGAGTAATTTTGTAGGATCGTCGATGGGAGTGAAGAGGCTGATGACGGTACTGCCAACCACTTTGGAAGTGGAAAGCAGTTTCGAGACCAGGGTTGTGGCCTTCGCGCTGATAGCGGCAACTTTAATGCCGATGACGGCAACGGAAACAGCGAGGGCCGCGGCATCCATGACGCAGCCGAAAATGGCGTTTTTTTGTCGGGAAGGCACCCCTGAGGAAAGCTCCTCGACGCATTCCTTGAACGGAATGATCAGGTTCAGCATGAACGTGTATATGGCTTCGGTCTTTGCAATCGCTTTTTCACGTGTGGTCTGATCGAGGCCCAGTTGCATCAGTTCATCTTCAGTGAAATAGGGGTTCTCTTTTGCAATAAGGTTGCTGATTGCTTCTTTTCGCGTCGAACGAAAGTAGGGGTTCGGCGTGGTGGTGTCTGCACTTGCTGATGGGTTGAATTCACCGATTTTGCGGATGAAAAAAGCGGATTTTGCATAGCTGCGGGGGGCCGTGTTCGATTGATAAGCCTGTATGTCCAGTTGGCCTTCCAAATGTCGTTTGTGGTCCACAAATGTTGCGCCGGTTGTGGACCCGTTGGCCATGAAGAGAGGGCGAAACACTTCGCTAAGCTCCTCGCTGTATACGCATTCCGTCCTCATCGGAAATAGCTGATAACAACGAAGCTCTGAATCAAGTACTGCACAAATGATAACGCCATAACGACCGGTCTTTCCGGGAGTGGGCGTTGCCGGTCTTGCAGCACCCGTCGGGTTGGGGATATTAGTAAATCGGGTGGTGGTGTATTCCTGAACACAATAGAGACCCAGGTGGCCGTCCTCAATGAACGACCTGTCCGTCAGGCTTAGTTGCGAAAATGTAACATTGATAATGGCCGACAACGCTTCGGTCATTGAGTTGTAATGATTGTGGATCGCTTGTTCAAATAAATCTGCAATGGGGTACAGGTCAGTCAGATCAGGGAATGCGTCGTAAATACTGTTCCCTTTGGTTCGGTCCCAATCCTGGGTGTGAAGCTCGTCGCCCAGGTAAAGATCGACAACCGATACCCGCCTTCCTGCACCACCGCCCGTTCCGCGATGTTTGACCAACAGTTCCTCAGGGTCACAATCCGGCACCTGGGATTTGAGTTCTTTAAGTGCGAGCGCCTTGCGATGGGGCAGCGGTTTGCCCAGATCAATCAAGGCGCTCGTCATCATGTCAGCATGTTGCTTGTACTCATCCATCGCCACCGTAACGGCTTGCTGATTGAGGTTACCCTCTGAATCCCGGGTGATCAGATCGTTCATCAGCGCCCAAGTGATCACCGGGTCAGCCGAGTGCGTGGCAAACACTGTTTTGAGTTCAGGGGTCAACTGCGATGCGCGGGCGAACCCCAGCAAGTGTTGGTAGGCCATGCTCCGGGAAACACCGGGGACGATCTCTTCGGCAAAGTGTACGGCTTGCGTGAAGACGACCCAGGCCGGTGTGCCAATACGCAGGTTTGACGGCAGTTCATCGGCAAGATATTCCGGCGCCATGCCTCCCAGGACCAGTTCCGCGACGAGCGGGGCAATCATGGCGTCGAGCTTGAGTTGGCTGACCAGATGCTGTTCAAGTTGCGTGCGGACCGCTGAGGGGGGAAGCAGCAAATAGCGTTTCGAGTAGAGGTCAAAACCTGCAAACGAGGTATTGGCGCTGTCCAGTTCCGGATCAAGGTCAAGCAGCATCACCGCAATCATCAGTTGTTCGATGAACTGTGCGGTTGGCTTGGGGCCGTTTTCATCAGTGAACCAGCCTAATGCCGTCATGAACGCATGCCCATTATTCGCGCTCGACACTGCAATATCGATCAGCCGTGTCAGACGGTAACCTTGGCTGGTGGGCAGTTTATCGGCGGAAAAGCTTTCAAGTTTCAGCGAATGGCCATAAAGCGAAACCAAAGGAAGTTCGCCTCCGGTTTCTTCCTCGATCACATCGCGAATGAGGGTGCGATTTTTCTCCGTGAGTTCGAACGGTGAGTCTTTGGGGGAAATCAGCAACTGCCAGTAGTTCCCATAGGGCGACGGTGCTGGAAGTGTGGTGACATTCAGTAAATCAATTAACTCTTTCGCACTTTCCACGCTGGCCGGAAGTGGCAAGCCATGAAAACGTAACCACTGACTTATTGTAATTTTTCCGGTGGACGTCACCCATCCGCCGGTCAGCTTGGCACTGCTTGAAAGGAGGCGCAGCTGTTCATCGATATCGGCAACGCCAGTGAAGTGATGGGCGATGTCGTTACGCTCAGAGAAAAAACCAACGGTGACCAGCTCGCCGTTGAGTACACGGGTACTGATGTTGTCATAGGTGTAAAAGAGTTGGCCGTGTTCGTTGACATGAAAGATGTTTGTTTGGGGGATGCCTTGTTCGGCCCCGATTTTTTTGAAGTCGGGTTGCCGGATGAGCCTCGCCAGGCAGGTAGTAGCTGGACGATGTAGTTGGGAGAAGTCGGAATCCGGGTCGCAGGTAACGGATACACGGTCCCACGACCATCCAACGGTTGCCATGACGTCTTCATCGCTGAGGAAGTTGGCAATGGTTTCAATGACTGATTGTTTCTCGCGTTGGTTGTTGGAATGAAATACATAGTTATCTGGCGTGTTCAAGTAAGAAGCTCCATCTTCTGATGTTGGGTTGTAACGTGGGAAGGGAGCTTAAATAAGAGTTCGGCGCGTTGTCATTTTATTTATATGACTTTATATGACTTTTGCAGGCAAGGGTCGTGGGTTGATTTTAACTAACCTGTTTTTGATAGGGGAACTTGTCGATGTATTAACTTACCCGCGATATTGCCCAGGCGTCGCCGCCAGATGCTGTTTGAACGCCCGCTGAAAATGCGCCTGATCAGCAAAACCCGCCTCTAACGCAACATCAGCAATTAATCGCCCATTGCGCAGTCGATCCCGGGCGAACTGGATGCGGCGGTTGACCAGAAATGCATGGGGCGTCATGCCGTAATGCTGTTTGAAGGCGCGAATAAGGTAGGACGGCGACAGTTGCGCCGCTTCGCAAATGTCTTCGAGCTTGAGCTGGTGCGTGCAGTTATCGCGGATGTAGTCGGCGGCCCGTTCCAGCTTGAAGTTAGGCTCGCGCAGCGGTTGATCTATAGGATTGAGCCGCTGTTGCACCTCGGTGAAAAACTCCACCGCCGCGCTGTGCTTGTGCAGCACATCCTGCTGCCGATCGACCAACACCTCGTACAAGTTCTTCAGGCCGGCGAACAGCTCGACATCGCGATTGTGGGTGATGGAAAACCGGCGAAACGCCGAGTCCTGGCTGAAGCCGAGCTGATGCTGCAAGTCAGTCAGCCACGGCGTCTCGACGTACAGCATCAGGTACGACCAGGGCTGGTCATCGATCGGATTGCAGGCATGCACATCGCCGGGGTTCATCAGCACCACGGTGCCGGCGCTGACCTGAAACTCCGATTGCTCGTGGATGTAGGTGCTGCGTCCGGCGGTGATTGCACCGATGGAAAAGTGTTCGTGGGAATGCCGGGCGTAGCAGACCTCGCGGCCGTCGGCGATGGAGCGGGCTTCGATGAAGGGCAGGGCGTCGTCGCGCCAGAAGCGCGGGGCTTTGTCTGCATCTTTGGCGACGATGTGCTTCATCTCGGTGTCCTTGGCGGGCCAGTACCTCAGTGTATTAGCTCTGGCCGGCAAAGGCTCGTTCCAGTTCGGCGATGTCGAGTTTTTTCATCTGCAACATCGCTTGCATGGCACGCTGGGATTTTGCCGTGTCGGGGTCTTGCATCATGTGCATCAGCGCCACCGGCACGATTTGCCACGACACGCCGAATTTATCCTTGAGCCAGCCACATTGCTGCGCCTGCACAGGCCCACCGGCGGACAGGTTGCCCCAGAAGTGGTCGACTTCCTCCTGGTTCTGGCAATTGACCTGGAACGACACCGCTTCGTTGAAGGTGAACACTGGCCCGCCATTGAGGCCGGTGAAGGTCTGGCCATCGAGCTCGAAACTGACCGTCATCACCGAGCCTTCCGGCCGGCCGTGGATTTCCTGACCGGCCTTGCCGTAATGGGTGATGGCGGTGATTTTCGAATGATCGAAGATCGAGCAATAAAACTTCGCCGCCGCTTCGGCCTGATCGTCAAACCACAGGCAGGGTGTGAGTTTTGGAAAGCGTTGCATGGCGGTTGTCCTCGGCAGGTTGAACACGCTGGATTATCAGATTAGCCAGCCTGTAGGCGATTGGACGGACCGTAGATCGACAAGTCCGTAGCAGCTGCTACGGGATGGGAGCGACCGGTGGTCGATGAACATGGCTTGTGGATCAAATTGCGCTTAGCTGTAGGGATGACCCAAGGCACGCGTAAACCGCCGACCCTGTAGGAGCGAAGCTTGCTCGCGAAGAACGATAACGCGGTGTGACAGCAGTGACGCCTTCGCGGGCAAGCCTCGCTCCTACAGAAAAATAATGGCGTCGCGGTAGAGACGCCCCTTCAGAACACTGTGAGTCTGAGGAAATCCGCCATGCTGACCCTGAACATCAATGGCAAGGACCAGGAACTGGATGTCCCCGCGGACATGCCATTGCTCTGGGTTCTGCGCGATGTCGCGCACCTGACGGGCACCAAATTCGGTTGCGGCATGGCCCAGTGTGGCGCCTGCACCGTACACGTCGATGGCGCGCCGCTGCGCTCCTGCATCACGCCCGCCACGGCGGTGGCCCACGGGCAGAAAATTCTCACCATCGAAGGCCTGTCCAGCGATGGCTCGCACCCGGTGCAACGGGCCTGGGCCGAGCTCGACGTGGTCCAGTGCGGTTATTGCCAGTCCGGGCAGATCATGTCGGCGGCCGCGTTGCTGGCGAAAATCCCCAAGCCTACCGACAGCGACATCGACCAGGCGTTGTCCGGCAACATTTGCCGCTGTGGCACCTACCCAAGAATCCGCGCCGCGGTCAAACGCGCCGCCGAGATCGGGTGAGGCCACGTTGAAGCTATGTTGAAGCCATGTAGATGGGAGCCTGAATAATGAACAGCATCAACCCTGTCTCGCGTCGCGGTTTTCTCAAGGGCAGTGCGGTGTTGGGTGGCGGTCTGGTGGTGGCGTTTGTCATTCCTGGCGGCCATCGCTTTGCCCAAGGTGCCGAGAATCAAGGAGAGGTCTTCGCGCCCAATGCCTTTTTACGCATAGGCAACGACAACAGCGTTACCGTGCTGCTCGGCCATTCGGAGATGGGCCAGGGCATCTGGACCGGCCTGACCATGTTGATCGCCGAAGAACTGGACGCCGACTGGGCGAAAATCCGCGTCGAACACGCGCCAGCCTCGGCCGCCGAGTACGGCCTGCCGGCGTTTGGCGGGATGCAGATCACCGGCGGTTCGACCTCGACCTGGATGGAGTTCGATCGCTATCGCCAGGCCGGAGCGGCGGCGCGCCTGATGCTGATCGAGGCAGCGGCCAAGCGATTCGACATGGCGCCTTCGCAGATCCGCACCGAGTCGGGCGTGGTGATTGCCGGCGACAAGCGCGCTACTTACGGCGAATTGGCGGATGACGCCGGCAAGTTGCCGGTGCCGGATCCGGCCTCGATCAAGTTCAAGGAGGCCAAGGACTGGAAGGTCATCGGCAAACCCACCAAGCGTCTCGACACCCCGGAGAAAATCACCGGGCAGGCCAAGTTCGGCATGGACGTACAATTCGATGGGCTCATGACCGCAGTGGTCGCTCGGCCGCCAGTGTTCGGTGGCAGCGTCAAATCCTTCGAAGGCGCCGAAGCGCTGGCGGTGCCGGGCGTGCACAAAGTGGTGCAGGTGCCCACGGGTGTCGCGGTGATTGCCGATCATTATTGGGCGGCGAAGTTGGGGCGCGATGCGCTGAAGGTCGAATGGGAGCCGGGGCCGAACGCCGGCCTCGACAGCCAGCAACTGCTGGAAAGCTTCCGTAAACTCGCCGCCACCCCCGGCACCTCGGTCAGCCAGGCCGGGGACGCGACGGTGATGTTGGGTAGAGCGGTGAAGACTATCGAGGCCGAATACAGCGTGCCGTACCTGGCCCACGCGCCGATGGAACCGCTCAATTGCACGGTGAAAATCACCAAGGACAAATGCGAAATCTGGACCGGCACGCAGTTCCAGACCCTGGATCAGATGATCGCGGGGAAGATCACCGGGCTCAAACCCGAACAGGTCGAGATCCACACCCAATTCCTGGGTGGCGGCTTTGGGCGTCGGGCCAACCCGACCTCGGATTTTGTCAGCGAGGCGGTGTACGTCGCCAAAGCGGCGGGCGAACCGGTGAAAACCGTCTGGTCCCGAGAGGATGACATTCGCGGCGGTTACTATCGCTCGGCGTTCCTGCATCAGGCGCGCATCGGGCTGGACGCCGACGGTATGCCGATCGCCTGGAAGCATGTGCTGGTCGGGCAGTCGATCATGGCCGGTACGTCGTTCGAGGCGACCATGGTCAAGGACGGCGTCGACAAAACCTCCGTCGAAGGTGTGGCCGACAGTCCTTATCTTGAGGGGCTGGCCAATCACCTGGTCGACCTGCATTCACCGCAAACCGGCATCAGCGTGCTGTGGTTGCGGTCGGTAGGGCATACCCACACTGCATTCGTCATGGAATCGTTGATCGATGAACTGGCAGAGGCGGCCGGCAAGGACCCGGTGGAATACCGACGAACCTTGCTCAAGGCGCATCCAAGGCATCTGGGGGTGCTGAATCTGGCGGTGGAGAAAGCCGACTGGAAAGCCCCGTTGCCGGACGGCCACGCATTGGGCGTGGCGGTGCATGAGTCTTTCGGCAGCTATGTCGCCCATGTGGCCGAGGTATCCCAGGACAATCTGGCGATTCGCGTACACCGGGTGGTGTGTGCGGTGGATTGCGGCATTGCGGTCAACCCGCAGAGCATCGCCGCGCAGATGGAGTCAGGCATCACCTTCGGCCTCGGATTTACCTTGCACAGCAAACTGACGTTCAAGAACGGTCAGGTGCAGCAGTCCAATTTTCACGACTATCAGGTGCTGCGCCTGAACGAAATGCCCGTGGTCGAGGTGCACATCGTCCCCAGCAGTGACAAACCCGGTGGCATCGGCGAGACCGGTGTTCCGCCCGTGGCGCCGGCCGTGGCGAACGCGGTGTTTGCCCTGACCGGGCAGCGCCTGCGGGAACTGCCGCTGCAACTGTCGGGGGTGTGACATGAAACGACATCTGGTGCTGGGCGCGGTGGTGCTGATCGGGCTGACTGGCTATGCCTCGGACCTGTTCGCTGACGATAAAGCTGCGGTGAAGGCGTTCGAAACGGTGCAGAAGGTGTTCCAGAGCCCCCGTTGTCAGAACTGCCATATCCCCGGCGATTCGCCTTTACAGTTCGATGCCGGCAATCCTCACGCGATGAGGGTGGTTCGTGGGATGGATGGCAAAGGGGCAGCCGGTCTGCCGTGTGCCAGTTGCCATGCCGAAAGCAATCCGCCCGCCAGTTATGGGCCTCACGCACCGCCCGGAGCGCCGCATTGGAGCCTGCCGCCGGCCGCGCACAAAATGGCCTGGATCGGTCTGCCGCCCGACAGGTTGTGCGCGATGATCAAGGACCGTTCCAGTAATGGCGATCGTGATTTTGCGGCACTGATCAAACATGTCAGCGAGGACAAACTGGTGCTCTGGGGCTGGCATCCGGGTGAGGGACGGGCGCCGGTGCCGGTGCCCCACGATATCTTCGTCACCCAGTTCAAGCTCTGGGCGGGCGCTGGAGGGCCGTGTCCGGTGGCGGGTAGCTGACCAGCGGCGCGTTTATAGGGAGTCAAACCGGGTGTGAACGACTCTAACGTTCATACCCATCAAGGGAGTGAGTAATGTTAACCCCGAACAAACCGCTCAAACCCGGCGCTGGCACGCCAAACGTCCTCGACAGCGCCGTGCAGGATCGCGATGTATTGCGCGACCTGGCGCGCAAGGCCGAGCAAGAACTGATGGGCGTGCAGATGGCGAGCATGGATGAGTTGACGCTGCTCTCCAATCGTCATGGCTTCGAGGCTCTGTCCCAATTGGCGCTGGAGGCCTGTCAGCAGCTGGGCAAACCCGCGACCCTGCTGTATTTCGATCTCGACGACTTCAAGCGCATCAACCGGTTGTATGGGCGTGCCGAGGGCGACAACGCCCTGAAAACCTTTGCCGACGTGTTGCGCATCGCTTTTCGTGAAAGCGATGTGATCGGTCGGCTGGGCAGCGATGAGTTTGCTGCCTTGTTGACCGGCGCCCACACGGTGGAGATCGCCGCGATCAGGGCGCGCCTCGAAGAAATACTCGATGAGCGTAATGCCACGGTGCATCGTGGCTATGACATTCGCTTCAGTGTCGGGCAGATCGAGTTTGATGTTCAGCTACCCCAAACGGCGCAAGACCTGCTGGCTCTGGTCGATAAGGCGTTGCGCGCCCGACAGTTCGACGCTCGTTACTCTTGAATGGCGCCTTGCAAAACCGCTGCAACGTGCTCGGCTGTTCGTAACAGCCGGCCATCGTCTCTGAACCGTCCGATCATCTGTAGCCCGACAGGCAACATGGCTTGGGCGGGCCTCAGCGGGATGTTCAGTTGCGGCCAGCCAAACGCCCCCCAGAACTTGATGAAATCCGATGGTCCGGTGCTTTCCAGGCCTACCGGCGCGACCATCCCGCAAGAGGCGCCGAGCATGGCGTCGAAGGGTTGGCAAAGCTCGCTCAAGCGTGGGGCAAGATCGGCCAGACGCGCCTTGGCGGCGGATTCCTGTTGCCAGGCTGTAGTTGCCGCTCGCTCGAACATGGCCAGGGTCGAAGGGCTCAATTGTGTTCGGTGTTGTTGAAACTCCTTCGCCAGCGAGCGGGCACCTTCACAATCGTTAATCAACTGATGATCGTCGAACACACCGGCAAACTCATCCGGCAGCCGTACTTCGCTCACGTGATGGCCGGCGCTGCGCAGCTGATCCACCGCCTGTTCCAGGGCAAGGGCGACGTCGGGGTCCACTTGATCCCAGCGCGACGTGCGGCAGAACCCCAATTGCAGTGGACGCCGCTCGATGTCAGGCACCACGAACCCGGGAATCAACACGCGCGCTACCAGGTGCAGGTCGCGCACTGACTGTCCATACCAGCCCACGGTGTCGAAGCTCGGCGCCAACGGTTTTACCCCTTCCAGCGACACCAGCCCCAGCGACGGTTTGAAGGCGAAGAGGCCGCAGTAGGACGCCGGCTTGAGCAACGAGCCGGCCGTCTGGGTGCCCAGCGCCAGGGCAAAGAACCCCGCTGCCATCCCGGCCGCCGAGCCGGCGCTGGAGCTGCCTGGCGTGCGGGTGAGGTCGTGGGGATTGCGGGTTGGACCGGTGTGCATGTATGCAAACTCGGTGGTATGGGTCTTGCCCATGATCAGCGCCCCGGCCTGGCGCAGCAGCGTCACGACGTGGGCGTCCCGGGAGGGTTGATGGTCGGTATAAATGGGTGAATAGAACTGTGTGGGGTAGGCAGCGGTGTCGAAAATGTCCTTGATGCCCACGGGGACGCCGGCCAGCAGGCCCTGGCCGTTGTGCTGCGCCGCATCGGCGCGTACCTGCCGGGCGTCGAACGAGACAAAAGCCTGGATATCCGGCTCCTGCGCCTGAATGCGCTGAAGAAAGGCTTCGGCGACGATGGCAGCAGTGGTCTCGCCATTGACCACCGCTTCACTGAGGTTGGTGGCGTCAATGGGTAGGCGGATCATTTGGCGAACAACTGATTGATATTTTTGAATGCCTTGAACTCCAGGGCATTGCCGCAGGGATCGAAGAGAAACATCGTGGCCTGTTCGCCCACCAATCCCTGAAACCGGATGCCCGGCTCGATCACGAAGTGTGTGCCCAGGGCTTTCAGGCGTTCGGCCAGCGCCTCCCATTCTTCCATCGGCAATACCACACCGAAATGCGGCACCGGTACGTCGTGGCCATCCACGGCGTTGGTATGGGCGGCTTCCTGAGAAGCGTTTTTCGGGGCCAGATGAATCACCAGCTGATGGCCGAAAAAGTTGAAATCGACCCAGTGATCGCTGGAACGACCTTCTTCCAGGCCGAACACCTCGCCATAGAAACGCCGGGTAGCGTCCAGATCGTAAACCGGGATGGCCAAATGAAAAGGGGACAGTTGCATCGGATGTGCCTCGACGGGTTGAGAGTTGAGACTGAGTTTAGTCCTGTGCTTTTTGATTGAAAGACGATAGTTTTTGCAGCGAGCTCAAATTATTTCGATCAATTGGGGGCTGTATGCTGCGGGAACTGAAAACCTTCATTGCCGTGACGCGCCATGGCACGTTCGCCGCGGCAGGCATGCACATCGGCCTGACTCAGTCGGCGGTCAGTGCGCAGATCCGCAATCTGGAGCAGGCGTTGGGAATACGTCTGTTCGATCGCACCGGGCGTCAGGCGCTCCTCAATGCCGCAGGGCAGCGAGCGCTGCCGATGGCTCAGGAAATGCTCGAGATCTTCAGTCGCATGGCCGTCAGTGATGACATCAGCGAGTTTCGTGGCGAATTGAAGATCGGCGCGGTGGCCACCGTCCAGACCGGGTTGTTGCCACGGGCGCTGTTGCGACTCCGGCAACAGGCGCCATTACTGGAGGCGAAACTGGTGCCGGGGGTATCCCTGAACCTGTTGAGCCAGGTGGACACTGGTGAAGTGGACCTGGCGATTCTGATCAGGCCGCCGTTTGAATTACCCAAGGAGCTATCGGTGCAAGTCATTCGCCGGGAGCCGTTTGTGCTGATCGTGCCGACAGATCTTGAAGGGGACGACCCGCTGCAGTTACTCGCCAACCACCCCCACGTACGCTACGACCGCAATTCATTCGGTGGGCGATTGGTGACGCGGTTTTTGCGCGAGCAGCAGATTGACGTGCAAGTAGCGCTGGAGCTCGACGAGCTGGAGGCCATTGTCAAAATGGTGGAATGCGGGCTGGGTGTTTCGCTATTGCCCGAGGCGGGGCTGTGGCTTGAGCATGGGGCGAAGGTCAGGATCATCCCGCTGGGAGAGCTGACGTTCTACCGGGAGATCGTGCTGTTGCAGCGTTATAGCCAGCGCACACAGCCGATCCAGCAGTTGTTTGCCCAGTGTTTGTTGTGAAGATCTTTTGATTTTGAAGGCACAAAAAACCCGCCTGAAGAGGCGGGTTTTTTAACGGCTAACCGAAAATCACTCTTCGATGTTGCCCATGGCGGTGGTGTTGAAGCCACCGTCTACGTACATGATTTCGCCGCTGATGCCGGACGCCAGGTCCGAGCACAGGAAGGCGCCGGCGTTGCCGACTTCTTCGATGGTGACGTTACGACGCAGCGGGGTTTGCGCTTCGTTGGCGGCCAGCATTTTGCGGAAGTTCTTGATGCCGGAAGCAGCGAGGGTGCGGATCGGGCCGGCCGATACGCAGTTGACGCGGGTGCCGTCCGGGCCCAGGGAACCGGCCAGGTAACGTACGCCAGCTTCCAGGGAAGCCTTGGCCATGCCCATTACGTTGTAGTTCGGCATGGTGCGCTCGGCGCCCAGGTACGACAGGGTCAGCAGGCTGCCATTGCGGCCTTTCATCATTTCGCGACCGGCTTTGGCCAGGGCCACGAAGCTGTAGGCGCTGATGTCGTGAGCGATGCGGAAACCTTCACGGGTGGTGGCTTCGGTGAAGTCGCCGTCCAGTTGGTCGCCCGGTGCGAAGCCGACGGAGTGCACGATGCAGTCCAGGCCGTCCCACTTCTTGCTCAGCTCTTCGAAGACCTTGGCGATCTCTGCGTCGCTGGCCACGTCGCACGGGAAGCACAGCTCAGGGCTCGAACCCCAGCCCTGTGCGAACTCTTCGACACGACCCTTGAGTTTGTCGTTCTGATAAGTGAAGGCAAGCTCAGCGCCCTCGCGATGCATGGCGGCAGCGATGCCGGATGCGATGGACAGCTTGCTGGCGACACCGACGATCAGTACGCGCTTACCGGCGAGAAAACCCATGTGTTGCTCCTCTCTTTCAGGTTTATTGCGCAGTGGCTGGTGCCAGAAAAGCGGCTTCCAGCAACTGCTGTGTATACGGATGTTGGGGGGCGGCAAAAATACTTTGCGCGTCTCCCTGTTCGACCACTTGGCCATGCTTGACCACCATCAGCTGGTGGCTCAGCGCTTTGACGACAGCCAGGTCATGGCTGATAAACAAATACGTCAGGTTGTACTTGGTTTGCAGTGAACGTAGCAGCTCCACCACTTGGCGTTGCACGGTGCGGTCGAGGGCCGAAGTCGGCTCGTCCAGCAGAATCAACGCCGGTTTTAGCACTAAAGCCCGGGCAATGGCGATTCTTTGCCGCTGCCCACCGGAAAATTCATGGGGGTAGCGGTGCCGGGTTTCCGGATCCAGGCCTACCTCCTTGAGTGCCGCAATAATCGCTTGTTCCTGCTCGGCCTCGGTGCCCATCTTGTGGATCCGCAGGCCTTCGCCGACGATCTGGCTCACGCACATCCGTGGGCTCAGGCTGCCGAAAGGGTCCTGGAACACCACCTGCATTTCCCGCCGCAGCGGCCGAACCTGTTGCTGCGTCAGGCAGTCTAGCTGCTTGCCTTCAAAACGGATCGCACCTTTGCTACCGATCAGCCGCAAAATCGCCAGACCGAGCGTCGACTTGCCGGAACCGCTTTCTCCCACAATCCCCAGGGTCTGGCCCTGGGGCAGGCTGAAATTGACGCCGTCCACCGCTTTGATGTGGTCGACGGTCTTTTTCAGAAAGCCTTTCTTGATCGGGAACCAGACTTTCAGGTCCTCGACCTGCAGCAATGGCGGGCCAATTACATTGGTCGCCGGCTTGCCGCTGGGCTCCGCTGCCAGCAGTTCCCGGGTGTACGGATGCTGCGGCGCGCGGAACAATTCTTCGCACGATGCCTGTTCGACGATGCAACCGCGCTGCATGACACATACGCGATGCGCAATTCTTCGTACAAGGTTCAAATCGTGACTGATCAGTAACAACGCCATGCCCAGGCGGGCCTGCAATTCCTTGAGCAATTCGAGGATTTTCAGCTGAACAGTCACATCCAGCGCGGTGGTCGGTTCGTCGGCGATCAGCAGTTCCGGCTCGTTGGCCAGGGCCATGGCGATCATCACCCGCTGGCGCTGGCCACCGGACAATTCGTGGGGCAGGGCCTTGAGACGTTTCTCGGGTTCGGGGATGCCGACCATCTCCAGCAGTTCCAGCGTGCGCTTGGTCGCGACTTTGCCGGTCAGGCCCTTGTGGATGCCCAATACCTCGTTGATCTGCTTCTCGATCGAGTGCAGTGGGTTGAGCGAGGTCATCGGCTCTTGAAAGATCATCGCAATCCGGTTGCCGCGGATGTGGCGGATGGTTTTCTCTTTCAGCTCCAACAGGTTCCGGTCGGAATAGGTGATGGTGCCGGACGGATGCCGGGCTAGCGGGTAGGGCAGCAGCCGCAGGATCGAGTGGGCGGTCACCGATTTGCCGGAGCCGCTTTCACCCACCAGCGCCAGGGTTTCGCCGCGCTTGATGTCGAAGCTGACGCCTTCGACCACCCGCTGAACGTGCTCGCCGACGACAAATTCGACGGCCAGGTCGCGCACTTCGATCAGATTGTCCTGATTCATTTCACTTCCTCGGGTCGAAGGCATCGCGAGCGGACTCGCCAATGAACACCAGCAGGCTCAACATCAGCGCCAGCACCGCAAACGCACTCATGCCGAGCCACGGCGCTTGCAGGTTGGACTTGCCCTGCGCCACCAGTTCACCCAGGGACGGCGCGCCCGGCGGCAGACCGAAGCCCAGGAAGTCGAGGGCGGTCAGGGTGCCGATGGCGCCGGTCAGGATGAACGGCATGAAGGTCATGGTCGAGACCATGGCGTTGGGCAAAATGTGGCGGAACATGATCGCACCATTCTGCATGCCCAGCGCCCGGGCCGCGCGCACGTATTCCAGATTCCGTCCACGCAGGAACTCGGCGCGTACCACATCCACCAGGCTCATCCACGAAAACAGCAACATGATCCCCAGCAACCACCAGAAGTTCGGCTGCACGAAACTGGCGAGGATGATCAGCAGGTACAGCACCGGCAGCCCGGACCAGATCTCCAGGAAACGCTGCCCGGCCAGGTCGACCCAGCCGCCATAGAAACCCTGAAAGGCGCCGGCGATCACGCCGATGATCGAGCTGAGGATGGTCAGCGTCAAAGCGAACAGCACCGAAATCCGGAAGCCGTAAATCACCCGGGCCAGCACATCACGACCCTGGTCGTCGGTGCCCAGCAGGTTGTCGGTAGACGGCGGTGCGGGAGCCGGGACTTTCAGGTCGTAGTTGATACTCTGGTAGCTGTAGGGGATCGGTGCCCATAGCACCCAGGCGTCCTTGGCCTTGAGCAGTTCACGGATGTACGGGCTCTTGTAGTTGGCTTCCAGCGGGAACTCGCCGCCGAACGTGGTTTCCGGATAGCGCTTGAGCGCCGGGAAGTACCAGGCGTTGTCGTAGTGCACCACCAGCGGTTTGTCGTTGGCGATCAGCTCGGCGCCGAGGCTTGCGCCGAACAGAATCAGAAACAGCCACAACGACCACCAGCCACGCTTGTTGGCCTTGAACAGTTCGAAACGTCGGCGATTGAGAGGGGACAGGTTCATCTCAATGCTCCCGGCTTTCGAAGTCGATGCGCGGATCGACAAGGGTGTACATGAGGTCGCCGATCAGCTTCAGCACCAGCCCCAGCAGCGTGAAGATGAACAGTGTGCCGAAGACGATCGGGTAATCGCGGTTGATCGCCGCTTCGAAGCTCATCAGACCGAGGCCGTCGAGGGAGAAGATCACTTCCACCAGCAATGAGCCGGTGAAGAAAATGCCGATGAGCGCTGAAGGGAAACCGGCGATCACCAACAGCATGGCGTTGCGAAACACATGGCCGTAGAGCACGCGGTGACGGGTCAGGCCCTTGGCTTTGGCGGTGACCACGTATTGCTTGTTGATTTCGTCGAGGAAGCTGTTTTTGGTCAGTAGCGTCATGGTCGCGAAGTGACCGATTACCAGTGCGGTGACCGGCAGTGCCAGGTGCCAGAAGTAATCGAGGATCTTGCCGCCGGTGCTGAGCTCATCGAAGTTGTTCGAGGTCAGGCCCCGTAGCGGGAACCAGTCGAAATAGCTGCCGCCGGCGAACACCACAATCAGCAGGATGGCGAACAGGAACGCCGGGATCGCGTAACCGACGATGATCGCCGAACTGGTCCACACATCGAAGTGGCTGCCGTGTCGCGTCGCCTTGGCGATCCCCAGCGGAATCGACACCAGGTACATGATCAGGGTGCTCCACAGCCCGAGGGAGATCGACACCGGCATCTTTTCCTTGATCAGGTCGATGACCTTGGCGTCACGGAAGAAGCTGTCGCCGAAATCCAGGGTGGCGTAGTTCTTGATCATGATCCACAAACGTTCCGGCGCCGATTTGTCGAAGCCATACATGTGCTCGATTTCCTTGACCAGCGCCGGGTCCAGGCCTTGCGCCCCACGATAGGCCGAGCCAGCCACCGACACTTCGGCACCGCCACCGGCGATGCGGCTGGTGGCGCCTTCGAAGCCTTCGAGCTTGGCGATCATCTGTTCCACCGGCCCACCGGGGGCGGCCTGGATGATCACGAAGTTGATCAGCAAAATGCCGAGCAGGGTGGGGATGATCAGCAGCAGTCGCCGAAAAATATACGCCAGCATCTGATTACTCCGTGCCCGCAGGGTCGGCTTGCAGTTTGGTTTCGACTTCTATCGCAGGTGTCGCGTCGGGCTTGACCCACCAGGTGTTGATGCCGATGTCATATTTGGGCGAAACCTTCGGGTGGCCGATGTGGTTCCAGTACGCCACACGCCAGGTCTTGATGTGCCAGTTGGGGATCACGTAATAGCCCCATTGCAGCACCCGGTCCAGCGCCCGGGCGTGGGCCACCAGGTTTTTGCGCGAATCGGCGTTGATCAGTTGCTCGACCAATTGGTCCACCACTGGGTCTTTAAGGCCCATGGAATTGCGGCTGCCGGGTTTGTCGGCGGCGGCGGTCATCCAGAACTCACGCTGTTCGTTACCCGGCGAGTTGGATTGCGGGAAGCTGCCGACGATCATGTCGAAGTCCCGGGAGCGAACGCGGTTGATGTATTGAGAGACGTCGACCCGACGGATCACCAGGTCGATGCCCAGGTCGCTGAGGTTGCGCTTGAACGGCAGCAGTACCCGCTCGAACTCGGTCTGGGCCAGCAGGAACTCGATGGTCACCGGTTTGCCGGTGGCGTCGACCATCTTGTCGTCGACGATCCGCCAGCCGGCCTCTTGCAGCAGTTGATAGGCCTTGCGTTGCTGAGTGCGGATCATGCCGCTGGCGTCGGTCAGCGGGTTCTGGAATGCCTCGCTGAACACCTGCTCGGGAATCTTGCCGCGGAACGGGTCGAGGATCGCCAGTTGATCGGCGTCCGGCAGGCCGGTGGCGGCCATTTCCGAGTTTTCGAAGTAACTGCGGGTACGCGCGTAGGCGCCGTTGAACAGTTGCTTGTTGGTCCACTCGAAGTCCAGCAACAGAGTCAGCGCCTGGCGCACGCGCACATCCTGGAACACCGGACGACGCAGGTTGAACACAAAGCCTTGCATGCCGGTGGGGTTGCCGTTGGGGATCTCTTCCTTGATCAGCCGCCCTTCGGTCACCGCCGGAATGTTGTAGGCCTTGGCCCAGTTTTTCGCGGACATTTCCAGCCAGTAGTCGAACTGACCGGCCTTGAGCGCTTCCAGCGCGACGGTGTTGTCGCGGTAATAGTCAGTGGTCATCACATCGAAGTTGTAGAACCCGCGATTGACCGGCAGGTCCTTGCCCCAGTAATCCTTGACCCGCTCATAGCGCACCGAACGTCCGGCCTTCACTTCGCTGACTTTGTACGGGCCGCTGCCGAGCGGCAGTTCCAGGTTGCCTTTGTTGAAGTCGCGGGAGGCCCACCAATGTTTGGGCAATATCGGCAGTTGGCCGAGAATCAGCGGCAGTTCGCGGTTGTTGTTGTGCTTGAATTTGAACAGCACGGTGAGCGGGTCTTCGGCGATCGCTTCCTCCACGTCGCTGTAATAGCCGCGATAAAGCGGGGCGCCGTCCTTGACCAGGGTCTGGAAGCTGAACACCACGTCTTCCGCACGCACCGGGTGACCGTCGTGAAAACGTGCTTCGGGGCGCAGGTAGAAACGCACCCAGCTGTTGTCCGGGGATTTCTCGATCTTGCCGGCGATCAGGCCGTATTCAGTGAAGGGTTCATCCAGCCCCTGTTTGGCCAGGGTGTCGTAGATCATGCTGATATCGTCGGCCGGCACGCCTTTGTTGATGAACGGGTTGAGGCTGTCGAAGCCACCGAACCCGGCCTCACGGAAGATCCCGCCCTTGGGTGCATCGGGGTTTACGTAATCGAAGTGCTTGAAGTCGGCCGGGTATTTCGGCGGCTCGTTGTACAGGGTCAGGGCATGTTGCGGGGCGGCGCAGGCCAGCCCGGCGAACAACAGGCCGCTGGCCTGCAAGAGCAGGGCGCGTACGGGGTTCATTGATCTTTCTCCGAAGATTTCAGCCACCACGCGCTCAGGCCCAGTGTGTAGGGCGGCGTCGTGACGAAGGCGAACCGGTTGCGGTAGGCCAGGCGGTGATAATTGAGGTACCAGTTGGGAATGATGTAGTGCTGCCATAGCAGCACCCGGTCGAGCGCCTTGCCGGCGGCGACTTGTTCATCCCGGGTCTGGGCGCCGAGCAGTTGTTCGAGCAAATGGTCGACCACCGGGTTGGCGATGCCTGCGTAGTTCTTGCTGCCCTTGACCCCGACCTGGCTGGAGTGGAAGTACTGCCATTGCTCCAGGCCCGGGCTGAGGGTCTGGTTGAGGGTCATCAGGATCATGTCGAAATCGAACTGATCGAGGCGCTGTTTGTACTGGGCGCGATCGACCGTGCGCAGCCGTGCGTCGATGCCGATGCTGGCGAGGTTCTCGACGTAAGGCTGAAGGATCCGCTCCAGGTTCGGGTTGACCAGCAGGATCTCTAAGCGTAGCGGTTGGCCAATGCTGTTCTGTAGCCGCTGGCCATTGAGCTTCCAGCCGGCCTCGGCGAGCAGGCTCAAGGCCTTGCGCATGGTTTCGCGCGGAATGCCGCGGCCTTCGGTCTGCGGCAGGCTGAACGGCTCGGTGAGCAGCTTGGCGGGCAACTGATCGCGATAGGGCTTGAGCAACAGCCACTCGTGGCCGACCGGCAGTCCGGTGGCGGAGAACTCGCTGTTGGGGTAATAACTCATGGCGCGCGTGTAGGCGCCGCTGAACAGCGTGCGGTTGGTCCACTCGAAGTCGAACATCAGCCCCAGCGCTTCACGGACCTTGATCTCGGCGAAGGTCGACCGCCGAGTGTTCATGAACAGGCCCTGGCTCTGGGTCGGGATCTGGTGCGGGATCTGCGCCTTGATCACCTCGCCACGGCGCACGGCCGGGAAGTCGTAGCCATTGTCCCAGTTCTTCGCCTGGTGCTCGATGTAGATGTCGAACTCGCCGGCCTTGAACGCTTCGAAAGCCACGTCGCTGTCACGGTAGAACTCGACTTCCATGCGATCGACGTTGTACTTGCCGCGATTGACCGGCAGGTCCTTGCCCCAGTAATCCTTGACCCGTTCGAAGACGATCTGCCGCCCAGGGGTTACCGAAGTGATGCGATACGGCCCACTGCCCAATGGCGGCTCGAAGGTGGTGGCCTTGAAGTCGCGATCTTTCCAGTAATGCTGGGGCAACACCGGCAACTCGCCCAGGCGCAGGATCAGCAACGGATTGCCGGAGCGCTTGAAGACAAAGCGAATGCGCTGCGGGTTGAGGATGTCGACCCGTGACACTTCCTGCAGGTTGGTGCGGTATTGCGGATGACCTTCCTTGAGCAGCAGGCGATAGGAGAACGCGACATCGTAAGCGGTGATCGGCGTGCCATCGTGGAAGCGCGCTTCGGGGCGCAGGTTGAACACCACCCAGCTGCGGTCCTCGCTGTATTCCACCGATTGGGCGATCAGGCCATAACTGGACGTCGGCTCATCGCCCGACGGCGCGTACTGGCCGGTGCCGACCATCAGCGGTTCGTTGAGTTCGTTGATGCCGTATTGCAGGAAGTTGGCCGTGGAAACCGGGCTCGAACCTTTGAAGGTGTAAGGGTTTAGCGTATCGAAGGTGCCAAACGCCATCACCCGCAACGTACCGCCCTTGGGCGCTTGCGGGTTGACCCAGTCGAAGTGGGTAAATCTGGCCGGATACTTGAGCGTGCCGAACTGCGCATAACCGTGGCTTTCGCTGATCGTCGCGCTTGCGGGGGAGCTCAAGGCCAGGCTGATCAGGAGAAGGAGGAGGGGACGCTTCAAGTCAGAGATCCGATCCAGGCGGCTTGGGCTTTGTGGGCCGTACAGTAACAGCTTGTATCGACAGGAAAAAGACGGGGGCTTAATGCGTTGTTAATTGCGAGGTGATGGTCCGGCGGATCGCAGAACCTGTGGCGAGGGAGCTTGCTGTGGCGAGGGGGCTTGCCCCCGTTGGGTCGCGAAGCGGCCCCGGCATTTTCTTCCGATTCACCGTATCGGCAGGATTTACGACTGCTGCGCAGCCGAACGGGGGCAAGCCCCCTCGCCACAGCAAGCCCCCTCGCCACGAAAGCCCCTCGACAGGGCGTGCTGTTTAATGCGGGGAAGAAACCGTCAGCATCTGTCCCGGCTTCAGCGCTTGGCCTACCCGCGGGTTCCAGCGCTTGAGGTGTTGCATTTCGACATTGAAACGTTTGGCAACCATGTACAACGAGTCGCCTTGCTGGACCTTGTACTGGGTCTGCGGCTTCTGTTTGTCTGCCTTGCCGCTGGTTTTGCTGTTCGCTGCCACGACAGTGTTGATGCGACCGCCGCTGCGCCTGGTGGTGTCCTGCATCACCAGGGTCTGGCCGACCTTGAGGTTCTTGCCGTTCAGTTTGTTCCAGCGTTGCAGGTCTTTGACGTCGACCTTGTTGGCCTTGGCAATGGAGGCCAGATTTTCGCCGCGTTTAACCCGGTAGGCGCGCTTGATGCTGGCGATTTCGCGCTCGTCGGCACCTTCGAACACCGGCTTGAGCGGCCGCTGGCTGATCAGCTCTTCAGGACGCATGGTCGAGAGGCTGGCGGTCAGCAGTTGCGCCTTGGACGTCGGCACCAGCAGATGCTGGGGGCCGTCGATAGTGGTGCGTTGCTTGAAGGCCGGGTTGAGCTGGAACAGCTCGTCTTCGTCGATGTTGGCCACCGCGGCAACCTTGGACAGGTCCATGCGCTGGTTGATTTCGACGACCTGGAAATACGGTTCGTTGGCGATCGGGTTGAGGTTCACGCCATAGGCGTCGGGGGCCAACACCACTTGCGACAGAGCCAGCAGCTTCGGTACATAGGCCTGGGTTTCCGCTGGCAGCGGCAGGTTCCAGTAGTCGGTCGGCAGGCCCAGTCGTTCGTTGCGTTCGATGGCCCGGCTGACCGTGCCTTCACCAGCGTTATAGGCCGCCAGGGCCAGCAGCCAGTCGCCGTTGAACATGTCGTGCAGGCGGGTCAGGTAATCCATGGCCGCAGTGGTCGAGGCGGTGATATCGCGACGGCCATCATAGAAGCGGGTCTGACGCAGGTTGAAGTAACGCCCGGTGGAAGGAATGAATTGCCAAAGACCCACCGCATCGGCCCGGGAGTAGGCCATCGGGTTGTAGGCGCTTTCAATCACTGGCAACAGCGCCAGTTCCAGCGGCATGTTGCGTTCTTCAAGGCGTTCGACGATGTAGTGAATGTAGAGGCTGCCGCGTTCGCCGGCGTTTTCGAGGAAGGACGGGTTACTGGCGAACCACAGGCGCTGCTGCTCGATACGCGGGTTGACGCCCAGGTTGTCCTGCAACTGGAAGCCCTGGCGCATGCGCTCCCAGACGTCCTGGGGAACTTGCGGTGTTGGTTTTTCGCTGAGCCAGATCGGTTTTTGCTTGGCTCGCGCGGCGATATTCGGTGTGTGTGTCGCTTCGGTCTGCGGCACATGGCTTGAACAGCCCGCCAAAGTGGCGGACACAGCCACCGCGATGGCTTGAGCCAAGCGGGTCAATGCGTCTGAATTGGTGGCTTTACGAATAGGTGACGACATTGGCTGGAAGTAAGTTCCGGGCGAAAATGTCGGGCGATTCTAGAAAGCACACCCCCTGCGGTCAACCATTCAGAATTTTTGTACCATCGCGCAGGCGACTTAGAACGTATCTTTCCAAGCCCTCAATGCAGCAAAGACCGCACTCGGCGCCCGGTTTTCGGTTCCATTCCGTTCGTCCACTTTTTCTTTAACGGATGTTTCGCCGGTACGCAAAAACGGATTGGTGAGCTTTTCCAGCGCCAGGGTCGAAGGCAGCGTCATGATTCCGGCTTCCCGTTGACGGGTGACTTTGGTCCGTCGTTCGAGGGTGTCGGGGTTGCCCGGTTCGACCGCCACGGCAAACTTCAGATTGCTCAGGGTGTATTCGTGGGTGCAATAGACCAGCGTATCTTCCGGAAGCGCCGCGAGACGGCTCAGCGAGTGATGCATTTGCTCGGGCGTGCCTTCGAACAAGCGTCCGCAACCGGCAGCGAACAGGGTGTCGCCGCAAAACAAATGACCACGGTGGTAATAGGCAATATGCCCGAGGGTATGGCCCGGAACTTTGATGACATCGAGGTCCCAGCCCAGCACGTTGATCCGGTCGCTGTCCTTGAGGGCCACGTCCCGTGCCGGGATGGTCTCGCTGGCCGGGCCATAGACGGTTGCGTCTGTCGCTTTTTTCAGCCGCTCGACGCCGCCGACATGGTCATGATGGTGATGAGTGATCAGAATATCGCTTAACACCCAACCCGGGTGCGCCGCGAGCCATGCCTCTACGGGCGCGGCATCGCCCGGATCGACTACGGCGCAGCGCTGGGTGCTGTGGTCTTGTAACAACCAGATGTAGTTGTCGGTGAAGGCGGGCAGGGCACTGATCTGTATCATCGTCGGATTCGCCAAGCGGAAAACATTGGCGCATCTTAGAGCTTCCTGGCGCGTTGGAGAATGCAATGACCGATAAAGCGTTCGCTCAGGCTGATCCTGACTGGCTGGCATTGATCAGCGCGGCCCGTGACTGGCTGTCCGGCCCCATCGGGCAATTTCTGCTGGACGAAGAACGACGCATGCTCGAAGACGAGTTGGGGCGCTTCTTCGGCGGCTATCTGGTGCATTACGGCCCCTCGGCACAGACGCCACCGTCGGCGCCGCAGGTGCAGCGCAATGTGCGACTCGGCGCGCCGTTGCCGGGGGTCGAGATCGTCTGCGAAGAGCAGGCCTGGCCCTTGAGCGAGCATGCCGCCGATGTGGTGGTGTTGCAGCATGGGCTGGATTTTTGCCTGTCGCCCCACGGCTTGTTGCGCGAAGCGGCGAGCAGTGTGCGCCCCGGTGGGCATCTGCTGATTATCGGGATCAACCCCTGGAGCAGCTGGGGTCTGCGTCATGTGTTCGCCCATGACGCCTTGCGCCAGGCCCGCTGCATTTCGCCGTCGCGGGTCAGCGACTGGCTGAACCTGCTGGGCTTCGCGCTGGAGAAACGCCGCTTCGGGTGCTATCGTCCGCCGCTTGCGTCACCTGCCTGGCAAGCTCGTCTGGCCGGTTGGGAGCGCAAGGCCGGTGACTGGCAATTGTCGGGTGGCGGCTTCTATTTATTAGTCGCGCGCAAGATCGTGGTGGGACTGCGGCCGGTGCGCCAAGTACGGCGCGAACCGATGGGCAAGCTGATTCCGTTGCCGATGGCCAAGGTCAACCGTCGTCACATCGAACCGTAATACACTTTTTTATATTCCCGGCCGGGTATGCCCCGGCCTCGGGCATCGTCGGTCACCGATCGGCGAGCCAGCGCATTTTCTGGATAGATTGGCATGAGCGATAGCGTAGAACTCTTCACCGATGGCGCCTGCAAGGGCAATCCTGGCCCAGGCGGCTGGGGCGCGTTGCTGGTGTGCAAGGGCGTTGAAAAAGAACTCTGGGGCGGCGAAGCCAACACTACCAACAACCGCATGGAGTTGATGGGCGCGATCCGTGGCCTGGAAGAGCTCAAGCGCTCTTGCGACGTGCTGCTGGTGACCGACTCCCAGTACGTGATGAAAGGCATCAACGAGTGGATGGCCAACTGGAAGAAACGCGGCTGGAAAACCGCAGCGAAGGAGCCAGTGAAAAACGCCGACCTGTGGAAACTGCTCGACGAACAGGTCAACCGCCACAACGTCACCTGGAAATGGGTGCGCGGGCACATCGGCCATCATGGCAACGAACGGGCCGACCAACTGGCCAACCGTGGCGTGGATGAAGTGCGCGGGTACAAGCAGGCCTAGACCCTCTACTGATGATCGTTCCCACGCTCTGCGTGGGAATGCCTCAACGGACGCTCCGCGTTCGGCTTTAGAGGGTGGGACGCGGAGCGTCCCGGGCTGCATTCCCACGCGGAGCGTCACTAGTGTCCGGTAAAACCTTTTCAGAGCTGAAGGCTGCCTTGGGCAGCCTTCAGCTCTGTTCGCTTTTGCCTTC